>CACMNV010000003.1 GCA_902615025.1 uncultured SAR116 cluster alpha proteobacterium | reverse complement strand
AAAACTTTTTGATGATAATGGTTACTTAATTGACAACCCAAAATATAGATTTAGAGAATATGAAAAAGATAATAATTTGTTCAGGTTTTGTAAATTAGGGTAAATAAAAAAAATTGTATTATTTCAAATTGTCTCTATTTGTAATATCAATTAAATTTTTTTAAAAATTGTAATATTTTATAATTAAAAGCTTTTGGATTCTCGATATTAATAAGATGCCCAGCTTTTTCAATTATTGAAAACTCACTATTTCTTATTAATTTGTGAATTTCTAATGCCATAGATGGTGGTGTTAATGTATCTTTTTCTCCAACTAAAATTAAAGTTGGAACATCAATTTTTGGAAAGACATGGTCATGAAAAGTAGACATAGAAGTGTCTATAGTTTTTAAATAACTTTCTTTGTGTAATTTACTCATAGAACTAACTAATTCTTCAATAGCTACTTTATTATTTAAATCACCAACTAAGGATTTTGTTACTGGGAGAGCAATATCTTTAGGTTGTAAGCCTTCCAAAAGAGGCTTTTTTCTACTATTAATAAATTTATCAATTTCATCCTTTTCTAAATTTGCTAGGCCAAAATGAGTATCACATAACACCATAGATTTAACTTTGTCAGGATGTTTTTCATAAAATAAACATGCAATTTGCCCACCCATAGACAAACCAATGATATGCGCTTTATTTTTATTAAAATATTTATAGATACTTAGTAAATCATTTATGACATCGTCGAATAATAGTTCACCTTTATAATCTTCACTTTCACCATAACCACGGGTGTCCCAAGAAACACAAAAAAAATGTTTTGATAGTATAGGAAAATTTAAATTCCAATTATCTTTATTTCCACCTATTCCATGTAAAAAAATTAATAAATCACCTGTCCCATCATATTTGATGCTTATTTTAGGTTTATTAGAAACAAAAGTTTTTTTCATAAATTATCAAACATTTTTTAATTTAAAATTATTAAAAATCTATATATTATAATTATAAATTTTTATAAAAATAAAATGAATTTATTTAAATTAAGCAGAATAATATCTTTAGTAAGTTTTTTTTGTATAATAATTTCATTTTACTTATTAATTTTTGAAAAAAAAAGTGCCACAATAGATGAATTTGTTTTAGTCGTATTATTATCAATTGTATATTTGATACCAATTTTGATTTTTAATTATGTTTGTTTTAGAGAAATTACTTTCTGGATAAAAAAGATTAAAGATGGATAGAATTTAAATACATTTTAATTTTTTTTTCATAAGAAAAACATGAATTATTTTTAAACTTTTGAAAATATTTTTCTGCTTCACCTTTAATTTCATAGTTAATAAAATCTACACAACTTTTTATATAATTATTTATTTCAATAAGTAAATTTTTATTTATACCATCAATTGTTTCATTATTTGTGAGTTTAATTAATTTTAACAATTCATTTTGTGTAAAGGTATTAAAAACAAAACTCAATTGTAAATAAGTATCTTCATACATATAATCATGGGGGATTTCTTCGTTCCATATTTCGTTAGGCAAAGTCCAATTTTGGTTTAAATTAGATTTTAATAGTTTAAGTTTTAATTCTTGAAAAGTATCTATCATTTAATATTCAAAATCATGGGGAATAAATTCCCCATTTTAATTTTAAGTTTTCACTTTCCTATATTTGACTATAGGAAGTGGTTGCAAATAAAATTATATTAGACATAGACCACCTCCTTTCTAAAGTAAAATTATTTTAGAAACTAAAATAATCAATACTAACTTTAATCAAAGATTATAAAATGACAAGAATATTAACATCTATTTAATAAGTAAAAGTAAATTTAAGTATTTATTAACTTTTAATTTTAATTGATGATTTTATCTAAAATTAAGTAGTTTTTTTATAAGAAGTTTAAAATTAGTTTAAAAAGTCTTTGCACTAAATTAATTATAGTAATTTGTTTATTTATTGAACTTTCTATTAATCTTATTCTAAAAGTTCATTTTGTTTTTTTTCTAAAATTTTTTTTGTAATTAATCTATCTTGATATATTTTTTTTTGCTAAGTTCTTTTTTTAATTTTATTATTATTCGAATTTTTTTCTTTAATTATAGTTTTATTGTGATTTTTATTTGCAAAATTTACAACTATTACAATTAAAGAAATTAAAATTCTATAAAGTGAGTGTCATATCTTGTTCACAGCATTAAGGTGATTTAATTTTTTTATGTCCATTTGGACATTTTGATATTTGCACTAAACCATTTTTAACTTTCAGCATATCATATAACAGTTTTTTATCACATTTTCCGCATGTGTCATTAACAGACATCCACATTTATTAAATTCATAAGTTACCATAATTAAATCCCTAATTTTTTCCTATATAAAAAATTGTATTTTTTAAGTTAAAATTGTAAATTTAAAATTATACTAGATAAGGATCACTTATGAGTGAATTTTTTGAATTAAGAATATACCAAGTTTTTCCAGGAAAAATGATTGAATGGTTGAAACTTATGGAAAATACTATCATTCCATTTCAAGTTTCTAAAGGAATGATAATACATGGTAGTTTTACAGAAAATAGTTTTGATAGATTTTATCTAAGTAATGGAAAACGCGAAATGGAAACCTTAGAAAATAGAAATATATATATATGGATTAGAAGGTTTAAAAATATAGATCATAAACAAAAATTGTATAAAGATGTTTATGAAAGTGATGAATGGATAAACAATATTGCTCCAAAAGTTGAAAAACTAATTGATAGGAATACAATAGCTGTCCATAACTTATCACCAACTACATTATCAATAATGAAATAGTTAAAATAATGAATTTATACCGTATTCACCAAGGTTTTTAAATTTAAGTGTTAAAAAATAAGAGTTTTCTGGAAGTATATCTCTGTCAGAAGAAGCTTTGTTGTTTTTGTAACTAAAGTTAATTGAAAGACAATTATCAAACATATACTCTAAGTCATAATATAAAGATATTTCTTCATAAACTAAGTCAGTTTCATTATTATTTAAATCATACCTTGCGCTGTAGCTTAAATTTACATCGAATATTTTTTTACCAATAGAAAATTTAAGTTCTTCTCTATCATTTTCATCATTAATAATATCTTTATCAAGAGATCGATGAATTAGATTATAATTTATACCAGACAGTTTTCCAAACAATTCGAAGCTTGTATAATTTTCTTCTAAATCATGGTGATCTAAGAGTGCATTATAAGATACATTATATTTTTCTGAAATTTCCCACGTCAATTCGCTAATAAAATCAGACTGCCTATTTGAATTTGAATTTAAAATATTATTATTAGTTCCTCCAATTCTTTGACTTTGTCCTATAAAAAAAGAAAAAGAACCTATGCCTGTTTGTAGTTCATTATCTACGCCAAAATCTATCTTTTGATTTGTTTGTATATTATCTCTACCTTGGTATTGATTAGTTAAAAATAAGTTAGCATGGTCATTTCTGAAATCTGAAGAGTCTCTATTTGGAATGACATCTTTCCTATCAGTACTATGCATTGATGAGATTTGAAACTTTGGTGTAATAAGAAAATTATATTCTCCAAAATTATAAAACAAATCTTTTTTTGACAGAATACTTAATCCTAGTGAAAATCTATCAAGGTATTTATTATCATTCGTATCTGTAGAGGGTCTAGTTTTAATAGCATAAAGGTCTAATCCAGTTTCAGCACTTAGAATTAAATCTACAAATTTATTGAACATTTTATATTCTACTATTCCAGAACCTGACCACCTTTGAATATTATAACCTTCATCATTTTTTATTTCATGGGCGCTTAAAGAAATTTCGGAATTAGTATCTTGATTATTTAAAAATAATTTATGTTTAATAGATGGTTGAAGGTTTGGTTGATTATTTTTGGAGTCTGTTTCAAGGTTCTGGTATTTATACCATTCAATTTCAGAAATTGAATTTTCTGAAATTTTGCTTGTCTTAATATAATTTTTATAATTTAAAGAAGTATCAAAATTATACCTTTTCATAAAAGTATCTTGATCTGTATATTTTGCTAAAGCTTCAACATGCCAATTGCTCTCAAGTTCACCGTATAAATTTAAATTTCCTGCAAAAACTGTATCATTATTTTCATTTTTTGTATCTAGTTCTCCTTGAAATAAATTAGATTCTAAATATCCAGAACTAAATTTTTTTCTAATATTTAATTGATTGATGTAACCATGTTTACCTTTATTATGATTTGTAAAAGTCGAGTCCCAACTCTCATTATTTGTTACAAAGTAATATGGGATTGAAGATTGAAAACCATTTCTACTAGAAGAGCTCCATGTGGGTGTTAAAAAACCACTTTTTCTCTTAACACTTGGGTCAGGATGGCTTAAAAATGGGAAATAAAAGATTGGAAAATTAAAAATCTTAAGTACTACATTTTTAAAATATAGTGTTTTTTCATTAATATCATGAGTAATTTTACTAGAATTTAGTTGCCAGAGAGGTTTTTCATTATTTTTAAAATCACAGTCACATGGAGTGTATTCACCATTAATAAAAATACTTTTTTCATTAGTTTTAAAAAATTTTGATGCCTTAATCTTTGAGTTATCTATGAATTGCGCGAATAAAGTTAAGGCCAAAATTTCTTTAAATTCATTTGTTAAGGTTAATTCTGACATTTCATAAACTGTGCCATCATTATTAATAATTGATATATTACCAGTCGCTATAGCCTTATCTAATTTCTTGTCATATAAAACTTTATCTGCTTTGATAGTTTCATTTTGAGATTTGATTACAACATTACCTTTAGCAATCATTAGATTTTTTTTCTCATCAACCTCCAAACTATCGCTTGTAAATTTTATATCATTTTTAGCGTTATCTTGAGAATAAGAAGGTACTGAAAAAAGAAAAAATGATAATATTAAAATTATAAATTTCATGTAGTTATAATAGCTAAAATTTTAAGAAATTGAACATTTTAAATTAGAATTTTACCTGGGTTCATTATATTTTTTGGATCAATCATTTTTTTTATATTTTTCATTAAATCATATGCTACTGGGTCTTTAAAAAATCTTAGATTATCTTTTTTTAATTGTCCAATGCCATGTTCTGCAGAAAAAGATCCATTTAATTTTTCAATAATTTTATATAAGTTTTCTGTTATATTTTGTGATTGGTTTTCAAATCCATCATCTCCTTTGCCATTCCCAAATATATTATAATGTAAATTTCCATCCCCTAAATGACCAAAGAAAATTGTTCTTGTATTTTTAATTTTTGTCGAGATCATTTTTTGAGTTTCTTGATGAAATTTTTCTATATTATTTATAGGTAATGAAATATCATGTTTAAGACATTTTTTGGCATGAGAGTTAAATAATTCTTTTTTTTCATTTTCAGCAGCATTTTCTCTAATTTCCCATAATTTATTTCTTTCCAAATCATTTTTACAAATTATTGCATCCTCAATTAATTCTTCATCTAATGCTTTTGACAAAAGATGTTCAAGTTTTTCATGAAGAAACGTCGTCCCATCGTTATTGAGCAAAGTATCATTTGTGGATGTTGTAGTTAATTCTAACAAAACGCCCATTTCGGGCATTTTGTTAAATGGAAGTGATAAGTTATCTGTATTATTTGATGCCACTTCCCAAAAAACTTTTGGCATAAGTTCAAACGCTTCCAATTCGTTTTTCAATTCTTGTTCAAAAAGGTTCAAAAGTTTTATTGCATTATTTATTGAGAGCGTTTCAACAAAAGAAGTAATACTTAATTTTGATTTTGGAAATAATTTCATGGTAGCAGCTGTAATGATTCCAAGAGTTCCTTCAGCACCAATAAAAATATTTTTTAAATCGTAACCAGTATTATCTTTTTTAAGTATTTTTAACAAGTCCATTATATCACCATTAGGTAAGACAACTTCTAAACCTAAACATAGATCTCTTGTGTTACCATATTTTAAGACATTTATACCCCCAGCATTTGTAGATAAGTTTCCACCAATTGTACATGATCCTTTAGCTCCTAAACTAAGTGGAAAAAAAAGATCATTCTTTTCAACTTTTTCATGGATGATACTTAAAATAACTCCTGGTTCTAAAGTTATTGTCATTGATTCTTTATCTATAGCAATAATATTATTCATTTTTTCAGTACTTATAATAATTGAAAAAGAATTTTTAAGAGGGGTTGCACCACCACAAAGGCTTGTATTTCCTCCTTGGGGAACAATTGAAATTTCATTATCATTAGCAAACTTTAAAATTTTTGATACTTCATATTTATCGTGGGGTTTTAAAATTGCTATTGCATCTCCAACATACTGTCCTCTCCAATCTTTGGTATATTTAAGATGATCTTCAATATCAAAAATAGGTTTAGATTTTAAATTTAAAGAAGTTATTTTGTTTTTATAATCATTCATTAAAAGAAGCTCTTTTTAATCTATCATTTAAAGCCTTTCCAATTCCTATGCTAGGAATAGGTAAAACTTGAATAAATTTTAAATCAAATTTATCTAAATACCTTAACCCTTCATAAAGTAAATGGGAAGCTTCAAATAAATTTTCAGATAAACTTAAATTAAAAATATGTTCACAATTTTTAAAAGCTTTTGGAAGTTTGCCAAAACTTAAACAAGCTGAACCAATTATATATTTTTTTTGGTTTAATAAAACTTTGGTTTTAGGAGCATAATGTTTTTGTAACATACCAGGCGATATTAATTTATCAGAGAAATTTTTATTTATTACTTTAATACCCAAAACATCTTCTATGTTTTTTAGTGTAATAAATCCCTCTCTTAAAATTACAGGAAGTTCGTTTCTACAATCTAAAACAGATGACTCAATACCAATTTCACACCCATTAAAATCTAAAATATCAGAAACTTCCCAAGTTGGACCATTTAATTTTTTAAAGTCTTGTCTCACATGTTCTGCAGAAGTTGGACTAACTCCTCCAGATCTATTTGCACTAGGAGCTAAAATAGGGTTTTCAGATTTTGATATTAAATCTAAAGCTACTGGATGAGAAGGAATTCTTACTGCGAGTGTATTTTTTCCTCTTGATAAAATTTTTGAAAATCGATTTTTTTCATTTATATTTAGAACCATTGTTAGAGGACCAGGCCAAAAATTAGTCGCTAGTCTATTAGCTAGATCCGTAAAAATCACATATTTTTTTACTTGCTCTAGGGAAGAAAAATGTGCAATAAGAGGATTGTTTTGCGGTCTGTTTTTTGCTGCATAAATTGAAGAGATAGCTTGAACATTATTTCCGATGGCTCCTAATCCAAAAACTGTTTCAGTAGGAAAAACAACAAGCTTTCCATTTTTTAAGGAGCTTGATGCAGTTTCAATTCTTTTAATATAAACTTTATAATCATCAATATTTTCTAAAAAAAATTTGGATAATGGAAATTTTTTAAAATTACTAAAAGCTATAAAGTTACCATTTTTTAAATGATTTTTCCCATAATATAATTCTAATCCATTTGTAGTAAAAATATTACCGCCACTTGCTTTTAAAATACTATGTCCTGCAGCTGTGTCCCACTCCATGGTTGGTATCGATCTTGGGTAAATATTATACTTACCCTCCGCAAGATAACAGAATTTAAGACTTGATCCTATATCTGAAATTTTTAATGGATTAATCAAATTTAACCAATTTTTTATACCTGATTTTAAGTTTGTAGAACTACAAATCATATTGAGTTTATTGTAATTTATAGTTTTAGGTTTTAATTCTTTAGCATCTAAAATGTTATATGTATTCTTAATTTTATATGCTTTATTATTATTGTTAAACCAAATAGAAGAAGTTGTTGGTTGACATATAATTCCAAAAACAGGTTTATTATTTAATATTAATGCAAAATTAATTGTAAAAAAACCACTTTTAGTTATGAATTCTTTAGTACCATCTATAGGATCAATAAGCCAATATTTAGTCATATCAACTTCATTTAAATTAGTTATGTTTTCCTCTGATATTATTTTATCATTAGGAAACATTTTAGAAATTTTATTAGTTGCTATTCTACTAATTTCTAAATCAGCTTTTGTTACAGGTGAGTTGTCATCTTTAATAGATACTTCAAGCCGTTTTTTTTTATAAAAAGTTAATGCAACAGCACTGCACTCTTCAATTATTTTGATAATGTTTTTGATTTCGTCATATTTAATCATTTTTTTTACTGTAGTAATGCCATAACAGCAAAGCGGCAGACCCCCTAAAAGGTCTCCATTTTTCTGCTATATTATTTGATTCATTTTCATCGGGCCTTTCGTCTAAATTTTTTAAACTTTTAATGGCTTCTTGAACAGCTAAATCTCCACCAGGCCAAGCATCACAATCTTCTAATACAAACAATTGATAATTATTAATTGTCCATTTGCCAATACCTTTAATTTTTATAAGAGAATTATATACGACCTCTGAAGATGATTTTTTAAACTCATTTAAGATAATTTTTTTTTCATAAATATTTTTTGCTAAGTCTTTAATGTATATAATTTTTCTAAATGATAAACCAAGATTTTTTAATAATTTGTCATCAGTATTCAAAAAATTTTTATATGTAGTGATCTTTTCTTCTTTAAGTTTCTGATATATACTTTCAGCGGCTTTTCGAGAAATTTGTTGGCCAATTATTATTTTCATTAAAGTTTCAAAAGTGTTACTTTCCTTGCGTGAATCTGGGAGGTTATATTTGTTAATTATATATTTCAAGTCATCATCTAATTCACTTAGTTTTTTAAAACTATTTAAAATTTTTAGGGACCAGTTTTTTTGCATTTTTAATATATTAATTTCAAAATTTATTTAATAATAAACTATGATTTGGGATTTAAACATTAGAATATTTCATTTAATGTTAATCATAACAATAACTATATCAATAATATCAGGAAAATTTTCATATTTTTATATTCATGAAATTTCAGGAATAACTTTATTTTTTTTAATTTTATTTAGAATTTATTGGGGTTTTTTTGGTGGTTATTATTCAAAGTTTAGAAATTTTAATCTTAACAAGAAGTGTCTATTAAATTATTTCAAAAATAAAGAGAAAAAATATTTTGGACATAATCCACTTGGTTCTTTATCTATTTTTTCAATTTTTGGATTAATTTTGCTAACATCAGTCTCAGGTATGTTTTCTTCAGATGATATTTTTTATGATGGGCCATTTGTAAAATTGGCTCCTCAATTAGTTGAATTTTTTACAAATACTCATGATATTTTACATTATTTTTTATACTTGTTAATAATTCTCCATTTAAGTGCTACATGTTATTATCAATTTTTTTTAAAAGAAAAAATAATTAATCAAATGATCGATGGGAAATCTAAGGATAAAAATTTTATACAAAAAGATTATCCATCAAAAAAAAATGATTATGCGTTATTAGTTCTAATTTTGATTTTTAGTGGGCCATTTACTTTTTACTATTTAACCAATATCTGGAATTAAATTTACGCTTTCAATACCGTAAATAGCTGCACTTTCATCATTATCAGACGTATCTCCTGATATTCCAATAGATCCAATGATGTCCTTATTACTGTTTCTGATCAAAACACCTCCTGGAACTGGAACTAAGTTTCCTTCTGTCAAAGCATTTACAGCATTGATAAAATAAGCTTGTTGTTCAGCTCTATTAAACAAAGCTCTTGAACCCATCCCCATCTGAAATGCTCCATTTGCTTTTCCATAAGCAATATTAAACCTTAATGGACTTGTCCCATCTTCTGCTGCACATGCCTTGACAGCACCTCTGTTGTCAAGAACTACAACCATTAATGGATTAAGTTTTAATTCACGACCTTTTTCAAACGATTTTTCAATTATTTTTTGTGCTGTGGTTTTATCTATGTTATTCATCTTAACTCCTAAAGTAACATTTGTTATATGATAAGGTTTAGTAAAAAATTATGTCATTAAATCAAAATTTACAAAATTATCTAAATAAAAATAACTCTACACTAGATAAATACATCATTTCAACTTTTTACAAATTTTTAGTATTAGAAAATTATAAAGAATTAAAAATTAAATTTGATAAATATTTAAGTAAAACAGATATAAAAGGTACAATATTATTTGCAAATGAGGGGGCTAATGGAACTATTGCTGGCTCAGAAAGTGATCTAAAAAAATTCTTTTTATTTATAGATAAATTTAGTCAATTTAAGGATATTACTCCAAAATTTTCTTGTACTAATAAAAATCCTTTTTTGAGAATGAAAGTAAGACTCAAAAAAGAAATAGTCACAATTGGTATACCAGAAGTAAGCCCAACTAATCTTGTAGGTAAATATTTAAATGTAGAAGAATGGAATGAGTTTTTAAATGAAAGTGATAGCATGGTAATAGATACTAGAAATAATTATGAAGTATCTATTGGAACCTTTAAAAACAGTATTAATCCTAAAATTAAATCTTTTAGAGATTTTCCGAAGTGGGTTCAAAAAAATTTAATTGATAAAAAAGTTTCAAAAAAATCAAAAATTGGAATGTTTTGTACAGGTGGTATTCGTTGTGAAAAATCTACATCATACTTGAAACAAATTGGGTTTGAAAATGTTTTTCATTTGGATGGAGGAATTTTAAAGTATTTAGAAAATGTTAAACCCGGTGAAAATGAATGGATGGGTGAATGTTTTGTTTTTGATTATCGTGTTTCTATAAATGGTTCTCTTGAAAAGGGCGAATATGATATGTGTTATGCTTGTAGAACGCCCTTGAGTAAGGAAAATAAAAAAAACAAACATTATCTTAAAGGTCAAAGTTGTGAATATTGTTATGACCATACAACAATTAAACAAAAAAAGAGATTTAATGAAAGAGAAAAACAAATCAAGTTATCAAAAGTTAAAAATTTAAAACATTTAGGTCCTAGTGATTAGATAAATTCTATCTTATCAAACCACCAACTGATAATTCATTGAGATTATAATTTTTAAAATTAATATTACATAGAATACGCCACAAAACCCAGTCCAAACCATTTTCTTTTGGAGATTTTGCGCAACTTGGCATGCCAATAATATAAATATCTTTATTAAAGGATTTAAATTTAGATAGTAACAATAAGTTTCCTGGTTCAACAGGAATACCAAATCTGATTATTTTTGCTCCACTTTTTGAAATGGCATTTGGGATTACATCTTTAATGTGCGTTATAGCATGTGGACCAATGATTAAAATAATATCAACATTTCGATTTATGCAAATTTTTATTTTATTACATAAAATATTCTCTTTATGAGGAATTATAATCTCTTCGATTTTTTTTATACCACATAATTCCAATCGTTTTTGCGTAACATTTCTAGACTTAACTATGAGTTTTTCATTGATTTTATTGTCGAATGTTTGAATTAAAGTTATACTCTTCTTTTTGAAAGGTACCACTCTAAAAGTGTCTTTTAGTCTCAAACTATTTCTTTGTAAGAGTTTTTTATCAATTCCATAAGGTATTACTTTGGCTGTAATTAGTTCTTGGTTTCGTTCAACTTTAGAAAATGGTCTTATTGCACTTATGGCAATTTTTGAATTATTATTCAATTTTATTAAATTGTTTGCGTTATAAATGAATAATCCTGATTTAGTACTATAAATATTACTTCTTCCAGTATTTAGATTTTGATAATTTAAATTATTTAATTTATTTTTACATATACTTCTAGCTATTAGATCTGATGCTTGATTTTCATCAAAATCATTTTCACTAAGTAAAAAACCACTAATTTTTTTAAAACCATTACTTACAAGAATGTTTTTAATTTGTTGGTTAATTTTAGTTCCTTTAGAAAGTTTAACTTTTTTTCCATTTTTAATAACAAAAATATTTTCTGGTAATATATAACCAACACATTTTTGTATTTGAACTGTTTTAAATATCATTTAAGCAATATCTCAATATTTGCTCATAATATATATGATAAATTACTTGACGTAAATCTAAGTTAGTTATATCACAAATATATGTAAATGGGGCTGTAGCTCAGTTGGGAGAGCGGGTGCTTTGCAAGCATCAGGTCGTCGGTTCGATCCCGTCCAGCTCCACCATTAAATATATTTAGTAGAGAGAAAAAAATGGCTGTTCCTAAAAGTAAAATAACTAAGTCAAGACGTGGAATGAGAAGATCTCATGATGCTATTGATAATGATACGTATGTTGAAAATAAGGACACTGGTGAGTTGCATCGTCCTCATCACATTGATTTAAAAACTGGTATGTATAATGGTAAACAGATATTAAAAATCAAAGCAAAAAATTAATATTTTCATTAATTTTATAATTTTAAAATATTTTATTTTGAATTTGATATTTTATATAAGGTGACGGGTATGGTTGATAAAAAAAAAGTTTCCAAAAATCCAATGTTTAACATTGGTGATATTGTTAAACATAGAATATATCCATTTAGAGGTGTTATTGTTGATGTTGACCCAGAGTTTTCAAATACAGAAGAGTGGTATCAATCAATTCCAGCAGATTTAAGACCTTCAAAGAAACAACCATTTTATCATTTAATGGCTGAAAATTCTGAAACATTTTATTCTGCGTATGTTTCTCAACAAAATATTATTATGGATAGTGATAATGGTCCAGTTGATCATCCTGATCTTGAACAAATGTTTAGTGGGATCCAAAAAGGTAAATATTTATTAAAGCCTCAAGTTAGGAATTAATAATTTATTAAATGTTCTTTAATTAATGTTATATAATACTATATATAATCTAAGATCAGTAATATTTTCAAATAAGGTATATTAAAGTGGTAGCAACAACTGAAACTATTAATCAAGTAAAAACAACTACAGATAAATATAAATATGGATTTTCCACTGAGATTGAAGTTGATAAGGCTCCTAAAGGTCTCAATGAAGATATTATAAGATTTATCTCTCAAAAAAAAGACGAGCCAAAATGGATGTTGGACTGGAGATTAGAAGCTTTTAAAAAATGGAAAAGAATGGAAAAGCCTAATTGGGCAAAAGTTTCTTTTCCAGATATAGATTTTCAAGATATTTATTATTATGCTGCTCCAAAAGCCAAAAAAAAGTTAAATAGTCTAGAAGAAGTTGATCCTGAACTATTAAAAACATACGAAAAATTAGGTATACCTCTAAATGAACAAAAAATGTTAGCTGGTGTTGCGGTTGATGCGGTTTTTGATTCTGTTTCTGTGGCTACAACTTTTAGAGAAAAACTTTCAGAAGTTGGTGTGATTTTCTGTCCAATTTCCGAAGCAATAAAAAATCATCCTGATTTGGTAAAGAAATATATTGGTTCTGTAGTACCAGTAACTGACAATTATTATACTGCTCTTAATTCTGCTGTTTTTACTGATGGTTCATTTGTATATATTCCAAAAGGAGTTAAATGCCCTATGGAATTATCTACTTATTTTAGGATAAATGAAAAAAATACCGGTCAATTTGAGAGAACATTAATAGTTGTAGAGGATGAAGGTTATGTCTCTTATTTGGAGGGATGTACAGCTCCACAAAGAGATGAAAATCAATTGCATGCTGCTGTAGTTGAACTAGTTGCTATGAACAAATCACAGATAAAGTACTCAACTGTACAAAATTGGTATCCAGGGGATGAACAAGGTAAAGGTGGAATATATAATTTTGTAACTAAAAGAGGTAAATGTTTAGGAGAAAACTCTAAGATATCTTGGACACAAGTTGAAACAGGCTCTTCAATCACGTGGAAGTACCCATCTTGTATTCTTATGGGGGATAATTCAATTGGAGAATTTTATTCAGTAGCAATTACTAATAATGCTCAACAGGCGGATACTGGTACTAAAATGATACATATTGGTAAAAACACAAAATCTACAATTATTTCAAAAGGTATTTCAGCAGGAAAGTCACAAAACACATACAGAGGACAAGTTCAAATACAAAAAGGCGCTTACAACGCACGCAATTTTACTCAGTGCGATTCTTTACTTATTGGTGACACCTGTTCAGCACATACAGTACCTTATATTAATCAACATGTATCAAATGCTAAGGTTGAGCATGAGGCAACCACTTCAAAAATATCAGAAGACCAACTGTTTTATTGTATGCAAAGGGGTCTAGATGCTGAACAAGCAACTTCTATGATTGTAAATGGATTTTGTAAAGAAGTCATGAAAGAACTCCCTATGGAATTTGCTGTTGAGGCTCAAAAATTAATAGGTATCAGTTTAGAAGGTTCTGTAGGGTAAAGCCTTATGCCTATACTTGAGATTAAAAATGCTGAATTAAGCATTGATAATAAAAAGATATTAAAAGGATTATCATTAAACGTTAATGAGGGAGAAACTCATGCGATTATGGGTCCAAACGGGTCTGGAAAAAGTACACTTTCATATATGTTAGCTGGAAGAGATGGCTATGAATTAGATAATGGAAGCATTAATTTTGAGAATATTGATCTTACTCCACTTTCACCAGATGAAAGATCAAATTTAGGGCTGTTTTTAGCTTTCCAATATCCAGTAGAACTACCTGGTGTATCTAGCACAAATTTTTTAAGAGAAATTTTTAACTCTAGAAAAAAATATTTAGGTGAAAATGAATTATCACATCTTGATTTTATAAAGCTTTTAAGAAAAGTTGCTGAAAATCTTAGTATTAAAGATGAAATGTTAAAAAGATATGTAAATTTTGGCTTTTCTGGTGGAGAGAAAAAAAGATTTGAAATACTTCAGATGGCTCTTTTAGATCCAAAAATTTCTGTTCTAGATGAGACTGATTCTGGTTTAGACGTAGACGCATTAAAAATAGTTTCTGAAGGTGTTAATAATCTAAAAGATAAAAAAAATGCTGTAGTTGTAATCACTCATTATCAAAGATTATTGGATTATATAAAACCAGACATTGTCCATATAATGTCAGACGGTAAAATTATTAAATCTGGAGATGCAGACCTAGCTTTATACGTAGAAAAAAATGGTTATTCTGAGATTTTGAATGAAAAAAGCTAGAAATGACCAATTCTTTTCAAATTTAGAAAAATTTGTTAATAAAGTTTATCCAAATCAACCTCAAAGAAAACCTTATTTGAATTTAAAGTCTTGGCCTTCTCCAAGAGATGAAGCTTGGAAATTTAGCCGATTAGGCAACTTAGCTAGAAAAAATATTTTACCATTAAATTTTGAAAATCAACAAGATTTTAATATTAATAAATTAATAAAAGATTCAATATCTTTAGTTTTTGTGAATGGAAAATTTGAAAAAAAATTGTCGGATAAATTACTTTCAGAAATTGTAATTGAAGAAGTTCAAATAGAAGATTTTAAAGAGATAATTAATAAGTTTGATAACTTATCTGTAAAAAATCACCCAACATTAAATTCTACCCTTTCATGTTCTGAGAAGTTTTTTAAAATTAAATTTAAAAATGATATAAAGTTTTATAAACCAATTGAAATCTTTAATTTAGGTGGAACTGAAAATACTTCAATACATCCATTTATTTTTATTGATTTAGATAAAAATACAAATGTTCAAGTTTTTCAACATTACTCAACTTATGCCGGATTATTAGCTCCTTTTGAAATTATAAATTTATCAGAAAACTCAAATTTAGAAATTATTAAAATATATGATGATAAAATAAATTCACATAATCTATCATTGACACTTTCTGTAATAAAGGAAGAAGCTAATTTAAGAAGTTTTGCTCTTATTAAAGGTGGTGAATTCACTAGATCGGAAATGCATACTTTGTTAGAAGGGGAAAACTCAAATGCAGATATTAATGGTATTTATTTATCATCGGGAAATCAGCATCATGATTTAACTTCATGTGTTTATCATAATGTACCTAATTGTAAATCTTCTCAAATTGTTAAAGGTGTACTAGGAGAAGAATCAACTGCAGTCTTTCAAGGTAAAGTTAGAGTTGAAAAACTTGCACAGAAAACTGAAGCTAAACAAATGAGTAGGGCTATTATGTTATCAGATAAAGCTGTATCCAATTCTAAGCCTGAACTTGAAATTTATGCAGATGATGTGATATGTGGGCATGGAGCAACAGTTGGCGAATTAGATGAAGATCAAATTTTTTATCTTTCAAGTAGGGGTATATCTAAACAAAAAGCTAAAGTTATTCTTATAGATGCATTTTTAAATGAGATGATTTCTTTATCAATTAGTGATAAATTTCATGATATTATATATAATAAAACTAAAACTAAAATTAATAAATTATTAACTAATGAATATGAATGATATACATAAGAATTTTGATGCTCAAAAAATTATTAATGAATTTCCAGCATTAAAACAAAAAGTTTGGGATAAATCGTTAGTTTACTTAGATTCAGCAGCATCTATGCAAAAGCCAAAAGATGTAATTGATGTAATTAATAATAACTACTCTAAGGAATATTCGAATGTACACAGGGGATTACATTTTTTATCAGAAAAAGCTACAGAGAGTTATGAAGAAGCTAGACGAAAAGTTGCAAAATTTATCAATGCAGATGAAAAAGAGATTATCTTTACGTCAGGTGCAACTGCATCAATAAACCTAGTTGCTTATAGTTGGGGAATGGAAAATCTAAGTCCTAATGATGAAATAATTTTAACAATCGCAGAGCATCATGCTAATTTTGTACCTTGGCAATATATTGCTGGAATAAAAAAAGCTAACATAAAGGTTGCTTATTTTGATCCTGATAAAGATTTTGATATAAATATCATTAAATCACTTATATCAGATAAAACTAAAGTCATAACGTTTCCTCACGTTTCAAATGTTTTAGGGACAATATTTCCAATTAAAGAAATTTGTGATTTGGCTAAATCTGTTAATGCTATTTCTTTAGTAGATGGATGCCAGGGAATAAATCACTTCCCTGTAGATGTTAAAAAAATTGGTTGTGATTTTTATTGTTTTTCTGGACATAAATTATACGGACCAACTGGAATTGGTATTCTCTATGGAAATTATAAATTACTAGAAAACATGCCTCCTTTTTTATGTGGAGGTGACATGATTGACGTAGTAAGCATTGATAAAACTACTTTTGCAGACCCACCTCTAAAGTTTGAAGCTGGGACCCCTCCTATTGTTCAAGCAATTGCATTAGGCAAAGCTATTGATTGGATTAATAAATATGGAATTGAAAATATTGGTAATCATGAACAAAAATTGATTTCCTATGCATATGATAAACTTGAAAAAATAGATGGTGTAAATATTTTTGGAAAAAATAAAAATAAAGCTGGAGTAATTTCTTTTACAATGGACTGCGCACATTCTCATGATATTGCTACAATAATTGACAGAGAAGGTGTGGCAGTGAGAGCTGGTCATCATTGTGCACAACCACTTTTAGATCATTTTAATTTAAGTTCTACAACTAGAGCATCAGTTGGAGCTTATTCAACATATGAAGATTTCGATAGATTAGTATTATCCTTAGAAAAAGTTAAGAAGATTTTTAAATGATGAATAAAGATACAAAAACACTTTATGATTTTATACCAAACTATCCAAAAGGTTCAACAAAACCATTTATAATAAAATTAGGGAATAAAAATACTTTTGATAAAATTTCAATAAGTGAAAAAGATATAATCTCTAATTTAACAAATGTTTATGATCCAGAGATACCAGTCAATATTTATGATTTAGGTCTTATATATGATATAAATATATCAAAAGGTAATAATGTGTTTATAAAAATGTCTTTAACATCACCTGGATGCCCTGTTGCGGGTGAATTACCAAAACAGGTTGCAGATGAGTTGACTAAAATTAAAAATATAGGTCTAATTGAAGTAGAGCTTGTGTGGGATCCACCATGGACAAAAAAAAGAATGAGCGAGGACGCTAAATTAGCGTTAGATATATAAATGGAAAATAACAAACAAATTTTGACCATTACTGATGCTGCATTAAATAGGGTGAAATTCCTTATGAAAAAAACAGATAATGATATTGTTGGATTAAGAGTTGGTATTAAAACAGCTGGTTGTTCAGGTTTGAAATATAATATTGAGTACGCTAAAGAAGTAAAACCATTTGAAGAAAAAGTACTTGTTGATGACGTACTTATTTTAATAGATCCTGCTGCAACAATGTTTTTAATTGGATCAAAAATGGATTATAAAGAAAGTAAATTTAGTTCAGGCTTCGAATTTGAAAATCCAAATGAAATTTCAAGATGCGGATGTGGTGAAAGTTTCACAGTATCAAGCTCTTAATTCTCCATGAAACAAAATGTTAATGAATCAATAAACCCAAATACATTGGATTTCCTTTCTATATTCAAACAACTTTATGATTTTGTTATTCCGAAAGGTAATGTTGAAATTCCAGTTCGAATATTTGTAGCTATTTTTTTTCTTTTTTTAGGAACATTAACTAACATATTGATACCATTTTTATATGGATATTCTGTTGATTTAGTAAATAAAAAAGAATTTTCAAACTTTTATTTAATAATTGTATTAATTGGTTGTTATGGTTTTGCTCGCTTTGCCAAGGTATTTTTTGATGAAGCTAAACAATTTGTTTTCATAAAAGTTGCTCAAAAATCTGTAAGAGCCGCAGCATTATTTGCCTTTCAACATCTGCATAACTTATCTTTAAATTTTCATCTTAACAGAAAAACAGGAGGATTATCTAGAGCTCTTGATCGAGGTGCTAAAGGGATAGAGCTTTTATTAAGGTTTAGTATTTTTGAAGTTATACCTGTTGTTTTAGAGGTGATAATGGTAGGAGTGGTACTTTGGAGTACATTTGGTTTTTTTTATTGTGCCGCTACATTATTAACTGTTGTTCTTTACGGTATTTTCACTTTTAAACTGACTGAATGGAGGATCTTAATCAGAAAAAAAATGAATGAATCTGATGAAAATGCAGGAAGTAAAATGGTCGATAGTTTACTTAATTATGAAACAGTGAAATATTTTAATTCTGAAATTAAAGAAATAAATTCTTATAACAATGCTCTCAAAGATTATGAAGACAAAGCTGTAAAAACAAGACTGTCACTAACAGCTGTAAATCTAGGACAAGGTTTAATTATTTCTTTAGGTTTATTTTCTATTATGTCGATGGCTGCATATGATATTTACCATGAAAAAATGAGCCTTGGTGATTTTGTGGTTGTAAACACATTTTTGCTTCAATTATATGTGCCATTAGAATTTTTAGGATATGTTTATAGGGAAATAAGACAATCAATTTTCGATATGAAAAAAATGTTTGAATTAATGAATGAAAAGTTAGATATATTTGATCAAGATAATGCCAAGAATTTTAAATTTCATGATGGTAAAATAAATATTTCAAACTTGGGTTTTAACTATAATTCTAGAAATATCATTAAAAATTTAAATCTTGAAATAGAAGGAGGTAAAAGTACAGCAATTGTCGGACCAACTGGTTGTGGAAAATCTACTTTAACTAAGTTACTTTTTAGATTTTATGATCCTGATAAAGGTGAAATTACAATTGATAAACAAAAATTAAAAGATTGTAAAATGGACTCTATAAGATCAATTATTGGTGTTGTTCCTCAAGATACAATCATGTTCAATAATACAATAGGTTTTAATCTTTCTTATGGAAACCAAAACGCTTCTATGAAAGAGATCAGAAAAGTAGTTAAACTTTGTAATTTAGATGACTTTATTGAATCTTTGGATTTAAAGTATGAAACTATTGTTGGTGAAAGAGGTTTGAAATTATCAGGGGGAGAAAAGCAAAGGATAGCAATCGCTAGAATGATGTTAAAAAAACCAAAAATTTTAATTTTAGATGAGGCAACGTCCGCTCTTGACTCTAAAACAGAGAAATTGGTCTTGGATTCAATAGATAAATATTTTAAAAATAGTACGAAAATAATAATTGCTCATAGATTAACTACCATTCGAAACTGTGATAAGATCGTAGTTATGTCTAAAGGAAAAATAATTGAACAAGGAAAGCATAGTAATTTGTTAAAAAATGAAGGATTATATTGTGAAATGTGGAACAAACAAAAAGAGATAAAAAAACAAGTTAATTTAGTCTATTAAAAATTGTTCTTTTAAATGTCTGTTTTCCATATTATCTTCAGGATCGTGCAAAAGTTTTATATTAATATCTTTTCTCAATTTAATTATTACTTTTTTAATGTTTTTAACTTCTTCTGAATCTGCGCTGGCATTAACTGGTCTATATTCTGGGTTTTTTATTGTAAACGTAACAATCGAATTATTATTTAATAAAGCTCCTTGCCAATTTCTTGGTCTGAATGGACTTATTGGTGTCAATGCAAGTATATCGGATTTAAGTGGTATGATTGGTCCTTTTGCAGAGTAATTATAAGCCGTTGACCCAACTGGAGTAGATACTAAAATTCCATCACAATATAAATCTTTTAGTCTTTCCACTCCATCAACTGAAATAGAAATAATTGAACTTTGATTTGTATTTCTGAATAATGAAATTTCATTTATTCCTAGAAATTTTTGTTTTTTCCCTTTATGATCAAAACATTCCATCTCGAGAGGATGGACAGTTAATTGACTAGCTTTGTTTATTCTCTTAATCAAATTTGATTTATTAATTTTATTCATCAAGAAACCAATATGACCTTTATTTAAACCAAAAACAGAAGAGTTGTTTTTAATTGCAAGTCTTAGAGCTTTTAACATTTCTCCGTCACCACCTATTGCCACAATTACATCTGCTTCTTTTAAAATAGATTGATTGTAAAGTTCACAATATTTAGATTTAAGAGTGAGAGCTTCTTTACTATTCGATGATGTGAAGTGTATTTTCATTGTCATATCAATAAATTAATTATATACATAGTTAATCAAAAAAAGGCTAATAAGTGCAAGCAAAAGAAACATTTTTAAATTTAACAAAAACTTATAAAAATGCAATTGATAGACTCGAAAAACTTTTTGATCCAGAATTTGAAAAAGCTGTAAAGTTAATTAATTCTTCAGATGGTCATATTGTTATTTGCGGAATGGGAAAATCTGGGTTAGTTGGAAGAAAGATTTCTGCTACCTTAGCATCAACTGGAACGCCAAGTTATTTCTTGCATCCTGGTGAGGCTATCCATGGCGATTTAGGTATAGTTCAATCAAAAAGCATTATTATTTTAATATCATATTCAGGTGAAACTGATGAAATTTTAGCACTTTTACCTGCATTAAAGAGATTGAAGGTTAAAATAATTGTAATGACAGGTGAATTAAATTCTAATCTAGCAAAAAATTCAGACATTGTTTTAAACATATCTGTAGATAAAGAAGCTTGTCCATTAAATTTGGCTCCAACTACATCAACTTTAACAACATTAATAATTGGTGATGCTCTAGCTGTTTCTTTAATGAATTTAAAAAACTTCAAACAAGAGGATTTTGCACTAACTCACCCTGGTGGCTCTTTAGGTAGAAGATTGTTATTGAGTGTTAAGGAAGAAATGATTGCTCAAAATTTACCTTTTGTGAACAAAAATGGAACTATGAAAGAAGTTGTTCTAAAAATGACAGAAAGTAGATTAGGATTAGCATTAATTGGAAATGAAAAAGAACTTGAAGGTATTATTACAGATGGTGATCTTAGAAGATCTTTATTAACGTCAGATGATTTTACTAAAATAGAAATAAAAGATATTTTAAATAAATCACCTATGACAGCATATGAGAATGATAACTTACAAGTTGCTCATGAGAGAATGAAAGAGGCCAGATTACAATCATTAGTTGTAAAAAATAATGATGAAAAGATAGTTGGTGTGATTCAAATATTTAAATAGACAATGAATATAGATCAATTTGATTTTAATCTTCCAGAAGATTTAATTGCTCAACAACCAGTAAATCCAAGGCATAATTCAAAATTATTATCTTGTGTTAACTCAGAGTTAGGTGATTTTCATTTTTATGATTTACCAAATCTTCTGAGACCTGGTGATGTAATAGTTGTAAATGATACAAAAGTTTTAAAAGCTAAATTAATTGGTTTAGTTAATGAAAAAAAACTTAGTTTTAATCTTCATATGAAAAATAGTGAAGATCAATGGCATGCCTTTTGCAAACCAGCAAAGAAGTGTAGAAAAAATGACGTGGTATATTTTTCTAAATCTTTTAAAGCAATAATTTTAGAAAAAAAAGAACATGGAGAAGTTCTGTTAAGGTTTAATTTTTCTGGTAATGAGTTGCTAGACAAAATTTCTAAATATGGAATCACACCATTACCACCATATATAAAAAATGAAAACTTAGAAAATGAAAAACATTATCAAACATTTTTTGCAAAAAAGATAGGTGCTGTTGCTGCTCCTACTGCTGGGCTGCATTTTACTAAAGAAATAATTGATACTTTAATTAAGAAAAAAATTTTGATTACTTCTATAACTTTGCACGTTGGTGCAGGTACTTTTCTTCCAGTTAAAACTCAAAATATAAATGATCATAAAATGCATTTTGAATCTTTTGAAATTTCACAAAATACAGTAAATATTTTAAAAAATGCAAAACTAAATGGAAAAAAAATAATTGCTGTTGGCACAACTGTTATGAGAACATTGGAAGCAACTTTTTTAAAGTTCAATGAAATAAAAAGTTGTTCTGATAAGACGGATATATATATCAAACCAGGATTTAAATTTAATGTTGTAGACTACTTACTAACAAATTTTCATTTACCAAAATCTACTTTATTAATTTTAATCTCAGCCTTTTCCGGAGAAGAGGAGGTGAAAAAAATTTATGATCATGCAATAAATAAATTGTATAGATTTTATTCTTATGGAGATTGTTGCTTACTGAAGAGAAAAGGTTATGTCAATAAAATTTGATTTTTCATTAGTCGCTGAAGATAGTAAAGCAAGAGCCGGATTACTTAAGACAGCACATGGTGATATCGAAACACCAATTTTTATGCCAGTAGGTACTTTAGGTACAGTAAAAGCTATGCATTTAAAAGATGTTTTAAAATTAGGTTCGCAAATCATTTTGGGTAATACTTATCATCTTTATTTAAGACCTGGTCAAGAAGTTATAAAAAAGTTTGGTGGTTTAAGTTCATTTATTAATTGGGAAAAACCAATATTGACTGATTCAGGAGGATTTCAAATTATGAGTCTCTCTAAATTAACAAAGGTAACTGATAAAGGAGTTTATTTTCAATCTCATTTAGATGGGAAAAAAATATTTTTAACCCCTGAAATTAGCACTCAATTTCAACATATTTTAGGTTCAACAATTACAATGCAATTAGATGAATGTATTAAATATCCTGCATTGAGAACAGATGCTGAAAATTCGACTAATTTATCTATTGAATGGGCAAAAAGATCAAGAGAAGCCTTTATAAATAGACCTGGTTACGGACAATTTGGTATTGTTCAAGGATCAGATTTTGAGGACTTAAGAGAAACTTCATGTAATGAATTAACAAAAATTGATTTTGAAGGTTACGCAATTGGAGGTCTCGCAGTTGGAGAACCTCAAGATGTAATGTTTAATACAATTATTAAAACAGAAAAAAAATTACCAAAACATAAACCTAGATATTTAATGGGAGTAGGTAAGCCGGATGATATTATAGGTGCTATAAAAAGAGGTGTTGATATGTTTGATTGTGTTCTTCCAACACGATCAGGTAGAAATGGACAAGCTTTTACTTCTTTAGGTCCAATTAATATAAAAAATGCAAAATATAAATTTGATAAAAACCCATTAGATCAAGATTGTTTTTGTTATACATGTAAAAATTTTTCAAATGCATATATCCATCATTTAATTAAATCAAAAGAAATTTTAGGTGCATCATTATTAACTTGGCATAATTTATCATTTTATATGAACCTTGTTAAAAGAGCTAGGGAGAGCATAATAAGTAATAGTTTCAAAGAATTTGAAAAAAATTTTTTAAAAAAATACAATTTCAAAAGTAATGAATAATAAAAAACAAAATAAAGAAGAAATTAAAACAAAAATTAATTTATTATCAAAATCTTTTGGTTTTGATGTCTGCAAAATAACTAAACCTGAAATACCAAATCAAATACAAAAAGAATTTCAAAAATTTTTAAAAAACAAACTTTATGGTGAAATGGATTGGTTAAAAAAAACAGAATATAGAAGAAAGTCACCAATTAATTTATGGCCTGAAGCAAAATCAGCAATAATATTAGGTTTAAACTACGGGCCTAGAGATGATCCGCTTTTAAAAAATAAAAAGAATGACTTAGGGAATATTTCTGTTTACGCAAATGGAGAGGATTATCATAAAGTATTTAAAGGAAAATTAAAAAGGTTCGCTAGTAAATTATTTCCAATTTTGAATAAAGATAAACTTTTAGATTTAAAGGTGTTTGTTGACACAGCGCCATTACTAGAAAAACCTCTAGCTCAATTAGCAGGTTTAGGATGGCAGGGAAAACATACAAACTTAGTATCAAAAGAATTTGGTTCTTGGTTATTTTTAGGAGTTATACTTTTAAATAAAGACATACAAATTGATTTACCTGAAAATGATCATTGTGGTTCATGTAAGGCTTGCTTAGATATTTGTCCTACAAAAGCCTTTATAGCCCCTTATGAAATTGATCCAAGAAAATGTATTTCTTATCTTACAATTGAATATTCTGGAAAAATATCAGAAATGTTTATGGAAAAAATGGGGAATAGGATTTATGGGTGCGATGATTGTCTAGCAATATGTCCTTGGAATAAATTTGCTAAATTATCATCTGAAATTAAATTTTATGAAATTGATAAAGAGTTTAGTTTAAATATACTTTTAACTTTAGATGAATTTAGTTTTAAAAAAAAGTTTGCGAAATCTCCAATTAAAAGAATTGGAAGAGAACGGTTTATTAGAAATTGTTGTATAGCAGCAGGCAATAGTAAAAATAAGATTTATAAAAAACAACTCAAATATTTGCTGGATAATGAAAAATCAGAAATAATTTTACATGCAGCTTATTGGGCAAATGAGAGGTTAGTTTAGTTTAAGACAAAGCATCATTTCCTGTTTCACCAGTTCTTATTCTGGTTGCGCTTTCAATGTCAAATACAAAGATTTTACCATCACCTATTTGACCAGTATTTGCACTTTTGTTAAGGGTTTCCAAAACTTTTTCTTCTAATTCATCTGGAACAGCTAATTCAATCTTAAGTTTTGGTACAAAAGAAACGCTATACTCAGTTCCTCTATAAATTTCAGTTTGGCCTCTTTGTCTGCCAAAACCTCTTACTTCTGAAGCGGTTAACCCTTCAACTCCAATTTGAGTTAAAGCTTTTCTAACATCGTCGAGTTTAAAAGGTTTAATTATGGCTATAAAATATTTCATGACTTGATTGTATTTTAAAAATATATAATAACAATAGTTTTTTAGATGTTTTGGAGATTGAAATGACATATGAAATAAAACAAACAATAGCACCAAAGGGATATTTAAGAGTTGGAATTAACATGAGTAATTTTTTACTTGTTGTGGGGAAAAATGAAGATGGTGATCCAATTGGTATATCACCTGATATTGCAAAATTAATTGCAAAAAAAATTGATGTTAAATGTAAATTTATTTTATTTGAAAGACCAGGACAGTTAGCTGATGTTGTAAATGACGATGTTTGGGATATAGGTAATATCGCTTTTGAACCCGAAAGAGGTAATACAATAGATTTTTGTAATCCATATGTTTTAATAGATGCAAATTTTTTAGTTAAAAATAAATCTGGTCTTTTTACAAATCAGGATATTGACAAAGAAGAAAATACTATTGTTGTTGCAGATAGGAGCGCTTATGATTTATGGCTCAAATCAAATTTTAAATTTTCTAAAATTGTTAGAGTCAAATCGATTGACGACTCTCATACTTATTATAGGTCTGGTAATGCAAATGTGTTAGCTGGTTTAAGACCAAAGTTAATTGATGAAATGCAATTGAAAAATAATGATAGGATTATTGATGAACCATTTACATATATAAAGCAATCAGTTGGGTTTAAAAAGAATTACCCTGAAGTTATTGAATTTATCAATTCAATAATATTTGAAGCTATAGAGGATGGATATATTAAAAATTCTTTACAAAAGCATAATGTAGATAAAAAATTAAGTATTCCAAAATCAAATTAATTTTGATGAACATAAAACCTTTTTTTTATCTTTTAATAACAATTTTAGTCTGGGGATCATCTTTCCCAGCAATGTCATACCTTTTAAAAGTTTTAAACCCCATGGAGCTAGCTTTAGGTAGATTTTTATTACCCGGTATTTTGGGATTATTATACTTTTTAAAAACCAACTTAAATATTTCAATGAGAGATTATTTTCGTTTTTTTTTATCAGGTTTTTTTGGAATATTTTTATATAATTTTTTTTTAAATACGGGACAAACTTCAGTTAGCGCAGGTGCAAGTAGTTTTATAGTAAATTGTAATCCACTTTTTTCATTTTTAATTGGTTTCTATTTATTAAAACAAAAGATAAAAGCTTACTACTGGGTTGGCATTATTATGTGTATTGTAGGTGTGTTTATAATTTCATTAGAAAGACAATTAGACACTATCATGAATGAGGGTGCATTTTTAATATTTTTTGCTGCTTTTTTGACTGCAAGTTATTTTCATATTGTAAAACCATTAATAGATAAATATGGTGTTATTATTTCATTATCTTTAACTCTAGTTTTTGGAACAATTCCAATGTTATTCTGGTTCAATTCAACTTTAAACTCAGTCAGTGTTTTAGATGAAAAGAGTATATTTGCTCTTGTTTGGCTAACTTTATTTCCAACACTTTTAGGTTACTATACTTGGACATATTCAGTGGGTTATTTTGGTGCAAATAAAGCATCGTTTTTTTTATTTTTAATTCCTGTTTTTTCAATAATAATTGACTATTTATTTCTTGAAAATCTGCCAAGTTTGACAACTTTATTGGGGGGATCTTTAATTTTATTTAGCGTGTCCGTAATACTTTATTTAAATTTTAAATAAAATTTATATATTTTATGGAGCGGGTAGCGAGAATCGAACTCGCGTCATCAGCTTGGAAGGCTGAGGTCTTACCACTACACAATACCCGCATGTATTGGTAATATACAATCTTTTTAAAAAATGTAAATATTGGTTTAATTAAATTAAAATTAATTCCATCCTTTAATATTGTTTTGAATTAATTTAGATAATAATGAAATACCTTCTTCCCCATCATTTAAGCAATTTATATAATTTAAATTTTTTCCACCATGATCTTGAAAAGTTTCCAGAGCTTCATTTTTGATTTCATCAAGTGTTTCTAAACAGTCTGTAACAAAACCAGGAGAAATTATGCTGATTTTTTTTATTCCATTTTTGGCAAGTTCTATTAAGGTTTCATCAGTATAAGGTTTTAACCACTCTTCAGGTCCAAATCTTGATTGAAACGAAACGGTAAATTTATTATCTGGCCATTTAAGTTTTTCTTTTATTAATCTGCCAGTTTTTTGGCAATGACAATGATAAGGATCTCCTAATAATAAATATCTACGAGGAACACCATGAAAAGAAACAATAAGATGCTCAGGTTTTCCAGTTTTTTTAAATGATTCCTGAATTGAGTTTGCAATATTAGTAATATATTTATCATCATCAAACCAAGGGGCTATAGTTCTAATGGATGGTTGCCATCTTTTTTTTAATAACCATTTAAACACTTCATCTTGTACTGATGCTGTGGTACTTGCAGAGTACTGAGGATAAAGCGGCAAAATTAATAATTTAGAACAACCTTTTTGAAATAAAAGTTCAAGTTTTTCATTTATTGATGGTTTCCCATATCTCATTGAATAATCAAAAATCAATGAATCATTTGATTTAAACTTATCTTGTATTTTTTTTAACTGGCTTTTTGTTATGTATCTAAGTGGTGATCCTTTTTTTTCATCCCAAATTCGTTTATATGCTTTACCAGATTTTTGAGGTCTTAAGGCTAAGATAGGTCCATTTAAGATTAACCACCAAAGTGGTTTAAACACATCTATTACACGTCTATCACTAAGAAATTGTTTAAGGTATTTTCTCATCGACCAATAATCAGTATTTTCAGGTGTACCTAAGTTTATTAAGAGGATACCAATTTTATCAAATTTTGTTTTTATATGATCTGGGGGTTTCTGTATCATTTCATTTACGCGGCGTTAACGCTGTTTTTTGTAAAATTAAATTTTCTAAATGTTTTTTCTAAACTATCAACTAAATCTAACATCATTTTTTTATTATGAAATGGTCCTGGTGTAACTCTTAACCTTTCTTCTCCTTTTTTTACAGTGGGGTAGTTAATTGGTTGTATATAATGACCATAATTATCAAGTAAGTGTTTACTTATTTTATTACATAATTCAGCATCTCTTATCATCACTGGGATAATATGGGTTGTATTTTTAAGTATCTCTATATCATGTTTTAAAAGTTCATTTTTTAAAAATTTAACGTTTTCTTGCTGTTTGATCCTTAATTCACTGTTAGATTTAAGATATTCAATAGATGCTCTTGCACTTTCAGCAACTAATGGAGGCAACGAAGTGGTGAAGATAAAGCCACTTGCTGTAGATCTAATCGCATCACAGACAAGATCATCAGATGCTATATATCCTCCTATTGTTCCAAAAGCTTTAGCTAGTGTTCCTTGAATAATATCAATATTGTTTTGCAAATTAAACTCTTCTGAAATTCCTGCACCTGTTTTTCCGTACATGCCAACTGCATGAACTTCATCAACATATGTGAACGCATTATATTTTTTTGATAAATTAACTATTCCAGTTAAGTCTCCTATACTTCCATCCATTGAATAAATAGATTCAAATATAATAATTTTTGGACGATTAATATCTACCAATGATAATTTATTTTCTAAATCAATCATATCATTATGATTAAAAATATATTTTTCACATTTATTTTTTTTTATTCCAGAAATAATTGATGCATGGTTCTTTTCATCAGAAAATATAATTGAATCCTTAAATATAGTTGTTAATGCACCAATTGTACTTTCATTAGCTACATATCCAGATGTAAAAACCAAAGCTTTTTGTTTGCAATGTAAATCAGCTAAATTAGCTTCTAATTTAACAAGAGGTGTATGGGTTCCAGATATATTTCTTGTTCCTCCTGAACCAATTCCGTAATTATCTAGACATTCTTTTGCTCTTTTTATAGATAACGCATTTCTACTCATTCCGAGATAATCATTGGAACACCAAATGAGTATATCTTTAAATTTATTTTTATAAGCTTTTTTAGCTAGTGGAAAAGAATCATCTTTTTTAATCTCACTAAATATTCTATATCTATTTTCTTTTTTTATTTTTGTCAATTCATTAGCAAGTAAATTTTTATACAGTTGTTTATTCATAAAAGTTATCTTTGTTGATTATTTATTTGGCATCTCTCGTTATAATTAATTTTTTTAAAAAAATATGTTGAACTTTTTGAGGTTTCATTATAAGCCTACTTACAATTTATATAAGGTGTTTTTAAATGAATTCTATAGATAAAAATAAAATAAATAATGAATCTTCAAATAAGTCAGGCATTCAAGGATCTAGAATTGTACTACCTGAAAATTATGTACCTACTGACATTGAAAAATATATGAATGAAAATCATTTAGAGTTTTTCAGACAAAAACTTTTGATATGGAAAAAAGAGTTATTAAATGAGGCTTCAGATACCAAAGATGATCTATCTGAAGATGGATTACAAAGACCTGATATTGCTGACAGAGCTCAAGTTGAAAGTAATGCTGCTATTCAATTACGAACAAGAGATAGAGAAAGAAAATTAATTAGTAAAATTGACTCAGCATTAAGAAGAATAGATTTAGGTACATACGGTTACTGTGAAGAAACGGATGAGCCTATTGGTATTAAAAGATTAATCGCAAGGCCGATAGCATCTTTATGTTTGGATGCTCAAGAAAGGCATGAAAAAATGGAAAGAATACATAAAGACGATTAAAAAGAACAAAATGTGAACATCTGTTGACATAAGAACAAAACATGAATATTATATTCTTATAAATTTTTTAGGAGTATAAAAATGAATGCTGAGGTACTTGACTTTTCCATGGATAATGAAAATAAAAATTTAGCACTAGAAGGTGCGATTTCACAAATTGAAAAGAACTTTGGTAAAGGTTCTGTAATGAAATTAGGAGAAAATGATCAAAATATTGATATTCAATCAATTTCTACAGGATCACTTGGGCTAGATATTGCCCTTGGAATAGGTGGTTTTCCAAAAGGTAGAATAATTGAAATTTATGGTCCAGAAAGTTCTGGTAAGACGACTTTAGCGCTTCATGCTATTGCTGAAGCACAAAAGCAAGGAGGTTCCTGTGCTTTTGTAGATGCAGAACATGCCTTAGATCCCGTTTATGCAAAAAAATTGGGTGTGAATATTGATGAATTACTTATCTCACAACCTGATGCTGGTGAACAAGCATTAGAGATTGCTGATACATTAGTTAGATCAGGCGCTATATCAGTAATGGTTATAGACTCGGTTGCTGCTTTAGTACCACGAGCTGAATTAGAGGGAGACATGGGTGATACACATGTTGGACTTCAAGCTCGATTAATGAGTCAAGCATTACGAAAACTTACTTCATCAATATCTAAATCTAATTGTCTAGTTATTTTCATAAATCAAATTAGGTTAAAGATTGGTGTTATGTTTGGAAGTCCTGAAACTACAGCAGGTGGAAATGCTCTAAAATTTTATTCATCTGTAAGACTCGATATAAGAAGAATTGGAGCTATAAGAGATAAGGATGACATAGTTGGAAATCAAACAAGAGTTAAAGTTGTTAAAAACAAAGTTGCTCCTCCCTTTAGAACTGTAGAATTTGATATTATGTACGGAGAGGGAATTTCAAAACATGGAGAACTTATAGATTTAGGTGTTGCAGCAGATATTATTGATAAGGCTGGTGCATGGTTCTCTTACAATGATCAAAGAATTGGTCAAGGCAAAGAAAATGCAAAAAAGTATCTAAAAGATAATCCAGATACTGCATTGGAAATAGAAAATAAAATTAGAAGTAATTCTGGATTAGTTGATAATATTATGATGAACCCAGAGATTTCTGAAGAAAAAAATACAGAAGAGTAATTTTTTATTATTTAAACTTGCTTTAACATTAACAAAATAATTAAATATATTTTTTAATTGGTTTTGTTATGAGAAATATGAATCTTTCAGAAATAAGAAATACTTTTATACAGTATTTTAAGAAAAATAATCATAAAGAAATTAAATCCAGTAATTTAGTACCTGATAACGATCCTACTCTTTTATTCACGAATTCAGGTATGGTTCAATTTAAAAATATTTTCACTGGAGTAGAAAAAAGAGATTACGATAAAGCTGTTACTTCTCAAAAATGTCTTAGAGCCGGTGGAAAGCATAATGATCTAGAGAATGTAGGTCATACTGCACGTCACCATACATTTTTTGAAATGTTAGGAAACTTTTCATTTGGGGATTATTTTAAGGAACAAGCAATACATCAATCATGGGATTTGCTTACTAAAGTATTTCAAATTCCGAAAAATAAATTATTAGTGACTATATTTCATGAAGATGAAGAAGCTGAGCTTCTATGGAAAAAAATTGGTAATCTTGACGAAAGAAAAATCATTAAAATTAAAACAAGTGATAATTTTTGGAGTATGGGTGATACTGGACCATGTGGCCCATGCTCAGAAATTTTCTTTGATCATGGTGGAAGTGTTAAAGGCGGCCCACCTGGGTCAAAGGATGAGGATGGAGACAGATTTATAGAAATCTGGAATCTTGTTTTTATGCAATTTGAACAAATTGATGCTAAGACAAGAGTAAATTTACCAAAACCTAGCATTGATACAGGGATGGGTTTAGAAAGAATATCAGCTTTACTACAAGGTACACATGATAACTATGAAACAGACTTATTTAAAAACCTAATTAAAGCATCATCCGAAGTTACTAAGTCTAAGGTTACGATAAATAACGCTGCTTCACATAGAGTAATAGCAGATCACATTAGATCAAGTGTATTTTTAATTTCTGAAGGAGTGCTTCCTAGCAATGATGGAAGAGGTTATGTACTAAGAAGAATATTAAGAAGAGCTATTAGACATTCAAATATCTTAGGTTATCAAAAACCATTTATGAATGAATTATCTGATTACCTTGTAGTTGAAATGGGGGTCGCATATCCTGAGTTATATGAAAATAAAGATTTTGTTAAAAACATTATTCTGAATGAAGAACTAAAATTTAGAGAAACTTTAGATAGAGGTTTAGAAATATTAAATAGTGAGATGTTACAAAAAAATAATAAAAAAATATTTCCAGGTAAAAAAGCTTTTGAATTGTATGACACATATGGTTTTCCATTAGATTTAACTCAAGATGTTTTAAAAGGTCATGGATGGAAAGTAGATGAAGAAAACTTTGAAATAGAAATGAAAAAACAAAAAAGTAGAGCAAGAGCAGCTTGGACTGGATCAGGAGATAATGAAATAAGTTTAGAGATAATTAAGATTTTAAATGATTACTCATCAACGAAATTTATTGGTTATGAAAATTTAAAATGTGAAGGAAAATGTTTGAGTATCATAAAAAATAATAAAATTTCTAATAATTTACAAGAATCTGAAAAAGGAGACATAATTTTTGAAACTACTGTATTTTATGCTGAAAGTGGTGGTCAGAAAGGAGACACTGGTTATATTAATTCTAAAAATGCAAAGATAAAAGTTTTAGATTGTAAAAAAATTAATGTATCAGATAAAATTATGTTTTTGCATAAAGTAAAAGTAATAAAGGGCTGTATAAATACAGATGATATATTTAATTTAGAAGTAGATACAGAAAACAGAAAAGAAATTTCTTCCCATCATACATCTACACATCTTCTTCACGAAGCTCTTAGAGAGGAGTTTGGGACAAATGTTAAACAAAAAGGATCATTAGTTAGTAATGAAAAATTAAGATTTGATTTTAATTTAAATCATCCTATTCAATCAAATATTTTAAAAAAGATAGAAGATGTTGTTAATCAAAAAATATTTCAAAATGACAAGGTAAATACTGAAATTATGGATCAAAAGTCAGCGATGGAAAAAGGTGCTATTGCCCTTTTTGGTGAAAAATATGGAGATGAAGTAAGGGTTGTTTCTATGGGGAAATCAATAACAAAAAAAAGAATAGCGTGGTCAGTTGAATTATGTGGTGGTACTCATTTAAAATCAGTTGGTGAAGCTATTAGATTCAAAATTATTGGAGAAAGTGGAGTAGCATCTGGGGTAAGGAGAATTGAAGCTGTTACAAGAAAAAGTGCAATGTTGTTTTATGAGGATAAAAATGAAATTATTAAAACAATTACATCAAAATTAAATATAAATTCATCAAATATAATAACAAAAATTGACCAATTAATAGAAGAAAATACAAAATTAAAAAAAACAAAAAAAGAGGTAAAGTCTGATGAAAATGACTTTCTAGTGAACTCAGAGATGATAAATGGTTTTAAATTTTTTTCAGTCGTTAGTGAAGAATTACAACCTAAAGAATTAAGATCTTATGCTGAAAAAATATTAAAAAAAAATAAGTTAGATGTTGTTTGTATAGTTTCAACAATTAATGAAAAGGTTTCTTGTGTTGTAAATATAAAAAAAGAAATAACAAATAAATTAAATGCAGTAGAATTAGTTAATTTAATTTCTAATAAAGTTGATGGTAAGCCAGGAGGAGGAAGACCAGATATGGCTCAGTCCGGTGGACAAAATGTTAAAGGTGTGCAAAACGCAATTATCCAATTAAAAAAATATTTAATTAATAAATAACATAATGAATTCAATAAATAAAAATATTTTACAAATTAAAGAAACTCCAATTATGGAAATTGCAAACTATGGTAGAAATTTCACAAAAGAAACTGGAAAAGTAGTATATCCAGCTTGGTTTGGAGAAGGTAACATATCAACAGACAAATTAATTTATAATGAAACAATTAATGCACTTAAAGCAGGTGAAACTTTTTATACTTATCAGAATGGAATTCCTGAGGTTAGGGAAGAAATATCCAAATATATGAATGACATGTTTGATATTAAGACATCACCTTATCAACATTCTATAGTTAATGGTGGTATGCTTGGTATTAAAATTTGTTGTGAAATAATTCTTGAAAAGGGTGATGAAGTTGTAATAGTTGGCCCAGTTTGGCCGAATATTAGATCATCTGTAGTTCTAAGAGAAGCTGTAATAAATGAAGTTAGTTTAGATTTTGATAAAACATGGACTTTAGATCTAAATAAACTTTTAAATGCGATTACTGATAAAACAAAATTAGTTTTTATAAATAGTCCTAATAATCCAACAGGGTGGATGCTTAATTCAAGTGATCAACAAATTATTTTAGATCACGTAAGAAAGAAAAATTGTTGGTTATTGGCAGATGAAGTCTATCATAGAATTGTCTACAAAGGTAATGCATCACCGAGTTTTTTATCTTTAAGTGAACCAGAAGATAAATTATTAGTTATAAATTCATCTTCTAAAAGTTTCAATATGACAGGATGGAGAGTAGGTTGGATTACCCATCCTGAATATTTAGGTGAGCATATAGCGAAATTGGTTCAGATATCTACAACAGGAGTTCCTGAATTTATACAAAAAGGTTTTATAGAGGCATTAAGAAATCATGAGTTTTTAGTTGAAGAAGTTATGAAGAAACTTCATATATCTAGAGATTTTGTTTATAAAAAAATGAAGTATTGGACTAAATTAAAAATAAATAAACCAGCGTCGGCTTTTTATTTTTTCTTCAAAGTAAATGATGCTAAAGATTCTATTAGTTTTTGTAAAAATCTTATTAAAAAAACTCAAGTTGGTTTGGCTCCAGGAGTTGCATTTGGAAAGTCTGGAAATAACTTTTTACGCCTTTGTTTTGCTGCAGATGTTAAATTTCTTGAAAATATTTTAAATAGATTAGAAGAAGAGTTTAATTAAACTACCAAGGAGTAATATTTTCTTTGAGTAATCTATAACCTTCAATAAATCCTGGTCTTGAATCACCATAAATATCATCAAATTTTTTTAAAGTTATATCGAACCATGCTTTAAGTTCTTGGTTGTTGGGATTTGCATCTAAATATGCATCTCTTATTAAAACAAAATGAATTCTTGGGTCATAGGGTTGCTTTGTTCCTCCCATACTTTCATCTCCATCTAATAATCGCAGTAACATTGCATCAGCCGAACCAAGTGTTTGTTCATGTATTGGTGGACCATCCATTCTGTGCATCACTGAAGTCATATCTCTTCCATTACCAGTTGTATAACCTAATTCAGTCCATAATGTATTCATTTTTTTATCATGATTAATATGATTTAGAATGATATCACCAAATCGTCTTAATGGATCTGATATATCTGCGAGAAGGTCAGTCAGTCTATCTCCGTCTAAGTCAGTTGCTAAAACTACACATTCTTTTTTTTCAATCAAATCCCAAACCAAAAGGCCATAATTTGTATCAGATATATGTTGTTCGATTTGTCCAGTCCAATTTTCCATTCCTGATCTAAAATCTTTAGGAAGTAAATTTATAATTTTGTTAATACTCTCTTTATGCTCTTCATATGCATTGACTGCCCATTTTCTCCCTATTTTAAATTTTGTACCTTCAAGCAACCAAGTTATTATTCCCGCATTTATGCCATCTTCCATTGCTTGGGTCGGTTTAAACGCAATTCTGCCAAGCTTACCAGTTTCACTAATCATTTTTAAGAAAAGCCTTCCTGCATAAGCCATTTGTATTCCAGGTGTATTCATTTCTGAATGTATAATGCCTGTATCTTTGCTAACTTCAAACTTTTGCTTATTTTGAGAATATGGTAGGCAAGGCATACATCTTACGACAGTTATTGGGCCATACGGTCTAACATTACAGTATACACCAGCTTGTGTTCTCAAAGGAGCATTACCAGACTTTCCCATCACAACTACTCTAGATCCATTTTTATCATTGACATAAGCATCACCAGCAGTAGACCATTTTATTGATGTCATAGGCATATTTCCAAACCAACTCAAGGGTTCTAAATTTTTATCATGTCTAATTTGAGACCACATTGGAACTGCGTAAAATGGTAAATGTAAAATATCAATTGCTGCAATTGTACCTAAAAGAGCATAAGCATCAGTTAATGAATGTGCTATTGGGTTAATATTTTTATTAAAGTTTCCACCTTCCCAAACGATAGCATTTGGATATCCTTTTGGTCTTATATCAGATGACTTATATAACGAAGATATTAATTTTAAAAGATCATATCCATCAGCCTCTGTTTTAGCGATATTTAATAAATCAAGCATATTCATTCCTTACAGTTGACCTAATTATAAGACTAGGTATAGACTATTAAAAAAAATTTTCAAAAACTTTTTAATAAAGTTTTTAATTTATTTAACTCATTTAATTCAATTAAATCTGAATAAAAATTATCATTCATAAATTTTTCTTTTTTCATCTTGTCAAGAAGCTTAATTAAAAAATTCCAATAATTTTTATAATTAAATATAATTATTTTTTTTTCTTTTATTTGTTTTAACTGAATTAGTGTTAATACTTCAACGCATTCATCGAGAGTACCAATGCCACCAGGTAAAATTATAAACAAAAACGCTTTTTTATACATTATTGCCTTTCGAGATCGCATTGTAGTTGTAAATCTTGTATTGATACCATCTAAAGGTTTTTCAACTCTAGCAAGAAAGTTTGGCATTACACCAAATACTTTAGCTCCAGATTGCTGAGCAGATTTTGCGCATGCTCCCATGAGTCCAGTACTACCAGCACCATAAATTAGATTGAAATTATTTTCTCCAATCATTTTACCAATTTTTTCTGCTAGAGTAATGAAGTCAGGTGAAGATCCTGAAGAAGCTCCACAAAATACACAAATATTTTTTTTTACCATTTTTTAAGTCTTTGATTTAAAATTGTAGTGATGTTAAATTATACAATTATTTTATAAAGAAAGATAAATATTTTGTCTAAAATTACATACTTACTTTTTTTAGGAACTTTTTTAGCTGTTGGGGCTATAACTTATAACATTTATCAACCAACAAATATTCAAGAAAAAAAAATAGATGTACCAGTAGTTAATAAAATTAAAGAAGCAAAACCTCTTATTGAAGAGGATAAAAAAGTAGAGAATATTAAAAGTGAAAAAATTCTAAATTTACAAACAATCCGCGTAAATCCTGGTGGTGATGTTCTTATAGCTGGAAAAACGATACCTAATTCAGAGCTAAATGTAATTTCAAACGGAAAAATAATTGCCAAAACTTTATCAGATAACGTTGGAGAATTTGTAATTGTTACTGAAAATCCACTTAGTGTTGGCGATCATATTTTAGCTTTTAAAATAACTTCATCTGAAAAGAAAATTATAATATCAAACGACGCAATAGCAATTAAAATTGATAATAATAAAGACACAGTTCCAATAGTAGCTATTATTGATACAGATGGTATTAAAGCTACTAAAATAATACAGTCTCCAAAATTAAACAAAAAGAAACAAAAATTAAAATTAATTTCCCAAAACTCTGTAAATAACCTAAATCCAGAAATTTCAATCTTATCACTCACAAATGATTTAGAATTAAATCAATTACAGATATCGGGTTATTCTATAAAAGGTGTTAAGATAGAAGCAAGAATATTAGGGGGTAAAGTATTTAGTGGATCAATTGTAGATAATGCTTGGAATATTACATTACCAAACTCTTTAATATCTGGTGAACAAGTTTTAATTGCAAATCTCATTGATAAAGAAGGTAAAATTGTTGCAAAAGATCAAATCAACATATATGGAGAAATTTTAAAAAATGCAGGAAACAAAACTCTTCTAGTAGTGCAAAAAGGAGATGCATTGTGGAAAATTGCTTATCAAAGGTTGGGTGGTGGAGAAAAATACGTAGATATTATTAAATTAAATAAAAACAAAATAAATAATCCAGATTTAATTTTTCCAAAACAATTATTCATATTACCTTAAAAAAATATGTTAGACCAAAAATTGAATTTTTTTTTAAAACCAGTTTTAAAAAAAATTGCTACCATTCTTCTAAAATATCAAATTTCACCAAATCAAATTACATTATTTAGTTTCATTTTAGGTGTTTTTTGTTTTATTTTTTTATCTCTAGGAATGATATATATTGCTTTAATTTTTTTTATACTAAATAGATTTCTTGATGGTGTTGATGGAGCTTTGGCTAGGTTAATAAAGCCAACTGATTTAGGTGGTTTTTACGATATAATTTCTGATTTTTTTATTTATGCTTTGTTACCTTTTGGCTTTATTTTATTCGATAATGATAATTTCCTTTCAATGTCATTATTACTATCATCATTTATAGGAACGTGTGCAACTTTTTTAACGACAGCTTGGATTTTTGAGAAAAAAAAATTAAAAATTGAACAACTTTCAAAAAAATCATTTTTTTACAGCGAAGGACTTATTGAGGGAACAGAAACTATAATTTTATTTATATTAATGTTTGTATTTTATGAAGTAGCAAATTTCATAGCTTGGATATTTGCGTTGTTATGTTTTTTAACTGCAATAATGAGAGTAGTTAAAGTTAGTAAAATATTAAATTCAATTAATTAAATTATAGAACTAATATATTGTAAATTTATGTAATTTTCTATATGGATTATGAATGAAAAAAAATAAATTATCTCAGGATCAATATTATATTACTCAACAACATGGAACCGAGCCACCTTTTTCAGGTGAATATTTACATAATAAAGAAAAGGGTATTTATAAATGTGTTTGTTGTGATTCTAATTTATTCTCAAGCGATACAAAGTATGAATCTCATTCTGGATGGCCTTCATTTTTTGACACATTTAATGCAAATGCTATAAGTTCCTCTAAAGATGAGACACATGGAATGGTTAGAACTGAAGTACATTGCACTAAATGTAAAGCTCATTTGGGCCATGTTTTTCCAGATGGACCAAAACCAACTGGTTTAAGATATTGTATAAATTCTTTAGCTTTAAATTTTAGTAAAGAAAAATTAAAATGAAAGCTAATACTAAAATTTTTGGTTGTATAGCTGATCCTATTAATCATGTAAAAGCACCAACACTTTTTACAAAAATATTTCAAGAACAAAAAGTAAATGCAATTATGATTCCAATAAATGTAAGCAGTGATAATTTAGAAAATTTTTTTTCAGGGATTAAGAGCATTAAAAATTTTGCCGGCATGACTGTAACAATACCTCATAAAACTAATGTTCTTAAATATTGTGATAATCTAGAAAATGAAGCAATAGATACACAATCAGTTAATTGGATAAAAATTGAAAATGAAAAACTTATTGGAACGAATTTTGATGGCATAGGTTTTGTAAATGGTTTAAACAACAAAAATTTAATCGTAGAAAATAAAGATTTTGCAATTTTTGGAATTGGCGGAGCTGGCACATCTATTTGTTACTCTTTAATAAGAGCTAAAGCAAGGAGATTAAAGCTAATTAACAGGAATACTACTAAACTAAATTTATTAGTTAACAAACTTAAAAATCTAAAATCTAATACCGAAATTTTAATTGATGATTTTAGAGATTATGATATCTCTGAATATGATTATGTTATAAATGCAACTAGTTTAGGCCTTAAAGACAATAAAGATTTAATTTTTGATGTAAAAAAAACAAGAACTAATTGTACTATTATCGATATTGTCATGGATCCTGAAGAAACAATTTTAATTAAAGAAGCAATTAAATATAAAAGAAATTATCACTTAGGAAAAAATATGTTAGTATCACAAATTAAATTAGCTGGAAATTTCTTCAATTTATGGTAAAAAATTACATGATAAATAAAAATACATGGGATGACTTAAAACTTAAAAAATTAGAAGATCTATGGAACCAAGGCCATCCAATTTCTAAGATAGGTGAGATGCTTGGTGTTTCACGAAATTCTGTTGCTGGAAAAGCTCATAGAATGGGTTTAGCCAAAAGAACCTCACCTATATCCTCTGAAAAAAAACAAAAAGTAACTGGTATAAAAAATAATGAAATTACTGATAAAATTATACCTTTAAAAATTAAGTTAAGAGAAGTGCAGTGGTCTAGAACAAAATGTTGTTGGCCAGAAGGAGATCCTAAGCAAAATGACTTTAAGTTTTGTGGTAAAGAAATTTTTCCTGGTAGACCATATTGTGATAAACATTCATTATTGGCTTACACCAATACTCGAGAAAATTCTTAATAATTGAGTGATAAAAAAAATAAACAAATAATAAAAAGAAAATCCTTCAAACCTTTGAAATGGGTTTGTAAATCTATTTTTTTAAATTTAAAAATTTATAGTGATTTTACAATAGTTGAGTCAAAACTTTTTTTTAATAAAAGTAAGATTTCTAAAAAAGGTAATGTTTTATTAAACGGGAATAATTTAAATACATTAAATTTTAAGGTTATATACGTTTTTAAAAATAAAACAAATAAGGTTAAAAAACTAAATCCTAATTCAGATTATCTTGTTATCAAAGTTCCAACTGATTGCGTAAAATTAATTATAAAAAGTACAGTTAAATTAAATCCAAAAATAAATACTTCTCTTGAAGGTTTTTATGAGTCAAATCACATGTTTTGCACTCAATGTGAACCAGAAGGATTTAGAAAGATAACATGGTTTACAGATAGGCCTGATAATTTATCAATATTTACAGTAAGGATAGAGTCTAAAAATTCATATAATAACTTATTGTCTAATGGAAATTTGGTAAGAAGTGGTAACGTAAAAAATTGTAATAGAAAATACGTTATTTGGAATGATCCTTTTCCTAAACCTAGTTATTTATTTGCTCTTGTTGTGGGTAATTTAGAGGTCTTGAAAGATTTTTTTATTACTAAAGACAAAAAGAAAGTATCTTTAGAAATCTTCACAGAAACAGGTCAGAGTAGAAATGCTAGATATGCTATGGAATCACTAAAAAAAGCAATGAAGTGGGACGAAGATAATTATGATCTTATATATGATTTAGAAAGGTTTATGATAGTAGCTGTCAGTCATTTCAATATGGGCGCTATGGAAAACAAAGGATTAAATATTTTTAACTCAAAATTTATACTTTCTGATGAGAATAAAACAACAGACCAAGACTTAAAAAATATTCAAAGTATAATAGCGCATGAGTATTTCCATAATTGGACAGGCAATAGAGTAACTTGTAGAGATTGGTTTCAATTAACTTTTAAAGAGGGTTTGACAGTATTTAGAGATCAACAATTTTCTTCAGATATGCAAAATCCAATCGAAAAAAGAATTAAAGATGTTTTATTTTTACGAGATTTTCAATTTGCAGAAGATCAAGGTCCAAATAGACATTCTATAAGACCAAATCAATACTTAGAAATTAATAATTTTTATACTGCAACTGTTTATGAAAAGGGTGCAGAGTTTATAAGAATGTTATCTAATTATATCGGAGAAAAAAAATTCAAAAAAAGCACAAATTATTTTTTAAAAAACTATGACGGTAAAGCAGTAACATGTGAAGAATTTTTAGATTGCATTCAAAAGTTCTCTGAAACCGATGTTAAAAAATTTTCAAAATGGTATGATCAAAAAGGAACAATAAGCTTAATTGTAAGAAGGAAATATCTCAAAAATCAAGGTTTAGAATTAATAATTAACCAAAAAAATAAATTTTGCAGATCTGTTGTTCCAATACCTATAAAAATCAGCTTTTTTGATCAAGAAGGAAATAAAATTAAATTTCAATGGTTAAATAAATATAGGGATGAACATAATTTGGTTATTCAAAATAAAGAAGAGAAAATTATATTTCCAGAAATAAATCATCAAGTTATACCATCCTTATTAAGAGATTATTCAGCACCAGTAAATTTAAAAACTGATTTAAGTATTTCTGAGAAGATTCATTTACTGAAATTTGATGATAATCTTTTCAAGAAATGGGATATTTGTCAAAATCTTCATTTAAAGTTATTAAAAAAAAATAATTTGAAATTTTTTTCTAATTCGATTAGGCAAATTTTAAATGATAAAACTATTGACAATTCAATTTTATCTTTAATATTAACTCTTCCTTCTTACAAAACGTATCAAAATACTTTATCAAATTATGACCCACTTGATTTATACGAATTGAGAAATAATTATGTAATTAAATTTTACAAAAATTTTGAGGATGAGTTATGTTATTTGTTTAAAGATTCACTTGAAAAATTTTATACAAATAATAATTTAAAAATCAGATCATTATTGAAAGTTCTTTTAGAATCTTTATGCGCATTAGATAACAAATTTGCTAAAAACATCGCTGAAAAACTTTGTAATTCTAAGATTATGGAAATAAAAATGATGGGTTTGATATCTTGTATTAAGTATAATAATTCTAATAGTATTAGACTATTAACAAAATTCTATAATGAATTTAAAAATGATAAAATAGTTTTAGAAAAATGGTTTTTAATAAAATCTTCATATAATAATTCATATTTTGATGGTATTAATTCAATTAAAGATGTTTTAAAAAATAAAAACTTTGAATATAAAAATCCGAATTTTGTTAGAGCTGTTCTTGGTGGTTTTCAAAATAATAATATTGAATTATTTCATGCTAAAGATAATAGTGGTTATAAATTTGTCTCAGATCAAATTATTTTAATTGATAAAATAAATCCTCAAACTGCAGCTAGATTAATAACACCTATGGCAAATATATCAAAATATAATAATAATACAAAAAATAGGATTAAAAAATACCTTAATCTAATTTTAAAATCTAATCCATCTAACGATGTATTTGAGGTGATTTCCAAGTCTTTAAATTAAAAATCAATATTATTAATTAAACTTGCATTATTTTTTATAAATTCGTATCTAAGTTCTGGTTTTTTTCCCATTAAAATCATAACTAATTCATCTATTTCTTTTCTTTGATCACCTTCAAAAATATCTTTTTTTGGAAGATTTACCTTAATTAAAGTTCTTGTTTTTGGATTCATAGTTGTCTCTTTTAATTGATTTGGTGGCATTTCTCCTAAGCCTTTAAATCTACTAATTATTCCTTTTCCATTGAAATGTGTTTTGTCAATCTCATCTTTTTCTATATCATTTTGAGCATAATAAGATTTATTTGCTTTCGATATTCTAAATAATGGTGGTTTTGCAATATATAAGTGACCATTTTCTATTAATTTTGGAAAGTTTTTATAAAAATAAGTTAGTAGTAAAGCTGCGATATGTGATCCATCAACATCTGCATCAGTCATAATAATTATTTTATTATATCTTAAATCATTTATATCTATTTTGTTTTTCGAAAATCCTAAAGCCAGTATTAAATTATTTAATTCTTGATTTTGATTAAGTTTTTCATCGCTTGCACTTGCTACATTTAAAATTTTCCCTCTTAATGGTAATACAGCTTGAGTAATTCTGTCCCTTGCTTGTTTAGCAGATCCTCCTGCACTATCGCCTTCTACAATAAATAGTTCATTAAACTCAATTTCTTTTGAAGAACAATCTGCAAGTTTACCAGGTAATTTATTTTTTTTTGTTTTTGTTTTTTTTTGGATATCTAATTCTTTTTTCTTAATTTTTCTTTCATTCAAATTAGATATAACTTTGTCAATTATATAAGAAGATATTTTTTTATTGTTTATTAACCAATTTTCAATTTTAACTTTTATGGGAATTTCAATAATTTTATTTAATTCATCGTTTACTAATTTTTCTTTTGTTTGACCTTGAAATTGTGGATTTTTTAAAAAAATTGATAAAATAATTCCAACATTTTTAAAAATATCTTCAAAAATAATTTCATTAAATTTTTTAAAACCACATAATTCTGAATAGTTTCTAATTGACTTTAATAAAGCTGATTTAAAACTACTTTCATGACTCCCACCATAGGGTGTTGGAACTGTATTACAAAATGATTCAATGAAATTTACATTATCTTCATCAAACCAACTAATTGCGAACTCAAATTTTTCGTCATCAATTTCTATTTTATCATAATATTGTGTGCCAAATAATAGTGGTATATTAGTTATTTTATCTGTTAACATTTGTTGAATACCGTTTTCAAAATAAAAAATATGGTCATTTGGTATTTTTTCATCATTTAAAATTGCGTCATTACACTTCCAATGTATTTTTACTCCTGGAGATAGGTAAGCCTTATTTTTAATGATTGAAAATAAATTTTTTGGGGAAAAAAAAACATTTTGACCAAAAATCTCTTTATCTGGTGTAAAAAGTACTTTGGTACCACTCTTTTTAGTAGTTTCTGAAACTTTTAAAAGTTTTGTTATAGGTAAACCTTTTGAATATTCTTGCCTGTATATTTTTTTTTCTCTGATTACCTCAATAACAAACTTATTAGATAAAGCATTTACAACTGATGCTCCAACACCATGTAATCCTCCAGACGTTTGGTAACTTTCAGAATTAAATTTTCCTCCAGAATGTAATGTTGTAAGAATAATTTCAAGTGCACTTTTATTTTTAAATTTAGGATGTGGGTCTACCGGTATTCCCCTACCATTATCTTTAATTTGAACTGTATCTTCATTTAACAATTCGACTTCAATGTTGGTAGCAAAATTATTAATGACTTCATCAATAGAATTATCAAGAATTTCAACTACAAGATGATGTATTGCTTTGGTATCAATTCCACCTATGTACATTCCAGGTCTTTTCCTGACTGGTTCAAGACCTTCTAATATTTCAATGTTTTCTGAGGAATATTTATTAAGACTTTTGTTTTTTGTCATATCTACATATAGTAATATTTAATTAATTTATAACTATATGTAGATACTTAATAAATTAGATTATAAAATCAAGTTTTAACTTGAGTAATACATTTTAAATTCGACAGGATGAGGTGAATGCTCGAAATTAATCACTTCTTCCATTTTTAAATCAATGTATGCTTCAATTTGATCTTCTGAAAATACATTACCTTGCGTTAAAAAATCCATATCATTTCTTAATGCTTCTGTTGCTTCTCTTAATGAGGCACAAACTGTTGGTATATTTTGAAGTTCATTTTCTGGAAGCTCATATAAGTCTTTATCCATTGGATCACCAGGATGAATTTTGTTTTTGATGCCGTCTAACCCTGCCATTAACATTGCTGAGAAAGCAAGGTATGGGTTTGCGGTCGCATCTGGGAAGCGTACTTCAACTCTTTTTCCATTTGGGCTATCTACAAATGGTATTCTACATGATGCTGATCTATTTCTTGCTGAGTAAGCTAGCAAAACTGGTGCTTCAAATCCAGGTATTAGTCTTTTATATGAATTAGTAGAAGGATTTGAAAAACAATTTATTGCTTTTGCATGTTTAATAATCCCACCAATATAATGAAGGCAAGTTTCTGAAAGTCCAGAATAATGATCACCAGCAAAAACAGGTTTTCCATCTTTCCAAATAGATTGATGAGTATGCATCCCAGTACCATTATCACCGGCAACAGGCTTAGGCATAAATGTAGCTGTTTGTCCAAAAGAATGCGCAACATTATGAACTGCGTATTTATAAAGTTGTACGTTATCTGCCGTAGAAATTAAGGTACCAAATTTAAGACCTAATTCATGCTGAGAGGGAGCCACTTCATGATGATGTTTTTCCATTGGAACTCCCATTTCAGTAAGAGATAAAACCATTTCGCTTCTTAGATCTTGCCCTGAATCAACTGGAGGTACTGGAAAGTAACCTCCTTTTATACCAGGTCGATGTCCCATATTACCTTCTTCATACTTTTTACCAGTATTATAAGGTCCTTCACTACTATCAATTTTATAAAAAGATGAGTTCATCTCAGCCTCATATCTTACATCATCAAATACAAAAAACTCAGGTTCAGGTCCAAAATATGCTGTATCACCAATACCCATACTTTCCATGTATTTAAGTGCTTGTTTTGCAGTAGATCTAGGGTCTCTTTCATAAGGTTGCCCAGAAATTGGATCTAAAACATCACAAAATATTGCTAATGTTGGTTGCGAATAAAATGGGTCTACAACCGATCTAGAACAGTCTGGCATTAATTTCATATCTGATTCATTTATAGCTTTCCATCCTGCAATAGATGAGCCATCAAACATGAAGCCTTCTGCTAAAGAATTTTCATCAATTGTGCTTACATGTTGAGACACATGTTGCATTTTTCCTCTTGGATCAGTAAAACGCAAATCTACAAATTGTATTTCTTTTTCTTTGATAGTTTTTAAAATATTTTGAACATTAGACATTTATCACTCCTTATTTAAATTGCATCAATTCCTGTTTCACCAGTTCTAATTCTTACTGATTGTTCGATGTTAGTTACAAATATTTTGCCATCACCTATTCTGCCCGTTTTAGCTGAATTTTCTATACAAGTTAAAGCTTCTTCTAAGAGTTCATCATCAATAACAATTTCAATTTTAACTTTTGGAAGAAAATCAACTACATATTCTGCACCTCTATAAAGCTCTGTATGTCCTTTTTGTCTTCCAAATCCCTTAGCTTCGTATACAGTTAAGCCCTGAATGCCTATATCAGCAAGTGAATTTTTAACCTCTTCTAGTTTAAAAGGTTTAATAATAGCTTCAATTTTTTTCATACTACCTCATTCAGATAATCTATATAATAAGCAAAAATGATTTAAAGAGATAAATGTAATTTATTAATTTATAAAAAATAAATGCCTAAATTTTAAGCTAATTTATAAGTCAGATAATAATAACGATAATTTTTCAACAGCTCTTTTTATTGATTCTTCGGAGTTAGCGCATGAAAAACGTAAATATCCTTCACCAAATTCACCAAAAGAAGTCCCAGCTATAGCTGCAATTCCTGTTTCGTTTAAGAGTTTATTTTGAAAATCCAAAGAACTAAAATTTAATTTTGATATATTTGGAAAACAATAAAAGGCGCCTTGTGGGTCATTACAAGAAATTAAATCCAATTTGTTTAATTGCTCAAACATAATCTTTGATCTTTTTTTAAATGCATCATTCATCATAGACACACAATCTTGTGGGCCATTTAAAGCTTCTAAAGCAGCATATTGTGCGCTAGCGTTTACACATGAGTGAACATTTACGGCAAGTTTGTCTGCTGCACCAATTAGTGTATCTGGAAAAATACCATAACCTAATCTCCAACCTGTCATGGCATATGTTTTTGACCAGCCATTTAAAATTATCAATCTATCTCTAATAGAAGGATAATTTAAAAGAGAAGTGAAACGTGTTTCTCCAAAACAAAATTGATCATAGATTTCATCACTCATTAACATTGTATTGGGATGATTTTCTAAACCCTCTATTAATTTATCTATTTCATCTTTTGGAATAATTCCCCCAGTTGGATTACTAGGACTGTTAATAATTATAAGTGAAGTTTTTTTAGTTAATTTATTTAGAATATCATCTGCAGAGAAGGAAAACCCAATATTTTCTTTCAAGCGGTAGGGGACTGGTTTTGCACCAGAAAACCTTATTGCTGATTCATATATTGGAAACCCTGGGTTTGGATATAAAATTTCTCTATCATCATCCCCAAGAAGCATTGATGAAAAGAAAATTATAACTTTTCCTCCAGGAACAATCAAAATATTTTCTGGCGAAATTTCTACATTGTGTCTTCTAAAAATATCTGAACAAACTGCCTCTCTTAATTTTGGTATTCCAGAAGCTTGAGTATAACCATGATGGCCATCTCTTAATGCTTTTATTCCAGCTTCTACGATATGTTTTGGTGTTAAAAAGTCAGGCTGACCTATACCAAGGTTTATTATTTCTTTGCCTTGCTCAGCAAGTTTATTAGCTTTTGCTAAAACTGAAAATGCAGTTTCTGTACCTAAATTTAAACTTCTATTTGTAATCATTTTAAAACAATGACAACATTTACATATAAATAAAAAAAACAAAAGTTTTTTATATTATTTATACATATAGTTTGATTTCAGATCAGTCTTACTTTATTAAATAAAATCATATGGCGAGTGTAGCTCAGCTGGTTAGAGCGCTAGACTGTGACTCTTGAGGCCGCCGGTTCAATTCCGGTCACTCGCCCCAATTTAATATTGATTATTTTGACATATACATATATTAGATATTGATAAAGTGCGGGCGTGGCGGAACTGGTAGACGCGCATGGTTTAGGTTCATGTACTGTAAGGTGTGGGGGTTCAAGTCCCTCCGCCCGCACCATAAATTAAATTCAGGAAGTTGAGATGGAAATAAAAGAAATAAAAACCACTGGGTTAAAAAGAGAGTTTGAGATTACGATTACTAATAAATCAATTGATAAACTTGTTCAAAGCAAAATTTCAGAACTTGCTCCTAAAACTAACATACCAGGTTTCAGGACAGGAAAAGTTCCTCATAACATTATAAAAATGAGATTTGGAAAACAAATTTTTGGTGAGGTAGTTAATGAAAGTTTAAGCAATGCCTCAAAGAAAATTGTTGATGACTTTAAAATTAATGCCGCAACGCAACCTAAGATGGATATTAAGTCACTTGATGAAGGTAAAGATATTAAAGTTAATTATTCAGTTGAAGTAATGCCAGATTTCAAAGTCCCTGATTTAACCAAATTAAAAATTACTCGCCCAATTGTAAAAGTTGAAGAAAAACAAGTTGAAGATTCAATAGAGAGAATAGCGAAACAAAACTCAAAGACTCAAAAGGTTAATAAAGATAGAAAAACTAAATTAAACGATACAGTTGTTATTGATTTTGAAGGAAAAATGAATAATCAAGTTTTTGAAGGAGGTGCTGCAAAAGGTCATCATTTGAAAATTGGGTCTAATTCATTTATACCTGGTTTTGAAGATAAATTAATTGGTAAAAATTCAGGCCAGAATTTTAATATAGATCTTAACTTTCCTGATGATTATCAAGCTAAAGAATTAGCAGGAAAAAAAGTTGTTTTTAATGTAACTATTAATGAAATTAGAGAAGATATTAAAACGGAAATTAATGATGAATTTGCTAAATCATTAGGTTTAGAAAATTTAGAATCACTTAAGAAAAGTGTTAAAGAACAGATTGTCAATCAGCATTCAATTCAAACTAGATCTAAGATGAAAAGAGAAATATTAGATTTGCTAGCTGATGCAATAGACTTTGAACTTCCAAACACACTTGTTGAAGATGAATATCAAAGTGTTTGTTTAGCAATGAAACCAAATCAAGAAACTCTTGATAAAAATAAAGATAAATCCAATGATGAAGGAATGTCTAAGGCTGAAAAAGATGACGCATTAACCATTTCAAAAAGAAGAGTAAGATTAGGGCTAATACTTGCAGAGATTGGAAGACTTAATAATATCAAAGTTGAAGAAAAAGATACTCAAAACGCAATGATGCAAGAATTACAAAGATATCCTGGACGAGAAAAAGAAATCTTAGATTATTTTAAGAAAAATCCAGATGCTCAAAATCAACTTTCTGGACCAGTTTTTGAAGATAAAATCATTGATTTTGTTGTAGAATTAGCAGAAGTTAAAGAGAAGGTTGTAAGTGTAGATGATCTTTATAAAGAAGATAGTATTGATGTAAAAGATGAATTAAAAAAAGAGAAAAGTAATAAATCAAAACCCAAAGTTTCAAAAAAAAAATAAATATTAGTAAAGGAAGTTTTAATGAGTAAATTTGATATGAATGTTGGTAACGCTTTGTCGGCACTTGTGCCTATGGTTGTAGAGCAAACTAATAGGGGTGAAAGATCTTATGATATTTATTCAAGACTCCTTAAAGAAAGAATAATTTTTCTTATTGGACCTGTTGATGATAACATCGCTTCTTTGGTGTGTGCTCAATTGTTATTTTTAGAAGCAGAAAATCCTTCTAAAGATATCTCTATGTATATAAATTCTCCAGGAGGTGTGGTAACATCAGGTTTGTCAATCTATGATACAATGGAATATATAAAGCCTGATGTCTGTACAGTTTGTTTTGGCCAAGCAGCAAGTATGGGTTCGCTATTATTGACAGCAGGTTCTAAAAATAAAAGATTTTGTTTGCCAAATTCAAGAATAATGACACATCAACCTTCGGGAGGATTTCAAGGTCAAGCAGCTGATATTGAAATTCATGCTAAAGAAATAATGAACTTAAGAAGTAGATTAAATCAAATTTATGTAAAACATAGTGGCAAGAAACTTGCAGATATAGAAAGTTTAATGGATAGAGATACTTTTATATCTCCTAAGGATGCCGTTAAATTAGGACTTATTGATAAAGTTGTAAACAAGAGAGACGAAGTAAATAAATGATAAAATTGTTGTTGCAATTCTAAATGAAATAAACAAAAGTTAAGTATGAGTAAAATTGATAAAAATAATTCAACCCTTTATTGTTCATTTTGTGGTAAGAGCCAACATGAAGTAAAAAAACTTATTGCAGGACCTACTGTTTTTATATGTGATGAATGTGTCGAACTTTGTATGGATATTATTAAAGAAGAGCATAAACAAAGTTCATCAAAAGGATCAAGTGGAGTTCCCACACCTTCAGAGATTTTTAAAGTTCTTGATGAATATGTGATCGGACAATCAAGTGCAAAAAAAGTTTTATCTGTCTCTGTTCATAATCACTACAAAAGACTGAATTCCTCAAATGAAATTGATGATGTAGAAATATCTAAATCAAACATATTGTTAGTTGGTCCAACTGGATGTGGAAAAACATTGTTAGCTCAAACTTTGGCTAAAATAATTGATGTGCCATTTACAATTGCAGATGCTACTACTTTGACAGAAGCAGGTTATGTTGGAGAAGACGTTGAAAATATAATATTAAAGTTACTTCAAGCTTCTGATTATAACGTAGAGCGAGCTCAAAAAGGTATTGTGTACATAGATGAGGTTGATAAAATTTCTCGCAAATCAGAAAATCCATCCATAACCAGAGATGTAAGTGGTGAAGGTGTACAACAAGCATTGTTAAAAATTATGGAAGGGACAATAGCTTCTGTGCCACCTCAAGGTGGAAGAAAGCATCCACAGCAGGATTTTTTACAGGTTGACACAACAAACATTCTATTTATATGTGGTGGAGCATTTGCAGGTATTGATAAAATCATCTCTAATAGAAGTAAAAACTCATCAATTGGTTTTGAAGCTGAAATAAAAAACAAAGATGAAAGACTTTCTAGTGAAATATTAAAAGAAATTCGTCCAACAGATCTTGTTAAATATGGACTTATACCAGAATTCGTTGGTAGATTGCCAGTCTTGGCAACCCTAGAAGATCTAGATGAGGATGCATTAGTTAAAATATTAACTGAACCTAAAAATGCTCTAACAAAACAGTACAAAAAACTTTTTCAAATGGAAAATACAAAACTAGATTTTAGAAAAGAGGCTTTAACTGCAATAGCAAAAAAAGCTATAGAGCTTGATACTGGTGCACGTGGTTTAAGATCTATTATTGAAAAAATGTTAATGGACACTATGTTCGAGTTACCATCTCAATCAAATATCGATGAAGTTGTTATTAATGAAGATGTTGTCATTAAAGATAAAAAACCAATAACTGTACATTCTAAAAATAAAAAAAGTATATCACAAACAATTTCATAAAATTCTTTTCAGATGAAATACTTGAATTTAATTTGTTGAGACATATTTTATAAGTATGAATGAGCCTGTATTACCACTAAGAGATATAGTTGTATTCCCTCAAATTATCGTACCTTTATTTGTTGGCAGAAACAAATCCGTTAAAGCTTTGGAAATAGCTATGTCTGATAATAAGGATATAGTTTTAGTTACTCAAAAAGTTGCAAAAGTTGAAGATCCAAAACCTAAAGACCTTTATTCAATAGGAACAATATGTAAAATTCTTCAACTGTTAAAGCTTCCTGATGGGACTTTAAAGGTTCTTGTAGAAGGGAAAAAAAGAGTTAAAATCAATTTTTTACCGGAAACAAAAGATATAAATTATTTAACTTGTAATTTTAAAATTTTGTCTAACTCAGGGTCACCTAAAGTTGATATTACAAAAATCAACGTTCTTCATACGGTGTTTGAAGATTATTTAAACATTAATAAAAAGACTAATAATGAAATCATAAATCTAATAACAGATATAAAAGATCCATCTAAATTATGTGATACTATAATTTCGCATTTGTCACTATCAATAGAAGAAAAACAAGAATTTTTAAAATTAAATGATGTTTCCCTTAGAATTGATAAACTAATTTCAAAACTTGAAATTGAGGTTGATAGTCTTCAAATTGATAAAAAAGTTAGAAATAGAGTTAAAACTCAAATGGAAAAAACTCAAAGGGAATACTACTTAAATGAACAATTAAAGGCAATACAAAAAGAATTAGGAAATGATGAAGAAGACAAAGACGAATTTCAAGAGATAAAAGAAAAAATTAGCAAAGCTAAGCTTACAAAAGACGCACTAGAAAAAGTTAATTCAGAATTCAAAAAACTAAAAAATATGAGCCCAATGAGTGCTGAATCTGGAGTTGTAAGAAGTTATATTGATTGGATACTTAGCCTTCCATGGAAAAAACTATCTAAAATTAATTATGATTTATCTTTAGCAAAGCAAATTCTTGATGAAGATCATTATGGTTTAAAAAAGGTTAAAGAAAGAATATTAGAGTTTTTGGTAGTTCAAAAAAGATCAAATTCGCTGAAAGGGCCTATTTTGTGTCTAGTTGGCCCTCCAGGTGTCGGAAAAACATCTTTAGGTAAATCTATTGCTAAAGCTACAGGTAGAACTTATTTAAGAATGGCATTAGGTGGCGTACGAGATGAAGCTGAAGTCAGAGGCCATAGAAGAACATATATAGGTTCATTGCCAGGCAAAATAATTCAGGGATTAAAAAAATCTAAATTTAATAATCCTTTATTTCTTTTGGATGAAATTGATAAGATTGGTTCAGACTATAGAGGAGATCCTTCTTCAGCTTTATTAGAAGTATTAGATCCAGAACAAAATAACAGTTTTCAAGATCATTACCTTGAAATTGATTATGACTTATCAAAAACGATGTTCATCACAACTGCTAATACCTTAAATATTCCGGATGCACTCTTAGATCGTATGGAAATAATCAGGCTGCCTGGCTATACAGAAAATGAAAAATTACAAATAGCTAAAAACCATTTGATAACAAAGATAAAGAAAGAAAATAAAGTTAAAGATGATGAGATTTTATTATCCGATGAAATTTTAATAGAAATAATACAAAAATATACAAAAGAAGCTGGTGTCAGGTCACTTGAAAGAGAAATTTCTAAATTAATTAGAAAAATTATTACTGATATAGAAATTAATGGACGAGCGTTTGGAAAAATAGATAAAAAAAGTTTATTAGAAAACCTTGGCCCACCCAAATATAATCGATTAGGTAAAGAAAATGTTAACTTGGTGGGCGTAACAAATGGCCTGGCTTGGACACAAGTGGGTGGAGAGCTACTTAACGTTGAAGTTGTAAAAGTGCCTGGTAAAGGTAGATTCTCATCTACAGGAAAGCTTGGTGATGTGATGAAAGAATCTATTAAAGCTGCTGAATTCTATATTAAATCTAATCATTTAAAACTAGGAATTGAACAAAATATTATAAATAGCTTCGATGTACATGTGCACGTTCCAGAGGGTGCTACACCTAAAGATGGACCATCAGCAGGGGTGGCTATGATTTCAAGTATTGTATCAACGCTCACTGATAATAAAGTCCGATGCGATGTAGCTATGACAGGTGAAATAACACTCAAAGGTAAAGTGCTTCCCATAGGTGGATTAAAAGAAAAATTACTAGCTGCAATTCAAAATGGAATAAAAAAGGTATTAATACCATATGAAAACGAAAAAGACCTTATTGAGATTGAAAAAGAAATCCTAAATAAGATAAAAATAAAAACCGTTAAATACGTCGATCAGATATTATCAGAAACATTAGAAAATAAAATTGAACCATTAATCGACATCAAGCCTGAAATTGGTCAAAAAATTAAGAATGACCAACTAGAGCAATTAACTCAAACACATTAAAAATTATTTATTTGCAATTACTTTATTTCTTAAGGTAATATATAGTATTTTTATTATTTATTGGAGGTTTGCATGAATAAAAATGAATTAATCACTAGTGTTTCTGAAGCATCGGGATTGTCAAAATCAGATGCAGGTAAAGCCGTTGACGGTGTGATTGGTGCAATCACAGGTGCTTTAAAATCAGGAGGTGATGTAAGAATAGTTGGTTTTGGGACATTTTCAGTAGCCCACAGAAAAGCAACAACTGGCCGCAACCCTAGAACTGGTGAGCCAATTCAGATAAAAGCTTCTAAAATGCCAAAATTTAAACCTGGCACTCCACTTAAGGATGCAGTAAATTAATAACTTATTTTTAAAATCAAAGTAGTTACTTATAGCTACTTTGATTTTTTTTATCCAAATACGAATAAATTAAGATTTTAATTATTTAAATTATTATTGGTATTAACTTTTTATTTGACAACTAGACATATATTAATAGTTTAATCTCAAGGGCGGTTAGCTCAGTTGGTAGAGCATCTCGTTTACACCGAGAATGTCGGGAGTTCGAGCCTCTCACCGCCCACCATTAATTACCCTACAAAAGCTTTTTCTAAAACAAATGTGTTAGGTTTATTTGTAGCTCCTTCTTGAAATCCTTTTTCGATAAGTAGATTTTTTAATTCATTGTTAAAATCTAAAGATCCACAAATCATTGCACAATCAGTTGAAAAATTTAGTTCATCTAATTTTAAGTCAATATAGAATGATTTATTTTGAATGTTATTTGTAATTCTTCCAGTATATTCTGAATTTTCCTGAGTTGTAGATTTGTAATATATTAATTTGTCTCCAACAAAACTCTTCAACATTTCATTATTAATGCATTCACTCATTATCTTTTCACTATAATGTAACTCATTTTTGAGTCTACAGGTATGAGTTAAAATAATTTTCTCAAATTTATCATATGTTTCGGGATCTCTTATAATTGAAGAGAAAGGAGCAAATCCAGTACCTGTTGAAAAAAGAAAAAGTCTTTTTGCAGGTTTTAATGCGTCTAAAATTAATGTTCCAGTAGATTTAGACATTAATATAATTTCATCATTAATTTTAATATTTTTTAATTTAGATGTTAATGGACCATTTTCTACTATTATTGAATAAAATTCTAATTTTTCATCCCAACTTGGAGAACAAATTGAGTAAGCTCTTAAAATAGGTTCATCACTATTTGGGAGTCCAATCATTACAAATTCTCCAGATTTAAATTTAAAATCTTTTGGTCTTTCAATTTGAAATGAAAACAAAGTATCAGTCCAATGTGTCACTGATAAAACTTTTAGTAAAAATTTGCTCATAATTTTAATTCTTTTTTTAATAATGAATTTAAAAATTTATCAATTTTTGGATAAATCAGGCTATAACCTAAATCATTCATCAATCTATTGCTATAAACTTTTTTTGATACTTGATAAAAGGACTTAATATTTTTGTTTATTGATTCATCGTCATAACTAATTTTTGTTGGTTTAGGTAAAGAAAATTTTTTACTTAACTTATCAATTAGATCAAAGTTATCAATAAAAAAACTATCAGTTGCATTAATTATACCATCAATATTTTTAGCTTTTATGATACTAAAAATTATTCCTACAAGATCTTCTATATGAATCCTATTAGTGAAATGATTTTTTTTGAAAATAATTTTATGATCACCTTTTAAAAATTTTGTTAAAATGTTACTTGAATTACTGTAAATACCACCTGATCTAATGATAACAGTTTTATCACTAATATTCTGCCACTGTTTTTCAATTGATAATCTCCTAATACCAAGTTTTGTCGTTGGCTTAGGGATTGTTAATTCATTTACATCGCCACCTTGGTAAACAGATGTCGATGAAATATACATAATTCTAGAAAATGATTTTAAATTTGATGCTGGTATATTTTTTAAAATAAAATCTTCATCTTTTTCGTTAGGTGGGATGGTAGAAATTAATATTGAATCAGAAAGATTTAATTTATTTTTGAAAAAGTCTATTTTCAAAAATTCATAATCTAAAAAGTTTTGAGTATTTCTAGAAACAATCTTAAAATTTATTTTTTTATCATTTGAAAGTTTTTTTGCTAGCTCTTTACTAACTTGACCAAAGCCAAAAATAAAAATTGTCATAATTTCATTTACTTTTAAAATTTTATATACTTATAATTAACTAATGTATAGGTGCTTTGAACTTATGTTCAAGCTTAAAATGGGAAATTGGTAATGTCATTGACGAAGCCAATACTGTACCCGCAACTGTATGTGAAGCGTTAGAACAAATACCACTGAGAAATCGGGAAGGTGTTTTAACTAGATCACGAGTCAGGAGACCTGCCATACATTGTCGCTTCTTAAATTGTCGGGATAACAATTTATGCGTAAATATCGTTTAGCGACGTCAAACATGATTGAGCTAGGAGGTATTTATGTTCAAAACAACTTTAATTTTTATTATTAGCTTTTTTATTATTTCAAAATTATATTCTCAAACACTGGATGATGAACTTATAAATATAGTTGTAACACCCTCAGGTTTTGAACAAAAAATTAAAAATACAAATTCATTTATCAAAGTTATTTCAAAAAAAGATATTGAAAAATCATCCGCAACTAATCTTGTTGATTTATTGAAAACTGAGAGTTCAATAAGTATTGCATCAACAGGTGGTACAGGCTCTATACCATCATATTTTTTAAGAGGTTTCCCAAAGAAATACCTAAATGTAACCGTAGATGGTATGAATATAGCTGATCATACTGCAACTCAGGCAGAGACATATTTACAAAATATTTCATTAGATAATATTCAAAAAATAGAGATATTAAAGTCTCCTCAAGGTTCTGTTCACGGTGGACAGGCTGCTGGTGGTGTTATTGCTATAACAACAGATGAAGGTATATTTAATGGAAAAAAAATTAGACAAAAGATTAAATTTGGTTCTAACAATTCTATTTACTCTGGCACTTACTATTCTAAAGGTGAAAAGAATGTAAAACTATCCTTAAGTGCTAATATCAGCCATTCTGATGGTATATCATCAGGAAATAAAAATGGCTTAAACACCGAGAAAGATGCTTATAATGAAGGCTCAATAACTTTTAAATCTACATTAAAAAATGACGAAAATAAAAATAAAGTAACATTTGTTTTTAGAGATTCATCCTCTAAATATGAATATGATAACTGGGATCAGACAGACAATCATGATTTTAGTAAATCAAATATTCAATCAGGTTTAGTTACTTTTGAGTTCCAAACTGGAAACCACACTAAACATATCTTAAATTATAATCCTACGAGGGTTAATAGAAAAACAGCTGGTTCTTATGTTTCTAATCAAAGTTCTAAACAGCAAAAAGTAGAATACAAAATTCAAACAAAAATTAATAAAGATGATTTCGTTGGATTTGGAATAGAATATAACAATATAAAATATAAAACGTCTAACGTAAGGGAAAAAAGAGAAACAGATGCTCAATATGTTTATGGTCAAATCAAGCCAACTAAAAATAGTCTTGTTGATGTCTCTTTAAGAACTGATCATGATCAAATTTATGGTACTCATGAGAGTCATAGAGTTCAATTAGGTTACGATCTCTTTAAGAATTTTAGGTTAAAAACTTCTTTTGGAACAGGTTATAGGCCTCCATCTTTATATGAAAGTAATAATCTAGCAAGTGGGATAAATAAACTTGAACCAGAAATAACAACAAATAAGGAGCTAGGTTTTGATTATAATAATTTTATGTCAGGTTTTTTAGTATCTTCATCTATATTTAATAGCGAAATTGATAATGAAATTGAATATTCTGGAGGTGGATACCGACAGGGTTCAGGTTTTACTGAAATTTCTGGCTACGAATTGTCAGTTAATAAATACAACATTATAGAGGATCTTGATTTATATTTTTCATATACAAAAACAGATAGTGATAAAAGTGATGGCACCAAAGGGGCTTTAGTTCCGATGCACAAATTTAGTAGTTTGTTTGACTATAAAATTTCAGATAAAATTAACAATCAACTTGAATACATTTATCAGGAAAGAGCCTATGACACTAGCTCTAATGAATTACCATCATTTTCTCTTGTGAATTATAATTTTAATTATAAAATTGATAATAATTTTAAAAGTAACTTCAAGGTATCTAATATTTTAGATCAAGATTACGAAGTTAATAGAAATTATAATACACCAGGAATATCATTCTTTGGTGGCATAGAAAGTGAATTTTAATGAGTTTTAAATATAATAATTTAAGAACAAACTTATTACTTTTTTTATCTATGTTTGTGTTTATCTTTGTTTTTAGATACTTCCCTCATCCGCCAAACTTTACTCCAGTACTTGCTTTGACATTATATGCATCAATGTACTTTGGTTTGCGATCAAGTCCATTTGTAATTATGGCTTTTGCTTTGTCAGATTTTTTTATTGGATTTCATCATCTATTAATTTTTACTTGGGGGAGTCTAGCGTTAATCAGTATTATAGGTATATTTAGTAAAAGTTTTTTGTCTAGATTGTCTTTATTATTTTTAAGCTCAATTATATTTTTTGTTTGTACCAATTTTGGGGTTTGGCTATTCTCAGAATTTTATACAAAAGATCTTGATGGACTTTTACAATGTTATGTCTTAGCAATTCCCTTCTTTACAAACACAATAATGTCAACTTTTGTTTTTGGAATGTTATTTGAAATTTCTATCATGAGCAAAAATAAAATAAGGTCATTAATTTATAAATGATTTCTTTTCTTGACCAATTTAATGTGTGTCTGTAATTATATTGTTAATTGGGGGGTGTAGCTCAGTTTGGTTAGAGCGCCGGCCTGTCACGCCGGAGGCCGCGGGTTCGAGTCCCGTCACTCCCGCCATACTCAAAAAACTAATAAGAATTATTTTTTATAAAATAATCCATTCGATCAATTGGTTTAACATCAAAATTAATTTGTTTTCCATTTCTTTGAATAACAATTTTTATAGAAACTCCGCTATTACCAGTAGCCCAAACGGCTTCATAAAATTTTTTCAAATTCTTTACTAAATTTCCATTAACTGAAGTTATAATATCATTTGCCTTTATTCCTGCTATATACGAAGGACCGTCTCGACTTACTCTTTTAACTATTACCTGCCCATTATATTCATTTGATGACAACCCTATATATGGTTTGATATTTGACTTTCTTCGACCATATTTTTTTAAATCTTTTAAAATAGGCTTTAATAGATTAATTGGTACAAACATATTACCAGGTGACATAATGCCAGGTGAAGCAGCATCTGCGATAAAAAGAGAACCAATACCTAATATTTCTCCATTTGAGTTGATAAGAGGTGAGCCAGCCCAAGATTGATTAGTTGGCAATGTATATATTGGTTTATCTAAATAGTATTCCCACCAACCAGCAAATGGTCTTCGAGATACCATTTTAGCAACTGAACCAGAACCTTTAAATGGTGACGGTAAAATGTAAAGTGGTTCATCTAAGCCTATTTTATTAGAATCACCTAATTTAAGTGACTTCAATTCAGTACTAATAATAGGTGAAATAATTCCAAACCCTGATGTGTGATCGTATCCATATAATCTCCCAGGTATTTTTTTTCCGTTTCGTAAACCTATAGTTATTTTTTTTGCCTCTAAAACGATATACCCAATTGTTAAAATAGTTTGATTATCAATAATGACACCGCTCCCTTGCCGGACTGTTCCAAGTGATTTTGCGGTTCTTGCATTTTCAGGAATTATAGAATCAATACTGACAACTGAGTCAAAATAAAGTTGAAGTTTATCTTTATCAATAGATATATCTTTGGCAATTGAAAAAAAAGGTAGTAAAATTAAAAATAAAACGAATATTAATTTAAATTTGATTAAATGCTTTTTCAATATGATCATTATTGCATTAAATATAGGTCTCATGATTACTTGTTTTATATTACAGTAATGTCTATGTTGTATGCAATATTTTAAGACAAGATATAGTCTATTTAATTTTTATTTTTTAAAAAATATCATTAAATAATCTAATTAAGAACTTTTTATGAATGAAACCGTGGTATCATTTTGTGGATGTTTAAAATCTAGTATTATTTATATTAAACTAAATATTTTATATTTTTGGAAGATTGTTGATGAGATAATAAATAATAGTAGAGCTAATGCAATATTCATATATGCTGGATTGTTTAATACTCTTGAAAACCCAGCGAAAAAAAATATCAAATTTAATAAATTTTAATAAAAATGTAATTATTTATCTCTATATTTAAATCAACTAAAATTATAAGATTAACTTTACATAAATTAAATAACTGTATGATTAACGTTTAATAGTCGGTATTTTCCACCACTATTTTCCAACTCTCCATTTGTCATGACTTCTAAAGAAGTAATACTCAAATGTGAAATTTCTATGCTTAGTGCTATGTTAGGGTCTATATGTAATATGTAAGACAAAAAAGCTCTAATAGTTCCAGAGTGAGCAATAATTACTATAGATTTTCTGTTAGATAAATTAAGATTTTCCATAAATAATCCAATACGTTTACATTGATCTAAGAAACTATCCCCTTTCGGTGGTGAAAGTTCAGGATAAATAAATGAAAAATTATGTTTTTTTTTAAACATTTTGATTTCATTCCATACTGAAGAAATTTTTTTACCTCCCCATTCACCAAAATTTTGTTCCTTCAATTTATTGTCAATAAGTAATTCTTTAAAATTTGTAAATTTAGATAGTGCTGTGGCAGTTTGCAGAGCTCTTTTTAAAGGACTAACGTAACAAGTACAATTATGTGGAATATATGTGGCAAGAATTTTTAAATGGTCTAAGTTTATTATAGCATTTGCATTGTTTTCAGGTATGTATCCTTCTAATTTTTCTACTTGCGCATGACGTATCAAGTATAATTTTGATGTTTCTATCAAAATTGGATCCTTAAATAAATAGTTAAGGCAAATAGAAATGCTAGCTCTGATATGAAAGCAGTTGCTCCTAAAACATCTCCTGTAAGGCCACCTAATTTTTGTTTTGACATGTTGCCAATCAGGAAAATTACTACAAATATAAATAGAACTCCTAATAAAATACCAACGAGAGGAAAAAAAAAGTAAATTGGAAAAAACCATGATATTGTAGCAAAAATTAGTTTTAAAATACTCACATTTTCAATAATACTACCAGTTTTAGAAAATTTAGAAGTTTTATAAAGATTTCGTAAAAATATGATAGCCAATTTCCCCGAAGCAAAACCGACAGATAATATAAGAATTAGAGAATTCCCCAATTCTACTAAACTTACAACAAGTCCTAATCGAATTAATAACCCTAAGGTTAATGCTGCTGTTCCATAAGTTCCTAATCGACTATCATGCATGATTTTATTTATTTTAACTGCAGTTCCTCCAGCACCGAAACCGTCTGCCATGTCTGCCAAACCATCTTCGTGAAAAGCCCCAGTCAAGACTATACTAAAGGTTATTGCTATTAAGCAGGATAAAAAAATCGGTAAATCTATAAACATGCATAAATCTCCAAAAATGCCAGATAAAATACCTACTAAAAATCCAATTATTGGAAAAGACCATGCAGCTTTTGTGAGATTGGGCGGTTTGTTTGAAAAATAATTCCAATTAACTGGAATCCTCGTAAAAAACATTACAGATGCAATTAAATCAAGGAGATACGAGTTTTTTAAAAAAAATTTCATAAGTTAGTAATTTCTAGATATTTTTGCATCAGTAAAAGTGGCCATACCGTTATGAGTTGCCAAAGCTGCTTTTAAAATTAAAGTGGCAACAGCTGCACCACTTCCTTCACCGAGTCTTAGCTTTAAGTCCAAAATTGGTTCTTTCTTAAGTTTGCTCAGAATCTTAGAGTGACCTGGTTCAGAAGATAAATGTGAAATTAGACAATGATCTAATATCAATTTGTGAAATAATATTAAGGTTGATGCAGCTGCTGTACATATAAAACCATCTAAGAGAACAGGAATAGATTTAAGTCTTGCAGAAATGATAGACCCAACAATCGCTGAAAGTTCTCTTCCTCCGTAACAAGAAAGGATGCTTATAGTATCTGAAAATTTTTTTCCGTGTAATCTTATGGCAGATTTAATTATTTCTATTTTTTTAAATACTTGATTATTATTTAAACCCGTTCCAATACCTGTCATTTTTTCAACATCTTCATCAAAAATAGCACAAGAAATTGCTGTTGCGGATGATGTGTTAGATATTCCCATTTCACCTAAGACAAGTAAATCACAATCTATGGGAACAGATTGAAAACCTATTTGCATTGCAGAAATAACATCTTTTTTATCCATAGCTAAATTTTCAGAAAAATCTCTTGTAGGTGTTTTAAGGTCTAATGGTATAACTTTTAATTTAATGTCAGCTAAATTACATAATTGATTAATTGCAGCACCACCTTTTTTAAAATTTTCTACCATTTGAAATGTAACCTCTGGCGGATATGCTGATACTCCTCTACGTGATATTCCGTGGTTACCTGCAAATATTAAGCATTGAGCATTATCTATTTTTGGCTTAATTTTACTTTGCCATCCAGCCATCCAAATAGCTAAATCTTCTAATTTCCCTAAACTTCCAACTGGTTTAGTAAGCTGGTTTTGGAGTTTTCTTGCCTGATTTGCTGTTAAGCTATCAAACTGTGGTATTTCAAATTTTCCTTCAAAAAAATTTTCTATCTCATTATCTTTCATTATAGTAAATACTTATTACTATATTTTATCATCGTCTACATTTATTGAATTAATTTACAAAAAGTTTTTTTAATCTAGTTATCTAACAAATATAGTAATGGTAATTGAGATATATTTGGTAATTAATTGTTTGATCCTTCTGAATTAAAAAAATATTATATAATTTAATTTTTTTTAAAAATGTGTTTCTATTATTTATTGAGTATAAAATGAACGAAAATGCAGCATTATTTTTTGTAGATAGAAATGTAAATGGATCATTAAAGGACAAAACAGCTTTTATTGAGTATGGTAATTCTTCAAACTCCATCTCATATTACGATTTGTATGATCAATCTTCTAGATTAAAAAATTTGTTTTTAAAATATAATATTAGCCGTGAGGACAGGGTTATTATCCTTATGAATGATGTTGTACAATATCCTGTTATTTTTTGGGGATGTCTTAAATCAGGTGTAATTCCAGTTTTACTCAATACATTGTTATCAAATGAAATAATAGATGAAATAATTAATGATAGTAGAGCTAAAGCAGTTTTTATAACATCTAATTTATTAGACACTTTTAATGACCTTCTAACTAAAAATTCTAATATTCAAAATATTTTCGAGATAGGTGAAAATTCAAATTATGTAAATTTCATAGATGAAATAAAAAAATGTCAAATCGAAAGTACAATTCATTGCAGTAAAGATGAAGTTGCATTTTGGCTTTATTCATCAGGATCTACAGGACAACCAAAAGGTGTCAAACATGTTCATGGGAGTTTACAAAACACATACGATACTTATGGAAAACAAGTTCTAAAGATTAATGAAAATGACATTGTTTTTTCTGTAGCTAAGTTATTTTTTGCATATGGATTAGGAAATTCAATGACATTCCCTATGTCAGTTGGTGCTACTGCTATTTTACTTCCTGAAAGGCCAACGCCAGAAGTTGTTTCTAAATTATTGAATGAATTTAATGTAACAACTTTTTTTGCAGTTCCGACTATATTTTCAGCCATTTTAGATTTCACAACATCAAATAACTTTGATGGATTTAAAAATTTAAAAATTTCTGTTTCAGCTGGGGAGGCATTACCTGAAAATATTGGAAAAAAATGGTACGAATTAACCTCAACGGATATTCTTGATGGTATTGGTTCAACAGAAATGTTGCATATTTTCTTATCAAATAAAATTGATGATTTAGAATATGGTACAACTGGGATTGCTGTTCCAGGCTATGAGTTAAAATTATTAGATGAAAATAACAATATAATTGAAAACGATGAAATTGGAGAGTTACTTGTAAAAGGAGAAAGTTCTGCAGATGGTTACTGGAATATGAGAAATAAGAGCAGAAAAACATTTGAAGGTGAATGGACAAGAACTGGGGACAAATATATTAGAAATAAAAATGGCAAGTATGTTTATTGCGGTAGAACAGATGATATGTTTAAAGTAAGTGGAATATGGGTTTCACCTTTTGAAGTTGAGCAAGCTATTCTAAATCATGATGAGGTTTTAGAATCTGCAGTTGTGCCAGAAACTGATCATGAAGGTCTCCTTAAATCAAAAGCTTTTATAATTCTCAAAACAGATCAAAACCAAAAAGAAAAATTAAAAGAAATTGAAAAAGCAATTAAAGAAATAGTTAAAGAAAAAATTGGTTTATGGAAATACCCAAGATCTATTGAGTTTGTAAAAACATTGCCTAAAACTGCCACAGGTAAAATTCAAAGATTTAAATTAAGAAAATAATGAAAAAACATAATTATTTTCAAAATGTTTTTGATCAACAATTAGAAGTTTTAATAATAGGTGAATTCGAAAATAACACCCCAACCATTGTGCTTTTGCATGAGGGTTTAGGATCATTAGAAATGTGGAAAGATATTCCTGAGAAATTATTTAAGGAGTTAGGTTTAAATATTTTTGTTTACTCTAGAGCAGGATATGGAAAATCATCAACTATAAATTTGCCAAGACCTATAAATTATATGAATTTAGAGGCAGAAAAATATCTTCCTAAATTGTTGTCAGAATTTAATTTAAATAAAGTATTCCTATTAGGTCATAGTGATGGTGCAACAATTGCAGCAATTAATTCCACTTTAGACAATGATAATTATGAAATTTTGGGTACAATTCTAATTGCACCGCATTTCTTTATAGAAGAAATGAATATTGTGTCAATTAGAGAAATTAGAAATATTTATGAAGATAATTTAAAGAAAAAATTATCAAAATATCATAATAATCCAGATATAGCATTTTATGGATGGAATGATGTATGGTTGGATGAAAAATTCAAAAATTGGAATATTACACATATTTTAAAAGACATAAAAATTCCAATTTTAGCAATACAAGGTAAAGATGATCCATATGGAACCCTATATCAAATTGAAATTTTAGAAGAAAATTTAAAAGGTAAATTAAAAAAGTTAATTTTGAATAATTGCGGGCATAATCCTTTGATTGACAAACCAAAAGAGTCTATAAATAAAATTAAAGAATTTATTAACCAAATTGAAAATAAATAAGGCTAATTATCATTTATGAAAAAAATTGATTTTAATGTTAACCCAAAAAGTTATAAGCATTGGAAAATTGAAATAGAAAATAACATTTGTAATTTAATTTTTAATGTTGATGAAGATCAAGGATTGATAGGAGATTATAAGTTAAAATTAAATAGCTATGATCTTGGTGTTGATATTGAATTATATGATGTTCTACAAAGACTTAGATTTGAATATCCATTTGTGAATTTAATTATAATTAAATCAGGTAATGAACGGGCTTTCTCTGCAGGAGCAAATATTAAAATGTTAGCTGAGGCTTCTCATGCTCACAAGGTAAACTTTTGTAAATATACCAATGAAACTAGAAATTTTATCGAGTCTTCATTACTAGAGTCAGGACAATATTTTATTTGCTCTATTGAAGGTGTTTGTGCAGGAGGTGGGTATGAATTAGCACTATCTTGTGATCATATTTTGCTCTTGGACGATGGTTCATCTAGCGTGTCTTTACCTGAGGTTCCTTTATTAGCTGTTTTACCTGGAACCGGTGGGTTAACAAGAGTAACTGACAAAAGAAAAGTAAGAAAAGATTTAGCTGACGTTTTTTGTACTATGGAAGAGGGTGTAAAGGCGCAAAAAGCACAAGAATGGAAATTAGTAGATACAATAACTAAAAAATCAAATTATAATGAGACTTTAACAAAAATAATTGAACAAAATGTTAAGAATGATAATTCCTCTAAAAAGGGAATTATATTGAATGAAATAAACAAACAAATTATTAACGAGGATCATATCAAGTACACTTCAGTAGAATTGTTAATAGATAGATTAAAGAAGAATGCAAAAATTGTAATAAAATCACCTGAACTATTAAAAATAGATGATGAAAATGACATTATAAAACAAGGAGATCAATTTTGGCTTCTTAGATGTGCAAGAGAATTAGACGATATTTTACTACATTTAAGGTTCAACGAGCTAGACTTAGGTGTGATAATTTTTTCTTCTCAAGGTTCTTTAAGTGATGTTCTTTTTTATGATGATCTTTTGCATAAATATAATTCACATTGGTTTCTTAGAGAAATTAAACATTTATGGAACAGAACACTAAAGAGAATTGATTTAACGTCTAGATCATTGGTAACATTAATAGAGCCAGGGTCCTGTTTTGGTGGATTTTTATCTGAAATTATCTTTGCCTCTGATAGATCATATATGGCAGAGGGCATTTTCGATGATAGCAACAACCCAGAGGCTAAAATTGCTTTATCAAAATCAAATTTTAATTTCTTTAGAATGTCAAATGGTATAACAAGGTTAGAAACAAGATTTTTAAATGAATCGGAAAAAATAAAAGCTCTTGAAAATCAAATTAGTACGGAATTAGATAGTCAAATTGCTTTAGATATGGGATTAGTAACGTTTAGTTTTGATGATATTGATTGGGAAGATGAAGTTCGCATATTTTTGGAAGAAAGGTCTAGTTTTTCTCCAGATAGTATGACAGGATTAGAAGCAAATCTTAGATTTGCAGGACCAGAAACAATGGAAACTAAAATTTTTGGAAGGTTAACAGCATGGCAAAATTGGATATTTCAAAGACCAAATGCTGTTGGTGAAGAGGGAGCATTAAAAAAATACGGATCTGGTAACAGAAGTAAGTTTAATTGGGAAAGAATTTAGAAGAGGATATTTATGTTAGATAATATTAAAGTAGAATACGATACAATGATACCAAATAATGTTGGTTTATCATCTGATAAAAAAGTTTTAAAAGCACTTGAAAGGTGGCATCCTGGTTATATTAATTGGTGGAAAGATTTAGGGCCAGTTGGTTTTCAAGAAAGTTTAGTTTATCTAAGAACAGCCATAAGTGTTGATAGAGAAGGGTGGGCTAAATTTGATTATGTAAAAATGCCTGATTATAGATGGGGAATTCTGCTAGCACCAGAAATGCAAGGAAGAACAATTCCTTGTGGGGAACATTTTGGTGAACCTGCTTGGCAAGAGGTTCCAGGTGAGTACAGATCAATGTTAAGAAGACTTATTGTTATTCAAGGGGATACTGAGCCAGCATCTATTGAACAACAAAGACACTTAGGTAAAACAGCTCCATCATTGTATGATATGAGAAATCTATTTCAGGTGAATGTTGAAGAAGGAAGACATTTATGGGCAATGGTTTATTTGTTACAAAAATATTTTGGTTCTGATGGAAGAGAAGAAGCTAATGAATTATTAAAAAGACAATCTGGTTCAGAAGATGCACCAAGGATGTTAGGGGCATTTAATGAAGTTACTCCAGATTGGTTATCCTTTTTTATGTTTACATCTTTTACTGATAGAGATGGGAAAATGCAACTAGAAGCTCTGGCTCAGTCAGGATTTGATCCTCTTTCTAGAACCTGTCGTTTCATGCTTACTGAAGAAGCACATCATATGTTTGTTGGAGAAAACGGAGTTAGAAGAGTAATTAAAAAAACTTGTGAAGAAATGGTTAAGGCAGGTATTTCAGATCCATTTGAAATAGAAAAGATAAGAAAATTAGGTGTCATTGATTTACCAACAATACAAAAAAAGATAAATTTACATTTTACATTATCACTAGATTTATTTGGTTCAGAAATTTCAACTAATGCCGCTAATGCATTTACAGCTGGAGTTAAAGGAAGGTTTTGGGAAACAAAAATTAAAGATGATCATCAACTACAAAATGATACTTATCCAATATTAGAGTTTGAAAATAATAATATTATAAAGAAAAATGCACCTGCGTTGTTAGCATTAAACATGAGATTAAGAGATGATTATATTAAAGATTCTTCAGTAGGTATCAAAAGATGGAATAGAACTATAGAATCATTCAACATTGATTTTAAAGTTAAACTACCACACGAAGGTTTTAATAGATCAATCGGAACATTTGCTAATGCTTTTATTGATCCTGATGGAAACATTTTAAATTCGAAGACATGGGATCAAAATATGAATAATTTTTTACCATCAGATAATGATAATAAGTTTATAGAATCTTTAATGGTACCTGAGCACGAGCCTGGGAAATATGCTTCATGGATTGCTGCTCCTGATCAAGGAATAGATAATAAATCAGGAGATTTTGAATATGTTAAAGTTCACGATGCTTAGTAAGCAATTAACTTTAATTTTCTAATTAAAATTGTAGCTAATATTGGTAATATTAAAGTTAACAACAAAACAGTAGTTAATAAAATGCCCAATTCTGAATAATCTGCTTGAGTTGTTACCTCACCAGAATTTGACTTTACTTCTCTTGTTACTACAAAAATTTGATTAAGATATTTTGTGCCTAAATTACTTGCAGAAAGGGCTAAGTTTGTAAAGCTTGCTAAGACAGCAAAAAAAGTTGCTTTTAAATGACTTGGAGCAGATTGCGCTATCCATGCTAGTATGGGTATCATTGATACTTGTCCTAAAGGACTCTCTAGAGCAGTATTAAATATTGCAATAAACCTCGCATCAACAATACCATTTGTTATTTTTGACGTAAATTCATGTATCCCATAAAACATTCCTAAAGAAGGTAAAAGGAAAATAGATCCAGCAATTGAAAGAATTATAATAAGCCTACTCATAGATGAGTTTTCCATAAGAGGTCTAAGAACAAATATACCAAAAATAGTCAATATAGAGGCAACTAAACCTAAAAGTGAAAGAAATTCTTGATCAAATTTTAGAATATCAATTTCGAACCATGAAGCACCTGGACCAACACCTGGCATCGCTCTAAAAACAAAAATAATAATTGCTGTTCCAATTAACATTCTCTTTGAAACTGCATCTAACTGACTAGACAACGTTATTAAAAGATAGACTATTATAGAGAGAGATCCAATAAAGACAATTTCTTGAGAAAATGGAATTTTTGAAAAACCTATTGATATTGTAAAAATAACAAATAGTATAGAACCAATAATAATAGAAGGGTTTGGTTTAGTAATTTTTGATATAGGGTATATTAAATTATAGGCCTTTTCAAAAGCTAATCCATTTTTTAAAAGCTCACTTAATCTAGCTTTTGAATTTATATAGGAAAAAATTACTCCAATTACAGATATACCTGGAACAATTAAAGAATATAAATAAATTTTTCCATAAGTAATAATTTTCTCATTTTCAGACATTTCAGAAGAATCAGAGAACATTATAAGATTAACTAAAGAAACTAATAAGGTACCTGAAATTATTGAAACTCTACCTAATAGTTGCATTACGATATTCAAAGATTTTAAGGTTTTAAAATCTATTTCATTACCTTTTTCATCAGTTTTTGGGATTGCTTCTACAGTTAAAGCGTCAGCCACTACATCTTGAAGTACAAACCCAATCGGAGCTAGCAATGTTGAAATAATGAACCAAGTTTCAGCGTTAAGTATCGCTATCATTTCTGATTTATGCGCAATTAAAAAATACATTATTAAACTGCTTATTGCCATTATAAACGCACCAAAAAATACTAAAATAGATTTAAATCTCCATATTAAATCTACAATATGCCCTAATGGCATTTTTAATACCCATGGCAAACCGGCCCAAAAGCCTAAACCTGCTAAAAAAGCAGCAGAAAGATCTAGATACTCTTTAACAAAAAATAATCCAACAATATTAGTTAAACCAGATACACCAGCAGCTAAATAAATCATTAATGGGGGAAGAAATGAGAGTCTAAATGATGAAATAATGTTAAATGGATTATACATTTTTATTTATTAATTATATATTTTAAGTACTATAAACTAATTTAGTTAAACATTTATAATTAAAAACATGAAATTAAAATTACATCATATAAATCTTTCGTCAAATAATGTAAAAAAAATGAACGATTTTTATAAGAATATTTTACTATTAGACACTGAAACTAATGATTTGCCAATTTTGGAAAGAAGAAAAGGTTATTCTGGAGATGTCGAATTTGTAACAGATGGAAATATTCAAACTCATTTAGCAGAGAAAGATTTAGAGGTTAATTTTAAAACTGGGCATTCAATTAATCCTTTAGAAAGAGGTCATATAGCTTATAGAACGGATGATCTAGAAAAATTTAAAAATCATCTTAAAAGTAAAGGCATTAAGTATTCAGATTGGGGTGAAACAGCTGTTGCAGGCTGGAAACAGATTTTTTTTTATGATCCTGATGGAAACATCATAGAGGTCCATGAAAAAGAAGTTTCATAATCTGAGATTTCTTTGATAAAACCTAATATTTTATTAATTTCAGTTTTAATTGCCATGCCTATAATGGGCATGACAATGATTTCACCTTCATTACCCTTAATAAAAGAAGATTTAGGTTCCAGTTTTTCTGACACTCAAATGGTTCTAAGTATCTATTTTTTATTTTTAGCAGTAGGTCAATTATTTGCAGGGCCATTATCAGACAGGTTTGGTAGAAAGCCTTTAGTCATTTATGGATCTTTAATTTTCTCTGTCTCTTCATTAGCTTGTTCATTTTCAAATGATATTTCAATATTAATTCTTTTAAGAACTATTCAAGGTATTGGTGCGGCAGCTTGTTTTGCTGTAGGAAGAAATATAATTAGTGATAGCTTTAATAGATCAGAAGCTGCGTCAAAAATGTCCACTGTGACTGCATATATGGTTGTTTTACCAATTTTATGTTTTGTTTTTGGCGGGATGCTTGCAGAATATTTTGGTTGGCATTCTAATTTCATTGCATTGTTTCTTATTGGGATAGTAATTTTTCTTCTCTTAAATCGTAGTCTTAAAGAGACATTAAAACTAATGTCTAAAGATATTTCAATTTTAAGAATTTTAGAAAATTATATTATAATTTTTAAAAATAAGTGGTTTATTTGTTTTTCTATTATTGGAGGAATGCAAACAGGAATGTATTATTCAATGAATGGATTTATGCCATATGAATATTTAAGATTAGGTGCAAGTGCATCTGAATTTGGTTTATGGTTTTCACTAACTTCTGTTGGTTATATTTTTGGAAATTTAATTAATAGTAAATACACAATTAAAATTGGCTTGGAAAAAATGTGTTTATACGGAACAATATTAAGCCTCATTTTTATTTTTGTGTTAATAATTTTAAATTTAATTGAAGTTCAATCCATATTTTTTCTTACTTTCATTTGTTTGTTAATAGGATTTTCTCATGGATTTATTGTTGCAAATGCAATGATAGGTGCTATTAATTCTGTCAGTGAAAATCAAGGAGCATCAAGTGGATTAATGGGGGCATTGCAGGTTGGCTTTGGAGGTTTGGCAGGGTATTTAATCATATATTTTGGAGGTGCAAATATATTTTTAATTAGTTTAATTGGTATATTGATAATGTCGACAATATCAATTTTTTCTTCTATTATTGTTAATATTATAAAAATAAGTAATTAAGGTTTTTATGAAAGTAAAACAGGTTCATAAAAATATTGGTGTTTCAATTGAAGGTATAGATCTTTCAAAGATTGATGAAAATACATTTCAAAAAATCAAAGATCTATGGGTACAATATTTACTTATAATATTTCCAAAGCAAAATATTTCTGATGAAGATCACATTAAATTCGGAAAAAAATTTGGTGAACTTGAAGTGCATCCATCTTTATCTCATAGGTCTTTACAAAACCCTGAAATTTATCGAGTGTCCAACGTAGACGAAAATGGAAAAATTATTCCAAATAAAGAGACTTCTTGGCAGTATTTAAAACAATCTTGGTTATGGCATACAGATAGCTCTTTTAGAAAAATTCCTAGTAATGGCTCAATTTTACATGGAATCTCTACCACAAATAAAGGTGGAAATACTCTATTTGCAAATATGTATAAAGCATATGAGGATTTAGACGAGATATTAAAAGAAAAGATACGAAATCTTAGAGTGGTACATGATCATGAATATATAATAAAGTTATCAAAGGAGTTAAGTAGAAGAAAAAATAAAGGTAATTATGATAAACTTGACCCTGTAATCCATCCATTAGTAAGGAGGCATCCAGTAACTAAAAAACCATCTCTTTTTCTCTCTCCACATACAATGGTTAAAATTGTAGATTATGATTACGATAAAGGAAGAAAACTATTAGAAAAATTAATAGAGCATTCTATTCAATCAAAATATGTTTATGAGCATATATGGAACAATGATGATATTGTAATGTGGGATAACAGATGTACAATGCATTCAGTAAAACCCTTTGATAATAATATTATCAAAAGAATTATGCATAGGGTTACGCTAGTTGGTGATAAAGAGCCAGTAATGGCATAGTGTCTATGAACCAACAAGACATTCCAATAATTGACGCACATCACCACTTTTGGGATTTAGATAAAAATTATTACCCTTTTTTGTCAGATCATTATGAAGAGAATTTCTTTTTAGGTGATTACAGCGATTTAAAAAAAAACTATCTTCCAGAAAATTATGAAAAAGATACAATAAATCACAACATAGTCGGAACAATTCATTGTGAAGCTGAATGGGATAGATCGGATCAAGTAGGAGAGACTAAATGGCTAAAAAGTATAAAAGATAAACATAATTTACCCACAGCTGTTGTTGCTCATGCCTGGTTTCATACCAAAAATGCTGAAGAAGTTATTGAAAAACAAGCATCTTTTGATTTTGTTAAAGGAATAAGATCAAAACCTGTTGTAAAAAATAAAGAAAGTGAAAGTTATGGTAATTATGTTGGAACTATGCAAGACCAAAAATGGAGAGTTGGTTTAAAACTTTTAGAAAAATATAATTTGAATTATGATTTAAGAATTCCATCTTGGCACCTAATTGAGGCATTACAAGTTATTAGACTTATTCCGAATGTAAAAGTCATTATTAATCATGCAGGTTTTCCATGGGATCGAAGTAAAGATGGAATACTAAAATGGAAAAATTCTTTAAAAGTTTTAGCTAATGAAGAAAACGTTTATATCAAACTTTCTGAATTTGGCCTTAAAAACCAAGATTGGAACTTTGAGGAGAATAGAGAAATTATATTAAATGTAATTGATATTTTTTCTCCATCTAGATGTATGTTTGCAAGTAATTTTCCAGTTTCAAGTTTAAAAATTAGCTTTAATGATCTTTACAATAATTATAATAAAATTGTAAAAAAATTTACTTTGAGTGAAAAAAAAGACCTTTTTTTTAACACAGCATTAAATGTTTATAAATTAGATTTAAAAATTGAGGAGTAAAAACTCCTCAATATAGGACTATATATTTATTAAAACATTTGAAGATGTAAGTGTTCCATATTCACTTGCCTCACTGACAAGTTTTTGAAACTCTTCAGACATTCCTACTCTATCAACAATTTCACCCATAGAGGCAATTGATGAATAATAGTATACAACAAATAAAGCATCCATTTTGTCTGCAATAATTGGTCGAAGTGCCAACATTTTTGAATCTTCTTTTTGGACTATTTCATCAACTTTAGACAGCAACTCAATTGCTTTAGGCATTGATTTTCTATTCATCTCATATTCTCTGAGTAAGAGGACATTATGATCTGGGGAAGGAGAACCATAAACACTTGTATAAATTTCAGGCCCTATTAGTGTCGCTGCTGGATTATCTTCTCTTTCTTTCATTAAAGAAATCATTTCAGGATCTTTAGAGTATGCTTCAAAAGATTTTGTAGCTTCAGTCATGCTTTCAAAAATTGTAGTAAGTTGAATAGAACCGTTTAAAGACCCGCCTACAAACTTAGCCGCTCTTGCTTTCGCTCCAGCCTTTATGACTAGATCTTTAAATCTTGTAACTCTTGACAAAACCATATCGGTTTTACCAGGTAATGGTTTTGCAATTCTTCTAGATACTATTGTCAATTAATTCTCCTCTGTTAAATTAAATTATATTATTATATCAATACTCTTGATAATGATTATCATTATAAGAATTTGTGTGTTAAAAATAACTTTTTAAAAAAAAAGATGCTTTTATGACTAATAATTATACAAAAATTTTGAATTCACTTCCTAGCTCAATTCCTTTTGTTGGTCCAGAAGCTCAAGAGAGAATATTAGATAAATTTTTTGATTCGCGTATTGGTGCTAATGAAAGTGTTTTTGGCCCATCATCTGAAGCACTAAAGGTGATGAAAAATGAGCTCAATTCTCTTTGGATGTATGGTGACCCAGAGAATTTTGACCTTAAAATTGAAATAGCCAAAAAGCATAATGTAAAACCAGAAAATATTATTATTGGTGAGGGTATTGATGGACTTTTAGGTTATCTTGTTAGGATGTTTGTAGAGCCCAGGGATAATGTTGTAACAACTGACGGATCTTATCCAACATTTAATTATCATGTAAATGGATATGGTGGAAAATTAAAAAAAATTCCTTTTAAAAATGACTTTGAAAATCTTGATAGTTTATTGAAAATTTGCAAAATTGAGTTTCCAAAAATTGTGTATGTTTCAAATCCAAATAATCCGATGGGAACATTTAATAAAAAAGCTGAAATGAAAAAATTTACCACCGAAGTACCTAGAGAAACACTAATTTGTCTAGATGAAGCATACGCCGATTTTGTTTCTGTAGACGAATTGATTGACATAGATATCAATCAGGAAAATTTAATTAGAATGAGAACTTTTTCAAAAGCTTATGGGTTGGCAGGTGCACGTATAGGTTATGGCATAGGTCATAAAAAATTAATAAATAATTTTGATAAAATTAGAAATCATTTCGGCATAAATAGGGTCTCTCAATTTGCTGCCATAGCATCATTAAAAGATAATAGGCACTTAGAAGATGTAATTTTAAAAGTAAAAAAATCTTTAAAAAAATTAGAACAAATTGTAATTTCAAATAATTGCAAATTTATAAAAAGTTATACCAATTTTCTTGCTATTGATTGTGGCTATGATGGTATTTTTGCAAAAAATGTTTTAGATTTTTTAATATCAAATGGCATTTTTGTAAGAATGCCTTTTACTAGTCCAGAAAATCGTTGTATAAGAGTATCAGCAGGAACTGATAAAGATTTAAAATTATTTGAAGAAAAATTTCCATTAGCGCTATCTTATGCGAAGAAAAAATTAAATTTAAAATAACGGAGAATAAAATGTTACAAAACTATCCAAATACACAATTATTTTTAGATGGAGAATGGAGAGATTCCGTTTCTAAAGAAACCCTAGAAATTATTAATCCAGCCACGGAAGAAGTTATTGGAAAATTATCACATGCTAGAAAAGAAGATCTAGATATTGCTCTATCTGCCGCAGATAAAGCTTTTAAAGATTGGAAGGATGTTTCTGCCTATGAAAGATCAAAAATTATGAGAAAAGCTGCTGATATTTTTAGATCAAGAGCAGATTATATTGCAAAACTTTTGACTATGGAACAAGGCAAGCCTTTAGCGGAAGCAATGATAGAAACTCTAGGTGCAGCCGATTCAATTGAATGGTACGCTGAAGAAGGTAGACGCGCTTATGGTAGAATAATACCTCCAAGGGCAAAAGGTATTTATCAATTTGTTTTTAAAGAACCAGTTGGTGTAATAGCAGCATTTACTCCATGGAATTTCCCAATAAATCAAGTTGTTAAAAAAATAGCTGCTGCTTTTGCTGCAGGTTGCACAGCTATTGTGAAAGGCCCTGAAGAAACTCCAGCAAGTGTTGCTGAATTGGTAAAAGCTTTTGATGAAGCTGGAATGCCAAAAGGGTCTCTTAATCTTGTTTTTGGAATACCTGCTGAAATATCTGAATATTTAATACCGCATCCAATTATTCGAAAAGTAACATTTACTGGTTCTACAGCCGTAGGTAAACAGCTTGCTGCTCTAGCTGGTGCACATATGAAAAGAGTTACTATGGAATTAGGAGGACATTCTCCTGCTATAGTGTGTGAAGATGCTGATGTAGATGTAGCGGTAAAAATATTAAGTGCTAATAAATTTAGAAATGCAGGTCAAGTTTGTATCTCACCAACACGTTTTTTAGTCCATGACTCAGTTTACAATAAATTTGTTGACGGTTTTGTAAAAAAAGCAGAGGAACTTAATGTTGGTAATGGTCTTGAAGATGGCGTCAAAATGGGTCCTTTAGCTCATGATAGAAGACTGACAGCTATTGAGGGCTTCGTTTCAGATGCAGTTGAAAAAGGTGCAAAAATTCTTACTGGTGGAAAAAGAAAAGGCAATAAAGGTTACTTTTTTGAACCAACTGTAATGACCAATGTTAGCCAGGACGCAAGAATTATGAATGAAGAACCATTTGGACCATTGGCGCCAATTTCATCATTTTCAAAAATGGAAGAAGTCATACAAGAAGCTAATAGACTTGATTATGGGTTAGCTGCATATGCTTACACTAATTCAAATAAAAAAGCTCAAGAATTAGGAGCTGGTATTGAAAGTGGGCAAGTTTCAATCAACCATCACGGATTAGGCTTAGTAGACACTCCATTTGGTGGTGTTAAAGATTCAGGTTATGGTTCCGAAGGTGGTCCTGAAGGTTTGGAAGCTTATATGACTACTAAATTAGTTTCTCAAACAGGTTTATAATTTTTTGTTATTAGCTTTATGAATCACTGGGTAGCTCTAGATTGGGGGACATCTAATTTTAGAGCTTACCTAATGGAGAATAATAATGTTATCGATCAGGTTTCTACCCAAGAAGGCATGAAATTTGTTGATAAAAAAGAATTTGAAAATACATTTGTAAAAAATATAACTCCTTGGAAAAAAAAATTTAATATCAATATTGTTATCGCTAGTGGAATGGTAGGGGCAAAACAAGGTTGGATTGAGGTGCCTTATATAAAATCTCCCTGTAATGTCAGAAACCTTAATTTTAAAACTTTAAATATTCTTGATGATATCAATGTCCATATACTATCAGGTGTATCTCAATTTAATCCATCGGATGTAATGAGAGGTGAAGAAACTCAAATAGCTGGTTTTCTTTTAAATAATATTGGTTTTAATGGTTCTATATGTTTACCAGGAACACATAGTAAATGGGTCAATTTGAAAAGTTATAATATTTGTGAATTTACAACATATTTAACTGGTGAGTTATATGAAATAGTAAAAAAATATTCTATTTTAAAACATAGTTTAAATACTACTAGACTTGAAAATGAAATTGTTAAATCGGCTGCTAATTTAATTATAGAAAATCCATCTTTTATTTCTAATAAGTTATTTGAAATACGTGCTGAAAATTTATTAAAAAACTCAAATAAAATATCCAACAATTCAAAATTAGTAGGTTATTTATTAGGTATAGAATTGTCTGGAAGTAGGACCTATTGGGAAGATAAAGACTTAGTAATAATAGGATCTTCAAATTTGAATAAGTACTATGAATTAATATTAAATGGAAGATCAAAATCTATTCAATTATTCAATTCAAATGATATGGTTTTGAATGGTCTATCCTTTTTTAAGAAAAGTTTAAACCTATGAAGTATTTACCATTAATTGCAATATTAAGAGGTATAACAACTGATAAAGTTTTAGACATAGCTGATATATTGATTGACAACGGTTTTAATATAATTGAAGTACCTTTAAATTCGCCAAACCCCCTGAAAAGCATTCAATTATTGGTTAACAAATACTCTGATAAAGCACTCATAGGAGCAGGTACTGTTTTAAATGCTAAAGAGGTAAAAGATGTATTTGACATCGGAGCAAAGTTAATAGTTTCTCCAAACACTAATGATGATGTTATTAAAGAAACAAAGAAATTCAAAATGGTAAGTATTCCTGGTTGTTTTACAGCTTCAGAGGCATTGTTGGCACTTAATTTAGGAGCTGATGCTTTGAAGTTTTTTCCTGCTTCAAGTATAGGCCCAAAAACATTCAATGCTATTAGTCAAATACTTCCCAAAAATACTAAATGCTTTGCTGTAGGAGGAATTAATTCTACTAATATGAAAGATTGGATTGATTTTAATATTTCAGGCTTTGGAATTGGAACTAACATTTACAATCCTAAAATGAGTTTATTCGAAATTAAAAATAGAGTTGAAGATTTTACGAAAATGTATCAAGCTATAAGCAATAAAAAATTAATTAAAATTTCTTTTTAAATTAAATAATGTACGCAAGAACAATCAAAATAAATTTTAAAGATAAAATGTCAAAAGACATGTTTGTAAATTTTACAGATAATAAAGCTGACGCACAAGGCATAAAAAACGGCACATTACTAAAGTTTATATTTGAAAATTCCGATACATCAGCAACATTAGTTTTATTGTTTCCTGACTTTCATACATTTAAAAAAGACCATGATAATTTAGCAGGACCAATTATAGAGTCTTTAAAAAAACAAGAGTTAAAAATTCAATTAGAAGATGGTCCAATTGTAGGGTCAACAGCTGTGAAACAAAATTTCGTTAATGTATTAAAAAATAATGCTACTTTTTATGAATAAAAAAAATTAAATTTCTTGCATTGTTTTTTTTTTGATGTTAATAGTTGCCTAGTATACTATTACCTAGGAAACTATTAATGGAAGAAGATTATAAAAATAATATTGGTTTTTTAATTCATGATGTTGCTCGTCTAATGAGAAACCTTTTTGATAAAAGAATGTCGGAGCTTGGTCTAACTAGGTCACAATGGTGGATACTTAATTATCTGTATTTTAATGAAGGGATCAATCAATCTGAATTTGCAAAATTACTAGATTTAGAAAAAGCGCCATTAAGTAGGTTATTAGATAGAATGGAAAAAAAAGGATGGATAATAAGAAAAAGTGATAAAGTTGATAAAAGAATTAAAACTGTTTTTTTATCGAAAAAAATTAAACCTATTATTATTAAAATGAGAGATAAAGCTCAACAAACTAGACAAGAGGCTCTCTCAAATTTAAGTTATATTGAAGATCAAAATCTAAGACATTATCTCAAAAGAATAAAAGAGACCTTAGTAAATAAAAGTTAATCAAATGATCTCACAAATGATAAAATCGAGAATATTCTTATTAGTTATTATCCCAATTTTTTTGATATGGATAATGTTAGGTTATTATTATTCGCTTGGCAAATTAATTAAAACTGATAATGCTTATGTAAAGGCACCTATAATTTCGATACAAAGTGAAGTTTCTGGTAAAATAAAAGAAGTCTTTATCAAAAATAATCAATTTGTTAAAAAAGATCAAATTTTATTAACTATAGATAATGAAGATTTATCTATCAAATTAATTGAAAATGAACAAACCCTTAAATCAATTGAAGAAGAAATTAAATCCAAAAAATCAAAGTTAAATGAAATTGAGCAAGAAATTTTAATAGCTCGTGAAGATATTAAATATAGGAATAATGAAGAAAATAGAATAAAAAATTTAATTAATAACAAAATTAAAATTGCTGAAAGTGAAGTTAATTTTTTTAAATTAGAATTTAATCGGCAATTAATGTTAACTAAAAAAGGTTTTGGTATCAAAAAAAACCTTGAGGATGCAAAATTTAAATTTGACAAAGCAAAAACAAATCTTATTTCATTAAATTTAAATAAAGAAGTTGATGAAGCAAAATTTTACAAAAAAATTGCTATAAAGCAATTGAGTTTACTTGATAAGAAAAAAGAAACAATATTAACAACATTGGGTGGAAAAAGAAATGTTGTCGTAAAAAATCATCCTCTATACTTGAAACAAAAAGCTGTAATAAATGGAATCAAGTTAAATATTAGAAAATCGATTATTAGAGCTGAAAAAGACGGATTTGTTGCTAATATGAATCTTGAAAAAGGAGAAGTCGTTAGGCTAGGTCAAAAACTTTTTGTAGTTGTTCAACAAGACAAAATTTATGTAGAGGCAAACTTTAAAGAAACTCAAATAACTAATTTAAAAATTGGACAAAAAGGGGAATTCATTCCAGACTCTTTTCCAAACTTAAAATTTAAAACCGAGATAGAAAGTTTAAGTCCTGCAACAGGTTCAGAATTTGCAATTTTGCCTGCTCAAAATGCTTCTGGGAACTGGGTAAAAGTTGTTCAAAGAGTCCCTATAATTTTAAAAATTAAAAAATCTTCAAGTTTAAATAATCCTTATTCAATGTTAAAAGTTGGCATGACAGTGTCTGTTGTTGTAAATACTGAATTTAAAAAAGATATTCCATTTATTATAAGTCCCATTGCAAATTTATTTTATAAATTTCATACACTAGAATAAATGTATTTTTCTGCATCTGAAAATTATTTTAAATGGTTGATACTTTTGACAGGTTCATTTGTTACAATGCTCTATGGTATGGCTGTTTTTATAGCAACTATAGCACTCCCCGATATGATGGGTGCTCTATCTGCCACCCAAGATCAAATTACATGGTCAGTGACAGGAAATATAGTTGCAACAGCAATATTTACACCATTTGCTGGTTGGTTATCAAATAGATTTGAGATTAGGTATATATTAATTATAAGTGTAATTGGCTTTACTCTTTCATCTGTTTATTGTGGATATTCGTCTTCCCTTGAAGAAATTGTTATTGCTAGATTTTTACAAGGTGCCTTTGCTGCTCCACTTCCGCCTTTGTCACAAACATTAATATTAGGTGTATTTCCAATTAATCAAAGAAGTCTAGCTATGGCAGTTTGGGGAATGGCAAATATATTAGGATTAGTCATTGCTCCAATGATAGGTGGGTTTTTAGGAGAAATTCTCGAATGGAGATGGATTTTTTATTCTCTAATTCCTTTTGGAATTATTGCGTTTATATTGGTATATTTTATAGTCCCTTTTCATCAAAATAAATACTCAACTTCTCTAGATTGGTTAGGTTTTTTATCTATTTCAATATGTGTGGGATCTCTTCAAATAATGTTTGATAGGGGGGAGAGAAATGGATGGTTTGAAAGTAATGAAACTTTATTTCAATTAGCTTTAGCTCTTATTACATTTTATATTTTTATTGTTCATAGTATTACTTCAAAAGGTCCTTTCATAAATTTAAAAATTTTCAAAGATTGGAATTATTCTCTTGGATTAATTTTAATTTTTTTCTTTGGAATGTTAAATTTTGTTCCAATGATAATTTTTCCACCACTCTTACAAGAATTAAGAGGTTATCCACAATCAATCATAGGACTTTTGATTGGTGTTAGAGGAATAGGGGCTTTTTTTGGATTTGGTCTAATGGCGCTTGCATCAAGACTTGATCCTAGAGTTTCTCTAACAATAGCATTTTCTTTGCAAGGACTTTCAGGTTTGTATATGGCCTCGTTCAATATAGACATGACTTTTTCACAAGTTGCATGGGCAGGAATAATTCAGGGAATAGGGGTAGGCATGGCGTGGGTTCCAATAAGTGTTTTAACATTCTCTACTCTAGATAAACGTTATTTCGGTGAAGGTACGGCAATGTATCATTTGATTAGAAATGTAGCTTCTAGTTTTTTTATTTCGATTACAGTTGCAGTTGTTTTACATACTGGTCAAATAAGTTTTGGTAATTTAAGTTCTTTAGTTACAGATTGGAATATGGGTTTAGCTTTAAATTTTATAGATCAATTTATAGAAAACTTTGATAAAGTTACAATTAAGAATTTGACTGCAGAAGTTAATAGACAAAGTTTAATGATTGGGTATATCAATTCATTTATGTTATTTTCAATTGTAAGTTTTTTAACTATACCTTTTTTATTTTTAATTAAGGAAAAAAAATAATGAAAGACATAATGCTTTTTGATGGTGGAATTGGTCAAGAACTAGTCAAGCGAAATTTATCAACCAAAGATCCTTTATGGTCGGCTAGAGTTCTTCTAGATAATTTTGAATTAGTTAAAAATTTACATATCGAGTTTCTTAATTCAGGTAGTACAATAATCACAACTAATTCATATTCCTGTACACCTCAAAGATTAAAAAGGTTTAATCTTGAAAATGAATTTAAGAATTTACAAAAATTAGCCTTAAGAGCTGCAAAAGAAGCTATAATAGAAACTGGATTAAATAATAATGTCAAAATAGCTGGATGTTTTTCCCCGCTTCCAGGAAGTTATTTTAAAGATAAATCAATTAGTAAAAAAGAAATGATTGAAACATATTTATCAATAGCAGAACTTCAAAAAGATGATGTTGATTTTTTTATCATTGAAACAATGTCTTCAATTGATGAAGCTGTAAATGCAGTAGAAGCACTATCTAATTTTAATAAGAAAATTTTATTATCTTTCTGTTTATTAGAGGGTGATGGTACAAAATTATTTTCTGGTGAGGACTTGAGTAAAGCTTGCGAAATAATTCAAATTGATAAAATAAGCGGACTTTGTCTAAATTGCTCTCAATTTGAAGACATTTCAAAAGGTTTAGATATTTTAAAAAAATATGATTTACCTTATGGAGCTTTACCAAACAATTTTCAATCAGTAAAACCTCTTAAACTTGGAATGTCTGTTGACAATATAAAAAAAAGAAATGATATTTTAATTGAAGACTTTGTAAATTACTCAAATATCTGGTTAAAAAAAGGATGTACAATTTTAGGTGGATGTTGTGAAATTACACCAGACTACATAAATGGACTTAATCAATTTTTAATGAAAAATAAATATAATAAAGTAAATTTTTTTAATTAGGGAATCACATGGAATTTAAAGGATCAAACGAGTATGTCTCAACTGATGATTTATCTATAGCAGTTAATGCTGCAATAAATCTTGAAAAACCATTATTAGTTAAAGGAGAACCAGGGACTGGAAAAACTGAGTTGGCAAGACAAATATCTAAAAGTTTAAATTTAGAAATAATTGAGTGGAATATTAAATCAACTACAAAAGCTCAACAAGGATTATATGAATATGACGCTGTAACCAGGTTAAGAGACAGTCAATTGTATAAAGATAAAATTGATGATATTTCGAGATACATCAAAAAAGGAAAAATTTGGCAATCATTTGAAAGTAAAGAACGAGCTGTTTTGTTAATTGATGAAATAGATAAGGCAGATATTGAATTTCCAAATGATCTTCTTCAAGAATTAGATAAAATGGAATTTCACGTTTATGAAACAGGAGAAACTATAAAAGCAAATAAAAGACCAATAGTTATAATCACTTCTAATAATGAAAAAGATTTACCAGAGGCTTTTTTAAGAAGATGTTTTTTTCACTACATAAACTTTCCCACTATTCAAACTTTAAAAAAAATAGTTCATGTTCATTACCCTGACATTAAAAAAAATTTGTTAGATAATGCTTTGAAAATATTTTTTGAAATAAGAGAAGTAAAAGGATTGAAAAAAAAACCTTCAACTTCAGAAGCACTTGATTGGATAAAATTATTGTTAATTGAAGATATAAATCCGTTAGAATTAAAGAAAGATTCTAAAGATTTATTGCCAAAATTACATGGTGCACTTATAAAAAACGAACAAGATATTCATCTTTTTGAAAAACTAGTTTTTATGTCACGAGGACAGAATTAGAATGTTTTTAGATTTTTTTTTAGATTTAAAAAAGGTCAAAATACCAGTTTCTTTAAATGAATATTTTAATTTTTTGGAAGCATTAAAAAAAGGCTTATCTCTTTTTGATATAAATTCTTTTTACTATTTAGCTCGTTCTAGTCTTATAAAAGATGAAAAATTAATTGATAGTTTTGATTTAGTTTTTTCAAAGTATTTTAACGGTCTGGATGATATTCAACTTGATGATATTTTAAAACATTTAAAAGTACCTAAACAATGGATTGATAAATTAATTGAGAGAAATTTTACCAAAGATGAAATCAATAAAATTAAATCATTAGGTGGTCTAGATAAGTTAATGGAAGAACTTAAAAAAAGAATTGAAGAGCAAAAGAAAAGACACCAAGGTGGAAGTAAATGGATTGGAACTTCTGGAACATCTCCATTCGGTGCATATGGATATAATCCAGAAGGATTTAGAATTGGTCAAAATGAAAGAGGTCAAGGTAAAGCTGTAAAAGTTTGGGATAAAAGAGAGTTTAGAGACTTTGATGACAAAAAAGAAATTGACACAAGAGGAATGCAAGTAGCTTTAAAAAAACTTAGGCAATGGTCTAGGACTGGTTTTAGTGAAGAATTAGACATAAATGATACAATATCATACACTGCAAAAAATGGATTTTTAGATGTAAAAACTAGACCTGAAAAAGAAAACTCAATTAAAATCCTTTTGTTTTTAGATGTTGGTGGCTCTATGGATGAGCATGTTTACAAAGTTGAAAGTTTGTTTTCAGCTGCAAAAAGTTCATTTAAGCATTTAAAACATTTTTATTTTCACAATTGTATATATGAGGGCGTTTGGAAAAATAACGCCAGAAGATGGTCTGAAAAATTTGAAACTTTTGAAATTTTAAGGACATATGGTGAGGATTATAAATGTATATTTGTTGGTGACGCATCTATGAGCCCTTATGAAATTATGATACCTGGAGGTGGAAATGAACATTTTAATGAAGAAGCTGGTCATGTTTGGCTAGAAAGAGTTACAAATAAATGGAGTTCTCATTTGTGGATTAACCCAACACCTAAAAAATATTGGGGTTATTCTCATACAACACAAATTATAAAGCAGATTTTTGATAATAAAATGGTTCCACTTACAATAGAAGGACTTGTTGAAGGAACAAAAATTTTATCTAGAAAATTTTAATATATGGTTTTAAATAAAGTTAAAGGTCTTGATGGTCCATACGAAGCTCCTTTGAAACTTCCTTCAAGAAAAGTTTTAAAATCTTGGATTGATTACAATGGTCATATGAACGTTGCTTACTACACAATGGCAATTGATAATTCAATTGATTATTTCTTAGAAGAAATATTAGGTATTGGTGAAACACATGCTAAAACCAATAAACAAGGACCATTTGTTGTTCAGGCAAATTTTAGTTATTTGAACGAAATGGTACATAAACAAAAATTCTTTGTTCAATGCTCACTTATTAATTTTGATATAAAAAAAATGCATTTGTTTTTAGAATTAATCTCAAAAAATGATAACCAAATTATGGCGTATTCTGAACAATTATTGTTAAATGTTAATTTACAAAAAAGGAAAACAGAAAATTATTCGAAATGGGTTTTAAAAAGATTAAAACAATTAAAAAATGATCATAAAGACATTCAGTTTCCAGAAAATGTAGGTCTATCAATAAAAATTAAAGATCCTATTCTTTAGCATCTTTTATTGATAAATAGGTTGTTGAAATTAAGATAATTACTCCTCCAATAATTACAAAGATATCTAATTTTTCGTCAAATAACATTATGCCAGCTATTACAGACCATACTAGTTGAAGGAAAGTAAACGGTTGAATTATAGTCATAGTTGTGGCCTTAATGGCCATCGTCATAGTTATGTGACCAAGTGTAGCGATTATAGAAATCAAGATAATAATTGAAATTTGATCTGAATTTAATTCAACCCAATTAATTAGAGCTAAAGGTGTAAGAAAGATTGTTGTAAATAATGACAAAAACCCAACTATCTCTAATGAACTTTTTGTTTTTGCTAAATACTTCACCATTAAATAAGAAAAAGAAAAAACAAATGCTGCTAGGAGCATTGAATATTGTCCTAATTTAATTTCATGAAAACCAGGCCTTAAAATTATCATTGCTCCAATAAAAGATAACGTGATGGCAAAAGCACGAAAGCCTTTTATACTTTCCTTAAAGATTATAATTGCACCAATACATACAAATATGGGAGTTAAATATCCTATTGCTGTTACTTCAGCTATAGTTATAACTGTCATTGAATAAAACCAAAGACTTACTCCAATAGCATGAAAAAAACTTCTTAGAACAAATTTGTTCATTAGTTTAATTTGAATATCTCTAAAGCTATTTACTATTATCGGTAATAAAAAAAATGTTCCAAATAAATATCTTAAAAATGCAGTCTGAGATGATGGAATTTTTTCTCCAAGAATTTTTACAAATATTGTTACACCAACAAAAAAAATTGTTGTAACAATCATCCAAAAAATACCAATTATAGAGGATTTTTCTCTAAGCTTATTTAACATTATTAACATGTTAAATTAACTTAATATTAATTACTATATCTTATTCTACATACCTTGATAATTTGGGCCACCACCACCTTGAGGTGAAACCCAATTTATATTTTGAGTAGGATCTTTAATATCGCATGTTTTACAATGTACACAATTCTGTGCATTAATTTGTAATTGCTTTTCATTATCTTTCTCAACAATCTCATAAACACCTGCAGGACAATATCTTGTTTCAGGATTATCATATCTATTAAAATTTATTTTAATAGGAACAGAAACATCTTTAAGTTGAAGATGACAAGGTTGATTTTCTTCATGGTTTGTTCCTGAAAAAGAGACGTTAGTTAATCTGTCAAAACTAATAATTCCATCTGGTTTAGGATATTTTATGGGGTCATATTTCTCTTTATTTTCTAATGCCTCATGATCACTATGTTTATGTTTCAAAGTCCATGGAGCCCGACCTCTAAAAAAGTAAGTATCAACAGCACTATAAGCTAATGCTTTCCAAAAACCCCACTTAAAAGATGGTCTAATATTTCTTACAGAATATAATTCTTTATAAAGCCAGCTATTTTTAATATTTTTAGAAAACTTTATAAGTTCATTTTCGTTATCAATGTCTTCAAAAATAGTTTCAGCAGCAATTATCCCAGACTTAATTGCTAAGTGAGTACCCTTAATTTTTGGCACATTTAAAAAGCCAGCTTCACAACCAATAAGTAATCCTCCTGGGAAAGTTAATTTTGGTAATGATTGTGTTCCTCCTTCATTTAAAGCTCTTGCACCATAACTAATTCTTCTACCACCTTTTAAATGTTTAATGATTTCAGGATGATGTTTAAATTGTTGAAATTCCTCGTAGGGCGATAAGTAAGGGTTTTTATAATCTAATCCAATAACAAAACCTATTGAAACTAAGTTTTTATCAAAATGATACAAAAATGAACCGCCATAGGTATCACTACTTAGAGGCCAGCCAGTTGTATGAACTATTTCACCAGCATTATGATTTTTAGGGTCAATTTCCCAAAGTTCTTTAATTCCAATTGCATATGTTTGATTTTGGTTGTTTTTGTTTAAATCAAATTTATTCATTAAAATTTTTCCTAAATGACCTCTACAACCTTCTGAAAAAATTGTTTGTTTTGCTAATAATTCTATGCCTGGTTCATAGTTTGGTCCTTTATTTCCATCCTTCAATATACCCATATCATTTGTTGCAACACCTGAAACGCTTCCATCAGAATTAAAAAGTATTTCACTCGCAGCAAAACCTGGATAAATTTCAACTCCTAAATTTTCTGCATACTGACCTAACCAAGAACATAGCTTGCCGAGACTTATAATATAGTTTCCATGATTATTCATTTGAGGTGGGGTAGGTAATTTATAGGATTTTTCTTTAGTCAAATATAGAAAGCTATCCTTTTTCGCTTTTGTTTTGAGGGGAATATCTGTCTCTTCCCAACTAGGTATCAATTCAGACAAACTTTTGGTTTCTATTACTGCTCCTGATAAAATATGTGACCCTATCTCTGAGCCTTTTTCAAGAATACAAACAGAAATATCTTTATTTTTTTCTTTGCTAAGTTGTTTTAACTTTATAGCAGTTGCTAATCCTGATGGTCCTCCACCAACTATTACAACGTCATACTCCATTTTTTCTCGATTACTCATCAGTTTTCCTAAAGTTGTTGAAATTTATATATTATTAATTATTAATAATATATATTATCTAAAATTCAATGATAGTTATTAAAAATTGTAGAGAGTTTTATGGATCCATTGACAGGTGTTATAATACTAGCCGTATATCCTATTGTTTTGGTAGGCGCTTTAATCTTATTTGGAAAATATTCAAAAGATCCAGAGTAGGATATTAATTTTTTATTGATTTAAAAAATGCTTCAAATGGCATTTTTATACACGTATGCCTATTTTTAATATCTTGGATTGGTAAGAATATTTTTAATTCTTCAGGAAGTTCACTTGGATATTTATCATAGTTTTTAGTAAGCCACTTATTAAAATGTTCCATAAAATTATTTGTTGGTAAATTTTTATTTAAAAAATAATTTACAACAACTCCGGCAGAAGCTTCACACAAAGCACAACCTTTTACTTTAGCAGATAGGTTTTTTACACTATTATTTATAATATTAACTCTAACTTCAACTAGATCACCACAAAGTGGATTTTTTACTTCTTTAGAAAAATTAAAATCTTTTATTTCTAGACTTTTTCTATTAGCAGAGGCTAATTCTAGAATTTTGTTATGATAAATAGTTAAATCGTTCAATTTTGATTAAGCAGTAGCCATACTACTGATCCTATAGAAATAGCATAAAAAAGATATATTAGTAAGTGGGCTTTATTATAAATATTTTCTTCAGGAACACCTTTTGGTATTTTTTTCTTATTCATTTACTCTCCTCTTTAACTTTAGTTGTTCCATCTACAATTTTTACAAAATTATCAAAAAATTTTCCAGCTAATTTTTTTGAGGTTGAATCAATTAATCTTGAGCCTAATTGTGCTAATTTTCCGCCAATCTGAGCTTCAACGGAATATTTTAAAATAGTTGAATCATCTTTTTCTTCTAATTGAATATTTGCACTTCCTTTAGCAAATCCTGCAGCCCCACCTTTTCCATTTCCTGAAATTGTATAACCTTCATGAATTTTTATATTTGATAGTTTCACCTCTCCATTAAATTTTGCTGAAACAGGACCAATTTTAAGTGTGACTGTAGCTTTAAATTCATTATCATTTTGTTTTATTAATTCTGTACAACCTGGAATAGAGTTTTTAAGAACTAAAGGGTCATTTAGATTATTCCACACATTCTCAACATTTGTTGGTAGTGTATATTCACCATCCATCTTCATTTTCTATCCCCATTAAGAATTATTTTAGATGTATAAAAATCAGTATAAAAACAATTATTCCAAATATTTGTAATACAATCTGTGTATCAAAACCAGCTTCTCTATCAATCACTTTGTTCTCAAACATAATATCATGAAAAAAGTTTTTAATAATGTTATAATTCCTAAAACAATTTAATGAAAATTTTTCATTAAGTATTTTTAACCCATCAACAATATTTGATATTACTGCCGGGAACATTCTTCTATAAAACCAATCACTATTTAATACTGTTGAATTAAGTTCAGGTGGATAGATCTTAAAATGCCATAGACATATAAAAGCAAATGCCGCGAATGTTAAAAGTTGTAATTGAGATAACACATGACTGAAGTCATAAGGTTGATATTCAACTGAATAAGGAAGTATTTGATAAAAAACAGATGGGAAAATGCCGATCAATATACATAATACTGACCCAATTACCATTGCAATGATCATATTTAAAGGTGCTTCTTTTGGTTTATGACCAGATTCATGTGCAAAGAAAGCAAAGAATGGTATTTTTATTCCAGAATGGTGTAATACACCTGCTGATGCAAATAAAAGCATAAAATAAATTAATGATAAACCTTCGTAACCTAATGATGACATAATTAGTGATTTTGCAACAAAACCACTAAAAAGTGGGAATGCAGAAATTGAAATTGCTCCAATTATTGAACACACAGCAGTTATAGGCATATACTTAAATAATCCTCCTAATTCAGAGGCCTTACAAGTTCCAACCCTATACAAAACAGCACCCATACTCATAAATAGAAGGCCTTTATAAATTATATGTGCAAATGCATGTGCTACAGCCCCGTTAATAGCTAACTCTGTACCAATCCCAACTGCAACAACCATAAAACCAAGTTGGTTGTTTAAGCTATATGCTAATACTCTCCTCAGATCATTTTCAATTACAGCAAAAAATATAGGAAAAAATGTCATTAAAGCGCCAATGTATATAAGTATGTCTGTGCCTGAAAATGACCTTGCTAAAGCATAAATTGCTAGTTTCGTAGTAAATGATGACAATGCCACAGTTCCAACTTCACTCGCTTCAGGGTATGTATCTTGAAGCCAACCGTTAAGAAATGGAAACGCAGCTTTGATGCCAAATGCTAAGAAAATTAAAAGTCCTGATGTATCATCTATTGACATTTGACCTAATAGAGCATTTCCATTTGAGTATAAAAATAAAACAGCTCCAGCTAGTAAAAACATTCCTGAACCGACTTGAATTACTATATACCTAAAAGCAGCTCTATATGCCCTCGTAGTATTACCACCCAAAATTAAAAATACTGAGGTAAATGCAGTAGCTTCCCACCAAAAGAATAATGTAAACAAATCTCCAGCATGCAATGCAGCAATAGCTGCTCCTGCATAACTTATAACAGCTATATTTTCTTTCCAATCATCTTTGTGACTTCCATAGATTATTGTGATAAATGCAGCTATATGGAATACAATTGCAAAAGGAAGTGAAAGATTGTCAGAGTGGTTTATTATAAAATTATAGTCTAGAACATTAATTGTTAAATGAGTTCCAAACCCATTAAATAATGAAAATGAAGATAAAAGGACTAAAAAAACCATGTAAACTTGTCTACCAAGCTTAGGAAGGAAGGGGATTAAAAATGCCCCAATAAACATGATAAATCCTGGAGGTAAGGAATTAATCATAATAATCCTCATCTCTCATAAATATTGATCTTAAAGCTACACCCACTTTGAAAATTACAATGCATGAAATGTAGCCAAAAAGTGCAGGGAAAAATAAAAACTCCTCAATTTGAAATTCACCATGTCTGTGACCTGCAAATTCAAGAAGTAATAATAATATGCAAATAAATAAAACTATCGAATTTATTTTCCCAAATTTTTTTATTAATTTTAATAATATCATTATCAATTTCCAAATATTAAGTTAGTTATATCCTTTAGCGGTTCTATGTAAATAAATAAGATAATCGTAAGTAAAGCAGCAAAAAAAGTTGGATAAACTGTCAAAGGATGCTTCGTTACTTGTATGTTGGTTCTTTTTTGTTGAAAAAAGGCCTTAGCAGGTATTTCTAATAAATAATAAACATTCAGTAGAGTTGAAATTGCGAGAATGTAAATAACTAATAAATAGTCTTTTTCAACAGAACCTAACATTAAGTAAAATTTGCTCCACGATCCACCCATTGGTGGTACGCCAATAATTGACAAAGAGCCGATGAAAAAAGCTATAAATGTTAAAGGCATTGATTTACCCATTCCATTTAAATCTGAGATTTTTGACAAATGTGTTGCAACATATATTGCACCTGCTGCAAAAAATAATGTAATTTTACCCACAGCATGCATAACAATATGAATTGCTGCACCTTGTACTGCTATATTTGTTGCAATGGCACCTCCAAGTACTATATATGACAGCTGACTTATAGTAGAATAAGCTAATCGAGCCTTTAAATCATCTTTAGTAATTGCAATACAACTTGACAGCAATAAGGTAATACTTGAAATCCATATTAACCAAACTGCACCATTGGTTTCACTTAAAAAATCTATTCCAAAGACATATGTAATTACAACTAACATGGAAAACACACCAGCTTTAACAACAGCAACAGCGTGTAATAGTGCTGACACAGGAGTTGGTGCTACCATAGCGGCTGGAAGCCATTTATGAAATGGCATTAATGCGGCTTTACCAATTCCAAACGCAAATAATGCCAATAAAAATGGGACGTATTCATTTGAGATATTACCTTTTAAGATACCATTTGTTGAAAAATCTAAACTACCTGTCAACACCCAAACAATAATTATTGCTGGAAGTAAAAAAACTATTGAGGTTCCTACCAATATACCCATGTAAAGTCTTCCAGCTTTTTTAGCCTCTTCATTTTGTTTATGAGCTACTAGAGGATAAGTGGAAAATGTTAAAACTTCATAAAAGATAAATAATGTTAAAAGATTACCTGAATAGGCAATACAAATTGCTGCAAAGATAGCTATTGAATAAAATGTAAAAAATCTTGTTTGATTTTTTTCTTTATTACCTCTCATATAACCAATTGTGTAAATTGAAGCTAATATCCATAAGCCTGATGCTACTAGCCCAAATATTACACCTAAACCTGTTATCTTGAATGAAATAGATAATGTTTCGCTTATTTGAAAAAATGTGAAACTAAGAATTTCTCCATCTAAGAAAAGTGATGCGACATTGAGAGAACTGTAAAACGTAATAATTCCACCAATTGGTCCCAAACTATCTCTTAAATTCGGATTTGACGATAATAAAGGAGTTATAAAAAAGGAAATAAGGGGCGTTAAAATTGATAAATATATATAAAATTCATTGGTCATTATTTTATTCCACTCATTAATGCATCAGAGGCAATAAAGCTATTATCAATTATTAAACCTGCGTCTATACCAAAATAAACATTTAAAAAAGTAATAACTAAAAGTGGTAAATAAATTTCAGGCAATTCTTTAATTTTTTCAATTTTTAAACTCTTTTCATTATACCAGAGACCTTCTATTAACTTCCAGATATAGATTAATGACAAAGCTGAACTAACTAAGATTAAAAAAGGAAGCCATATTCCTTCGCTTATGTAAGCTGCTTTAATTAGATAAAGTTTTGAAATAAATCCTACCGTTAATGGTAGTCCTGCTAAACTAAGAGCACAAATTATAAAAGAAAAAAAAGTAATTGGCAATTGCCTTCCCAGCCCAGCTATCGTTTTCACATCTATTCTTTTTGAAGTATAGTATCCCATAGCTGCTATTGACATAAATAAGCCAGCTTTAATAAGAGCGTGATTTATTAGATGAATAAAACTTGAAGCAATTCCTGGACTTGTTGCCAAAGAAATGCCAAGAACGATATATCCAATTTGTGCAACTGAAGAATGCGCCAATAATTTTTTTACATCTTTTTCGAATATTGCCATAATGGTTCCTGCAAACATCGCTAAAATTGCAAGATATAACAATATATATCTAAGACTTTCAAATGAATAAATTTCATATGAAGATCCAAAAATGGTGTATGAAATTCTAACTATTATATATATAGAAACTTTTGTCGCTGTTGCAGCTAACAAAACAGAAACTGGTGATGGAGCATAAGCATAAGCATTTGGCAACCAAATATGTAAAGGAAAAACCGCTGCTTTAACCATTATACCTAACATCATAAATGTGAATGCAACTATAACTGATTTATTTAGTCCGAGAGCTGGAATTTTTTGAGCTAGATCACCCATATTTAATGTCCCAGTCACACCATATAATAGTCCAACTCCAATTACATAAAAGGTTGCACCAACTGCACCTAAAATTAAATAATTATAGCCTGCAACTAGAGCTTTCCTATCTACTTTTGATCCTAACGCAACAAGTGCCACTGCAGATAAAGACGAAATTTCTAGAAAAACAAAAAGGTTAAAAGCATCAGCTGTTGTGATTAAGCCAATCAAACCTGCAATTGTTAGCAACCATAAACTATAAGTTTTAGAAACAAGTTTTTCATCAATTTCTAAAGTAAAAAAATTATGTGCAAATAATGTTGCTATCAAGCCAATTACTGAAACTATCATAATTGGAATTATGCTTATTCGATCAATTACATATTCTATGCCGAGTGGTGGTGGCCAATTACCTAGATAGTATGAGATATTACTTTTATAAGAAACTTCAAAGCAAAGAAGAATTGTGAATATCATTGTTAGAAAGGATGCAAAAGTAGAAAGTGTCCAGGCTAATCTATAGTTATTTAGAACTGCAACTATCAGTGAGAACATCAAAGGTGTGATGACGATAAGTATAGGTAAATTTTTAACTATAAATGGCATCATTTTTATTTTTTATCTTCGAGATATTTTTTATGATATTCGACTAAATCTGATGCAGAAATTTCGTCTTCATTAATAGTTCCATATGCTTTGTTAATTCTAATCGTCAATGCAAGACCCAGAGCAGTTGTTGCAACACCAACAACAATTGCTGTAAGAATTAGTACATGTGGCAGAGGATTCGAATATATTTCGTTTACATTATCAGTTAAGATTGGAGCAGTGCCTCCAGCAATTTTTCCGAATGTTATATACAAAAGAAAAACGGAGGTTTGGAAGATAGCTAGACCAACTATTTTTTTTAAAAGGCTTTTTTTGGATATAACAATGTAAAGTCCTATCATCATTAAAATGAATACTATCCAGTAATTCCAAACACCAAAAATCTGATCAATCATTATTTTTCCTCCTAAAATTAAAATTTGCGAATGAGTAAAATAACGAAATCATTACATTACATACTGTTAGACCAACTCCAAATTCAACAAGTAAAATACCTATATGTTGACCAGATTCTTTGGTGGAACCTAAAACATCATAACTAAGATATGGATCACCTAGTATTAATCCAACTATTCCAACAAATCCGTAAAGAAATGCCCCCAATGCAAGTAAAAAGAAATTTAATTTTGGTGGCATAATCAATTTACAATCTTCAACACTAAAAACAATTGCATACAATATAAAAGCTGCAGCAACAATAACCCCAGCTTGAAATCCTCCTCCTGGACCAAAATCACCATGAAATTGAACGTATAAACCAAACAAAATTATTGGAGTAAATAAAACTTTTGTACATACCTTTAAAATTATATTATCCATTTACTTATTTTTACCTTTATTATTTTTTGATGTTTTTGAAACTCCATCATATAATAAAACTAATACAGCAATACCAGCAGTATATATTACAACTGTCTCCCCAAAAGTGTCATATCCCCTATAGCTTGCAAGAATAGAAGTAACTACATTTGGTATCCCTATATGGTTTCGTGACCCCTCAATGAAATCCTGTGCGAGGTTTTGATGAACAGGGTTTTCTAATTGACCAACAAGCGGCAAATCATAGCTTGCCCAAATTAATAATCCTGCAACTATTGTACATGTGCAGATTGCATAAATATGTTTAACGTTAAATTTCTCTTTTTTTTCTTCTTTTGGAAGATAGCTTAAAGCTGCTAAGAATAATATTGTTGAAATTCCCGCGCCAACAGATGCTTCTGTAAATGCAACATCTACTGCATCTAGACTTACAAACATAAGAGCTGCAACTAAAGAATATGTCCCAGTTAATAATATAGTTGATATCACCTTCCGTGTATTAATAATAAATATTGCTATTGTTAACATTAGAGTTACGAGAAATGCATTTATAATTATTTCGCCTATCATAGAGTTTTACCTTTTGTCTTTCCTACAGGATTAACACCTTTTTTTCTAGCAAGGTTTGCAGTTACATGACCTGTAATAGGACTTGTGAAAAATATAAATATTCCAATAAATACTAGTTTTGCAGTAATTAATGAAAAGCCACTTTGTAAAATCATTCCTAATATTACAAATGACGCTCCAGCTGTATCAATCATGCCAGCTGCATGTATTCGAGAAAAAACATCTGGTAATCTTATTAGCCCTATAGATCCAGTTAATATAAAAAAAACTCCAACTACAAAAGATATTATAGATATTATTTCAATAGAGATATCTAACATTTATTTATCCCCAAGTGTTCCTTTATCAAAAAGTTTCAGAACCGCTACTGTTCCAATAAAATTTATGAGTGCGTAGACAATAGAAATATCTATAAATTCAGGTCTACCCATATAAAAACCATGAACAGAAATTCCTAAAACTATTAAAGTGCCAATACTATTTGCAGCTAAAATTCTGTCAAATGTAGTTCTCCCCATAACTAAACGAACTAAAATTAACAAAAAAGATATCGCAAGGGCAATCAAAACAGCTAAAAACATTATTTTCCTTTTTCTAACCAAGTTACCATTCTATCCATCTCAGAACTTCTAACGTCATCACCAAACTCTTTAGTTAATGCATGAACTTCAAATACATTATCCTTTATTTGTGTGGTTACAGTACCAGGTGTAAGCGTGATAGAATTTGCATAAGTTACTTTTCCTTCGTTTGTTTTTTGGGTAGCTTTAACAGAGAATAATTCTGGTTCTTCTGATTTAGATAAAATAACTTTAGCTGTTGTTATATTTGACATGAAGATTTCTTTGATTAACCAAATTGTATATTGAATTAATCGAGGAAAAAAATAAATAGGTATAGTTTCGTTATCCAAAAAATTTCCTTTAATTGTCAAGTAAACACATAACAAACAAGAAACTACACCAAGTGATGTAATTAAAACTGTATAATGGCCAGACATTAATAGCCAAAAACCAAATAACGAAAAGAATAATGAAATACTTTTACTATTAATCATGATTAATGAATATAATCACGGTTTAATAAATAATTCAATATTATGTATATTTTTGATTATTTTTTTATTGTATAGAAAGTTTTGAAAAACTTTATAAGCCTTTAAATCATATGCGCTAGGACGTAAGGTAAATCTTCTAATAGTATCTCGATAAGCTCTTTTATTTAATTCGTCATTAAGGCCTTTTTTATAACTCGAAAAATCTTTCCATGTTTCTTCAGGGCTATTAACAATCTTAATTGTAGCTTTTTGAATTGCTTTAAGAAAACTTGTAAACTTTTGTTTTTTTCTATCATTTTTATTAACAATATAGATTAATTCTTCATAATGAGGAACTCCATGTTCCTCTGGATAGAAAGCTTTTCCAGGTCGGTTTACAATATCCATTTGGTTAAGTTCAAAGTTTCTAAATGCTCCAATTACGGCGTCTACTTTTTTAGAAATTAATGAAGGTGATAGTGAAAAATTAATGTTTATTAATTCAACATCTGATAATTTTAATCCATATTTTTCAAACATTCCTGACAAAAGTGCGTCTTCAAAACCACCAACAGAAAAACCTATTTTTTTATTTTTAAGATCTTTAATAGATTTTATTGGTCCATCTTTTAAAACTACAAGACTATTTAGTGGTGTGCTAACTAAAGATCCTAGTCTCACAATTGGAAGAGATTGATCAATTTGTAAATGAAATTGTGGTTGATAAGATATCGCTATATCAATTTTTCCAGCAGCGACTTGTTTAGGTGGATCATTTGGGTCAGCAGGCTCAATGATTTCAACCTTTAATCCATTTTCTTTAAAATAACCATATTGTTCAGCTATAATAATTGGTGCGTGATCTGGATTAATAAACCAATCCAATCCAAGCTTTATATTATTTTCATTTGATAAAGAAAATGAAGAGTAAAAAATGAAATTAAGAAATAAAATTAATGATAATAATCGCATAATGAACTCCCTCCGCTAGCATTATCTAGATCAGGTTTTTAGGGTATATCTCAGCTTTAAAAAGCACCCCTGTTGGTGTTAATATCGCATTAACTTTAATTGATGTAAACTAATTATTTCCACCAAATCAACTTTTTGAGTATCAAGTCAATCAGATGATAAAGTGAGATAGTGATAAGAATTAAAATTATTAATGCAGCGAACATATTATCAATTTGTAATCTTGCGTTACTATAGATCATATAGGATCCTAATCCTTGACTTCCCCCAATCCATTCGCCAACAACTGCCCCAATAGGTGCAAAACAAGCCCCAACTCTTATGCCAGAAAAAAGTCCAGGTAATGCATTTGGGAGTTTAATTAGGTTAAAAATTTGTAACTTTGAAAACCCTAATGTTTGTCCAGCATGAATATATTCTTTGGGGATTTTATTTAGTGCATCTGAAAAGTTTGACGCGATAGGAAAGAAAACAATTATAGTTCCTATTATTACCTTACTTGATATTCCATAACCAAACCATAAAACCAAAATTGGAGCTAAGGCAAATACTGGTATTGATTGACTTGCTAGCAATAAAGGCATAATCCATCTTTTAAGTCTTTCAGATAATGAAATTAAAACTGCAAAAAAGCTTCCTAAAACTATTCCAAAAAATAAAGATAATAAAATTTCTAATAAAGTAATTGATGAATGATTTAAAATTTCAAAAAAATTATTAAATAAAGCAATTGCTACTAAATCAGGTGAAGGTAAAATGAAAGATGGTAGTTCAAATAATAAACAAATAATATACCAAAAAATTATAATGACTAAAAATGTAACTAATATTCTTAACATACTTATAAATAGCATACTAAGATGAAAAATTTTCTTTTTTCTAGCAAAATTTTTAAAGGATCACGATATGGTGAAGGACACCCTTTAAATATTGATAGAGTTTGGCCAAGTTTAGATCTATTAAAAATTATGAATTGGGTTTCTAATGAGGAATTAATTTTCAATGAACCTGCTAGGATTGATGAGTTAACAATATTTCACGATATTGACTATTTAAAAATTTTGCAAAAAGCTGAAAAGTTTCAAGATTTAGAATTAAACGAGAAGAAAAAATATAATTTAGGTGTTGGTGTAAATCCAATATTTAAAGAAGTTTACTCAAGGCCAGCTTCAGCAGCAAAATCTTCTATGAGAGCAATAGAATTTTTAGCAAGTAATAAAGCAGAAAAAATTTTAAATTTTTCTGGTGGCACACATCATGGAAGAAAGAATTTTGCTTCAGGCTTTTGTTTTTTAAATGATTGCATACTAGCAATTTTAAAAGCTAAAGAATTTGGCTTTAACAAAATTTTATATATTGATTTAGATGCTCACCATTGTGATGCAGTTCAGGACTACTTCTTAAATAATGATAACGTAAAATTAATATCAATACATGAAAAAAACAAATGGCCAAGAACTGGGAAAATAGAAGAATCAAAAATTAATAATTTAATGAATATTCCAGTTCCAGAAAATTTTAATGATAATGAAATGCTTTTTATTCTTGATGAATTAATAATGCCTTATTGTAAAGCACTAAACCCAGACATAACAATTATTCAAGCAGGAACAGATAGTTTAAAAGATGATCCACAATCAAAAATGATAATTTCAAACTCTACATATTGGCATGCAATTTCTATTTTAAAAGATATATCCACAAAAACTCTTATTTTAGGTGGAGGTGGTTATAATCCTTATATAACTGCAAAAGCTTGGGCTGGGAATTGGCTAGTATTAAATTCGAAAGAAAAACTTCTTCAATCTAAATTGAATGATGAATGCAAAGAAATACTTAGATCATTAAAATGGAAAAATTCAAGAGTTAAAAATGGAATACCAAATAAGTGGTTAGATAAATGGATTGATGATGTGGAAGATATGCCTATAAGAGATGAGGTGAAAGGAATTGTTCTTTATATTCAGAAAATTAAAAAGCTATAAATATTTCTTATTTTTATTATTTAGTTTCTCTATAATATCTCAAAAATCAATATCATGTGAAGCCCAGCATCTAAAAAAAGAAAAATTACTAGTAGAAAATAAATTGTCAAAAAATAAAGAATTATTTTTAGTTGAATTAGCAAAAAACAACGATGAAAGACAAAAAGGATTACAGTGTAAAAAAAAACTTAAGAAACATGAAGGTATGTTATTCATATGGTCTGATGAGGATTACAGAAGTTTTTGGATGAAGAATACAGTAATACCTTTAGATTTAATTTTCATTAACTCAAGCTTAGAAGTTATAGAGGTTTATTTTGATGCAAAACCATTTAGTGAAAAATTAATTAGAAGTAAAAAAAAAGCTAAATTTGTTCTAGAATTAAATGTTGGTGTATTTAAAGAGCTCGGTTTTGACGTAGGCGATAGAATTATATTTAAAAAAAAATGAAAAAATTGTTTTAAAAAACTTAAATTTAAATTAAAAGAACCATATCGGGGCGTAGCGCAGTCTGGTAGCGCATCTGGTTTGGGACCAGAGGGTCGGGAGTTCGAATCTCTCCGCCCCGACCAAATTTATTTATTAATAGTAATTGATAATAAATATTCTTATTGGTCTGTTTTTTATAAGATTTATAATCCAATGTTGATATAGATTTTTTAAAGATTTGTTTAGACCAAGAAATTAGAAATGACTGTTTTAGGTCTTAAAAAATGAATTGCCATTTCATCATGACACATTTATCACTTTATAAGATGTTGGATCTTATTTTAGTTTAATGATGTGATCTGCAGTTCTTCTCTGGTTTGCCACAACACGTTCGCGGTCTGCTTGTATGCGTTCACGTCGTTTAGCAATTTGATCACCAAGTTCCAAGATACCCTTTGTATCATCCTCAACACGATACACTAAATTAGTAGCTTCTTTCTCTGCAACATGAGCTCTATCTAAAAGTTTTTGTAATCGCTCGGTATTAGACTTGACTGATTGTGCATTTGTATTTGGAGTTGCTTTTGTCATTTGCTTGCGGATCGATCCATCAGCCCACTTAGCATTCTCAGAAATCATGTCATCTCCTTGTTCAACTACTGCTTCGTTAGCTTCAGTAATCGAACTGTTAACTGACTGCAACATCTCATTTACTTCGATCATTTTAGTGGCAATATCCCGTAAAGTATCATTAAGATCAGTGCGGTTTTCAAGTTGCTCAATCCTTACTTGATTTAACATCCGTACCTTGAAATTAGTTTGTACGTCAGATGATGGTTCTAGCGCTTCAAGCATTGCCATTCGACAACCATACAGATCATTTACATTGTCAATTGCTATTGATCGGTTGCCCATAAATGCAGAGGTAAAATTTCTTTGTAGCAACGAACGATTTTCTTCAATGTCAGCTAGTAAAAGCATGAGTTCAGCGTATGTCGTAGATACTTCTGCATCCAGCTCAAAAATCTTACGTCTGTTCTTACGAATATTAGTTTTATTTTCAGATATTATATCAGTCTTTTTTACCATGGTTTCACCTATTATTCTGTAATTTCTTCTAATTGTGTGTTTTCGTCACCCTGGAGTGAATGTTTGGTGGATCTATTTAGTTTATTCATATAAATTATTCCTTTGTTGGGCTCGGATAAGTCACAGAAGCGATAAATAAAATCAAATATATTCTCTGCTTGATCGGCAGTCACTACAACATGAAATTGTTCCACATCAAATGAACCCGAAACACCTGCAATGGCTTTCTGCCCAATTATCGTGCCAGCCACGTTGTAAAAGTAAACCTCATTGATACCACGTTTCATAAGTTCAGGAATTAACTTGTCGGTACCACCTTCATACAATATACCCGAAATTAACCAAGTGTAATCAAGATAGCGCACCCGAGGATCACTTTTTACTTCAGGAAAAACCATCTCATGAACCTACATATTTAGTTAAAATGGAAGGTGGAACGTAGGTGGCAGCCTGCATTAGTGGGGTGGCGTACATAAAACCCATACCAGGCGTATCTAACTTTCCAGCTAAAAACATTCGCTCAAAAACTCTATCTACTTCGTCACTTGAAACCATCACATTGACGACATCTCGTTCGGCATCTACAGCTACACCCAAAGCACCTAATCTTTCACGAATTCCTACGCCCATTGCCCCATGCACAGTCGATCCTTGAATTCCTACTTCTAGTAAAGCATCAGTAATGATCTCACCATAACCTTGTTGTACAACTGCTGTGATTAATGTTGCGTCTGTCAATGTTGTAAATGAACGTTTCATTTTGTCTCTCCTTCTAGGGCAAGCTCACGGGCAACGCGGCGCTCCTCACGTTTTATTTTAAATTGAACATAAATACCAAGCGTTAAAACGGCGACAATAGGACAAATTGAAGCTGCAGCCAAAATACCAAATCCATCTGTTGAACCGAGCGCATTTCCAAATCCTAGACCCATCGCCAGGACTAAAGGAACAGTTACAGGCCCTGTAGTTACACCAGCTGAGTCCCAACCAACATTGACAAATTCTTCAGTCGATAAAAAAGTTAGTATCAATCCAAGAGTATAACCAGGTATTAAAATGTACATTATATGAAATCCATAGATAAGCTTCAAAACACCTAGCATTATTCCAGTACCCACACCAAATGCAACTGCTATCATTAACATAGATTTTTTGAATGCACCATTAGTTAAATTCTGTACAGTCATTCCAAGAGCGTTTAAAGCAGGTTCTGCAAGAGTAGCTGAAAGACCAAGAACCCAAGCAAATAAAGCTGCAATCCCAACACCAACAGCCACGCTATATAGCGGACTTGCCGTGATTGCATCAATTGATGTAAAAGCACCTGCAATCAATCCACCAGATTGATCTCCCAGTTTTGCTAAACCGTAGGTTAAACCAACGTTAAAGATACACATTCCAACAACAGCTAGTATAATACCATAGTAAGTAATGAAGGCATTTTTTAACTTTTCACGTAAAATGACTAATAGCACCACTGCCAAGAAAATCACCAATGGTACAATGGCTCTTACGCCTAAGATTACTTCTGTCCAAGGAGTTACTTCATACCATTGTGGCTGTGTGGTTGCAGTCTGAACTGCCAATTTAATTTCAGCCGCTTTTTCAATAATCAGTTCTGGCGGCACGGTGTAGGCTGTGTAAAAACTTAGTATTAAAACGCCAAGAATTGGGAACACTGATGCCAATGTTACAATTCCAAAGCCAGACAATGAAGAATCAGCACCTTTACCGGCTGCTGCTGCAACACCGATACCTAGTGCAAGGACTAATGGCACTGTCACTGGTCCAGTTGTAACTGCTCCACAATCCCATGCCAAACCGACAATTTTTGTTAGTTCAGGGTCCATAAAAGCGATAACACTTAAAATCAAAGTAGGTACAACACTTAAAAAAATCATCGGTTTTAAACTCCAACCTCTTAAAAATCTCACTGTACCAAGAACTGCCGCCAAACCAACTCCAAGTCCAACAAGTAAAACAGTTGCGCCAGAACGATCATTTAGTAGTGTAAATAAATAAGGTGCCTGTTTTGGATCAACAATTGATCCAGCTACCTGTAATGCGCCAATTGCTGGCTCGGCAAATGTCACTCCAATTCCTAATAAGAATGCGATAAACAGTACGCCAGCCAATGGTAGTTTACGTGGCAAAGTATTTCCGATTATCTCACCAAAAGGCATCAGACCGAGCTTTAAGCCTTCCATAAACATCATTAAGCCAATCATAACTGCAAATAATCCGCCCGCAATTATACTTGCATCCATAACAGGTGTTTGTAGAACCAAATATTGGAAAAGAGCTAGATAAATTGCCAGTGGAACAACTGCACGTGCTTGATCTATAAATCGTGTAGACAGATAGGGTTGTAAAATTTTAATAATATCACCACCACCCAATTTCATTTTTGGAACTGGTTGTGGATGTTCATTGCCATGACGATCAAATAATGGCTCTGGCATTAATTCTTGGTAAGGAATTTTTTGACTGTCGATTGACATTGCTTGGATATAGTCACCAAATCGAATGGTTTTGCGTCGAGACATAATTGATCCTTACAACAAATTATAAAATCAATACTAATAAATAACTGTATTCATTAATGAAATCAATAAATTTTATTTTGATATGTATAAACGTAAATTATTAAACTTAAAAATTGTTATCAAAGAAATTTTCAATGTTATCATTATATATCAATTATTTATAATGGATTAGAGTAGGGGATTATACTAATATTTTGCTTTAAGTTCCATAGCGTGCAATGATAGTGTACCTGACTTGGAGTAAGAAATTTGGGAGTTCAAGTCTTAGCTCCGACCAAATTTTTAATTTCTATTAGATAAATGAGCAAATACTATTTTACCTAAAAATATTGATAATCTTTGATATAATTATTAAACTTTAGTTTTGATTAATCGTTAATATTACATGAAAAAAATTATTAAACCCTTTTTATTAAGTTTGATTTTTATAATTTTTTCTAATCAAAGTTTTGCTTTTAAAAATGAGACATATTTGATATGCAAAAAGGAAAATGAAAATCAAAAGCAAAATTTACAAAATTTTGACAATAAAAAACTAAAAGAAAATTTACATAAAAATTTTTCATTTTATTTCTTAAACAATGGAAAGTTTATTGAAACTGCAGTCAAAATTACCTTCGATGAAGCTGATTTCAAAATATTTATAGATGTAACTAACAATGGAAAATATTTGTTTGAAGAAAAAAAGATTTTGCTTATTGATGATTTAAAGTTTAGAGAAAGAAGTAATAAAAAGGAATTAAATAGAGTTTCATTAGATTTAATTTCAAATTATAAAGGTAAAACCCAATTTGTTCACAAATGTGAACTATCAAGTTTACAAAATTTTAAAAAAAAATACTCTGAATTAATTAAGGGTTTGACGGATATCTATAAAACTAACTATGAAAATAACAAGATGTAATTAATGTGGGTAAATTAAGTCATAATTATATTAATTAATCTTTTATATATCTATTTTTTTTTAAACCAATCAGATTGAAATTCTTGATCTTTCTTTACATCAACTAACGTTTGTAAAATATCTTCTGATAGAGGCTGAGATGCTAGATTTTTTAAATCTTCATTTTCATCTTGTGTTTTTAGACACCAACCTTCTTTATAATGAACAAACTTAAATTTTTTGTAAATTTTTAAAAATGAATAAAAATTTTTAAGTGTATCCTCTTCAGTAATGAAACGAGGTACTTTAGAAAAAAAGGGATTGCTAAATAGAGTCGAAAAATTTCTTTGAGTATTTTTATTAACAAAATAAAACTTATAATATGAAAATTGAGATAATATTATATTAGAATTTTCATTTAGTTCTTCGCTGACGCAAAATTCTACCATCCTTTTTACGCCTTCATAAATATTTACATTTTCTACATCATCATAAATATTTCTAATGCCCTCAGTATATTTTTTAGATATAAATTCTAACCCAACTTCAAGTTCAATAAAGTCGATTGAGGCTTCTGCAATAATGCAATCAATGATCCATGTTGGACAATATTTAGACATAATAAAATTTATCAAATAAATCCTACTTAAGCAAAATCATTATGATATTATTTAATTTTCTAATTTATTTATGCTTAATCTATTAATTAATAGAAAAACAGAACTAACAAACAAACAAAACTCTATTCCACCGAATGTATATGATTATCCAGAAAATAAAGTACCAATTAATCTTCCTGCAGCATTCGCCATTTAATAGAAGCCAACATCTAAAGTGATTCTTTTTTTATTTGTGAATTTTAAAATTAAAAAGGAATGAAGAGACGAATTTATTGCAAAGAATAAACAAAAAACTAATAAAATTATAATCGTAATAATTAAATTAAAATTTACATTGTATGGATGTAATTTAAGTCAAAAAGAATAAAGATGGTACTGGTATAGTAGATATGACGAATTTTTACATGTTCATAAGCTAAAGGTAAATGGTTAAAATATTAATTACTCTAAACGTGTTAAGTACAGTAAATAGATATATATTCTGTTCTTTGTAATCTTTAAAAAAAGATTTATTAGAATAAAATCCTGAAATTGTCTATTATTTAGCCAAAAATTAAAATTTTAAGATTCTTATTTGCAGAGTATGTGATATCACGTCAGACTATTACTACTAACGTAAATTACTTAAACTCTTTAAGTAATAAGTTAATTAATTAAGAAGGAGAAATTTATGAAGGTATCATTCCTTTATGGCTTAAGATTGAAAATGACGACTATATTTTTTAGTATTTTATTTTCAATTTCGTCAAGTCTATCATTGTCAGATACTGTTAATATTTTAGGATTATTTCCATTTAGTGGTCCTTATGCAGATTCTGGGAAATTAACAGATCAAGGAGCAAGAATAGCTCTTGAAGAAGTAAATTATACAATCAACGGAAAAAAAATAAAATATGTTACTAGAGATAGTGAAACCAAAGCTGGTCCTGCTGCCAGAAGAGCGCAAGAAGCTATAGATACGGAAGGTGTAAAATTTATTATTGGACCATGGTCTTCAGGCGTAGCATTAGCAGTAACTGAAGTAGCAAAGAAAAATAAAGTTATGTATTATTTTTCTGGTGGTACAGAGGACATTTCAGGAAAAAAATGTCACAAATATGCTTTTATGTGGGCGGCAAATGCATGGACCGCTATGGATGCAGATCTAAAAATCTTTAAAAAAGCTAATCCTAATGCAAAAAAAATATATTTATTTGTAGTTGACTATGCTTTTGGATGGACATTACAAAAATATGTTGAAAGTTTAGCACCAAAATATGGCTTAGAAGTTGTAGGTGTAGATAGACATCCATTAGGTCACAGAGAATATTCAACATTTATCACTAAGGCTATGTCAAAAAATCCAGATGCGGTCTATATGATTAACTTTGGTTTAGATGCCATTTCAGCAGTTAGACAATTAAATAACTTTGGTTTTACGCCAAAGAAACCGGTCATAATGTCTTGGTCTTCTGGCTTTGAAGAGCTGATCCAACTTGACCCTGCAGCTAGGGAAAATCTTATTGTTGGCTCTAACTATTATTACACTATAGATAATCCTGATAATAAAAAGTTTGTTGAGGCTTACAAAAAGAAATTCAAAGGTGTTCCTCCTGGATATGCAGGTGCAGCAGGATATGGTCTTATGAAAATGACTTTATTAGGTATGCAAAAATCTGGTAGTACAGAACCTCAAAAGGTCATAACTGCTCTAGAAGAACATAAAGGAAAGAACTTTGTGGGTGATTTTGAAATTAGAGGTAGAAATCATCAGACTGTTCGTCCATTTTTTGTACTTCAGACTAAGAAGAAAAATGATATGAAAAATGAATATGACATGGCTGAAGTTGTAGATGTAAGTTCTACTGAACAGCCAAAGAATATTAATATGTGCGAAGATATTGGATCATTTTAAGCATTAATACTATAAAAAGAGACGGCATTTTCATGCCGTCTTAAACTTTTAAAAGAATATTATGACCTTTTTGATTATATCTCAAATTTTAAACGGCTTAGGACTTGGCATGTTATACGCTCTGGTTGGTGTCGGCTTGACATTAATATTAGGAGTACTAAACATACCTAATTTTGCTCATGGTGTTCTGTATGCTTTAGGTGCATATTTTGCCTATACTATTGCCAAAATTACAGGTTCTTTTTATTTTGCAATGTTTTTATCGCCTCTTTTAGTTGTTTTGGTTGGGTTTATTTTAGAAAGTCAAGGAGTCCGAAGGTTGTATCATGCGCATCACGATTACCAGCTCTTATTCTTATTCGCATGTGCTCTTATAATACAAGAAATTATTATAATATTTTGGGGTCCAATTGGTTTTTCTCTTTTAGCACCTCCAAGTTTAAGTGGTGCTATAGATCTTGGATTTTTAATATATCCAAAATATAGGTTAGTTTTGATATGTTTTGCGTTTTTTATGATAATTTGTCTTTATTTATTTTTAACCAAAACTAATTTAGGAGCAATTCTGAGAGCAGGAATTGAGAATAGAGATATGGTCAAAGTTCTAGGAATTAACGTAAATATGGTTTTCTTATATACATTTGGTTTAGGTGCTTATCTAGCTGGCTTAGCTGGCGCCCTCTCTGCTCCAATTATGGGACTTACTCCATCGATGGGTTTAGATATCTTACCAATATGTTTTGTGGTTGTTGTAGTTGCAGGCTTGGGAAGTATACCGGGAGCTATAATTGCAGGAATTTTAATTGGACTATCACAAGGAGCGGCTACCATATGGTTTCCAGAAGCAACAAATGTTGTGATATATGTGATGATGGGCTTAACAATAATTTTTAGACCTCAAGGTCTTTTTGGTGTGAGATGATACAAAATAAATATAGTTTTATAGCATTAATAATATTTTTGTTTGTAGGTCCTTTTCTATTTCCTAATGCAACTATTACAGAGATGTTAATTTTTGGCATTGTAGCAATTTCTACAAATATTATGTTGGGTTACACTGGTATGCTATCTTTTGGACAAGCATTGTTTTTTGGGACATCAGCTTACATATCTGGATTAATGCTACTGGGTGGGTTCCCTCTATTTTTAGCCATACCTGTAGCAACTTTAGGTTCTTTTATAATTTCTTTATTTGTTGGTTATTTTTGTGTTAAACGAGAGGGCCTATATTTTATTTGTCTAACATTTGCTTTTAATCAAATGTTTTATTTTATAGCATATGTTTGGACTGAAGTTACCGGAGGTGAAGATGGCCTTGTGGGTGTTGAAAGACCTACTTATATAGACTCTCAACTAACATTTTATATTTTTACCGCGATAATGTTTTTACTAGCTGTCTTAGCATTGTACAAAATCGTTACATCACCATTGGGTTTGATTTTTAAACTTATTAGAGAAAATGCAAGTAGAGCAGAAGCGATAGGTTATAACGTAAGATATTATAAGTTAATATCATTTTCTATAGCGAGCACATTTACAGGATTAGCAGGATCTCTCTATGTATTAATTCATAGTATGGTACCCATTGATCAAATTCATTGGCTTAAATCTGGAGATATAATTTTTATGACACTTTTTGGAGGAGTTGGTAGTTTCCTTGGACCTCTTATTGGTGTGGTTGGATATATTTGGTTGTCTGATACTTTCTCAATTATTTGGGCGAGATGGCCGTTAATTATGGGAGTGATATTTGCAATTGTAGTTTTATACTTTAGAGGGGGTATGAGTGAATTACTTGAAAACCTTTTCAAAAAGTATAAAGCAATTTCAAGAAAAACGGAACATGAACAAGATATTAAAAATACAAAACTTAACTAAAAATTTTGGAAATGTCTCTGCTGTTTCTAATATAAGTATTGAAGTAGAAGAAGGAACAATACATTCTATCATTGGCCCTAATGGAGCAGGTAAATCAACATTTTTTAATATGATTTCTGGTGTAATTCCTCCATCTGATGGTTACGTATATTATAAAGATAAAGATATTACTGGCTTTGAAAGTTATAAATTACCTCATATGGGTATTGCCAAATGTTTCCAAATAACAAATGTTTTTCCAAAATTAACGGTAAAAGAAAATGTATGGGCATCGATCTTTTCATGTAGTCATAAAAGTAAAATCGATCTTTTCAAATCAATGAATGACTTTGAAGCTATTGATAAAGAAACAAAAAAAATTGTAAGTGACGTTGGACTATCCCATAAAATTGACGATAAAGCCGAAGAACTATCACATGGACAACAACGTATGTTAGAGATGGCTATTACACTTGGAGCTAAACCTGATTTATTATTATTAGACGAACCAACACAAGGTCTTGCGCCAGAAGCTACTGTTGAAATGACTGAGCTTATCAGGCAACTTTCCAAAAAATATACAATATTATTAATAGAACATAAAATGCATATTGTTATGGAAATTTCTAAAATAATTACTGTTTTAAATTTTGGGGAAAAAATAGAAGAAGGTTCTCCTAATAAAATTAAAAATAGTAAAAAAGTTCAAGATGCTTACTTAGGAAGAAAATAATGCATTTAGAAATAAAAAATTTACATACATACTACGGTCTCGTACACATGTTAAAAGGTGTTAGCTTAAATGTGAATGAAGGTGAGATCATTAGTATTTTAGGAAGAAACGGTGCTGGAAAAACAACGACAATTAAAAGTATTATGGGTCTTGCTCATTCAAGTGATGGAAGTGTAGTTTTAAAAGGTGAAGAAATCACAAATTTCGAGCCTCATGAAGTTGCTAAAAAAGGAATTTCTTTTGTCCCAGCAAGCAGAGGTATATTTTCAACATTAACAGCATATGAGAATTTAAAAATATTTCATTTAAAACATTCTAAATGGAATATTGATGATGTTTTTCAACTTTTTCCAAAACTTGAAAAATTGAAATTTAGAAATGGTAATTCACTATCTGGTGGTGAACAACAAATGCTCGCGATTGGAAGATCTTTGGTAATTAATCCATCTGTTATAATGTTAGATGAACCTTCTCAAGGACTGGCTCCAATGATTGTTGAAGACGTAAAAGAAATGCTTATTAAATTAAAAAAAGAGGGTATGAGTATTATTCTTGTTGAACAAAATCTTCAAACTGCTTTGGATGTAGCTGATAGAGTTTATATTTTAGATCAAGGAGAAATAGTATTTGAAGGAAAGTCTGAAGAACTATCTAAAAATAAAAAACTCACTTTAAAATTTCTTGGTGTATCCACTTAATTATAGGAAAAAAAATGTCTTCAAATTTTGTAAAAAATCCTGGCAATCTTCAAGATTTATTTAATGACATCAAAGATAAAAAACTCTCTCCTGTTGATCTAATCAATAGCTACATAAATAGAATTAACGATACACAAAAAGATATTGAACAATGGAAGAGCTATGATTTTGAAAAAGCTATTGAAACAGCAAAATTAAGAGAGCAACAAGTAATAGATAATAATATTTTAGGCCCTCTTCACGGCATTCCTGTAGGGATTAAGGATATCATTTATGTTGAAGGATTTAAAACTGAATTTAATTGTAAGGCTTTTAGAGATACAGAAGTTTCAAAATTAGATTCTGGTGTTGTTTTAGCTTTAAGGTCTGCTGGAGCAATTATTTTGGGTAAAACCCATACAACTGAATTTGCATTTTATGATCCATCTCCAGCAAGAAATCCACATAACCCAAATCATACACCAGGTGGATCGAGTAGTGGATCTGGTTCATCTGTTGCAAGTGGAACAGTCCCAATGTCAGTTGGAACCCAAACCATGGCATCTGTAAATAGACCTGCAATTTATTGTGGCATCTCAGCCTTTAAGCCCACAAACGGTACAATAACTACTTATGGTATATCTCCATTAGCTCCGTCTTTTGACACACCTGGATTTTATGGATGGTCAATAGCAGACGCATGTTATGGCTATAACTCTGTGTCATTAAATGACAAGTTACCTTTGAAATCTTTGGATAAGAATGATGTGAATATAATTAGCATAACAGATGAATTAACGTCAGATATTAATCCTAATGTATCAAAACAAATTGAAGAGACTAAGTCTATGTTACAAGGACTAGGTTTTAATGTTGAAGAAAAAGTGTCTCCAGTGAAGTTTAACGATTTATTAGATTTGCATTGGGAAATGTTAATTTATGAAACAGGAAAAAATTTACAATTTTTACTTAATCATCCTGAAGAATTAATTGGGCCTAGACTTCTTCAAATTATAAAAGATGGATTACAGATAGACATTGAAAAATATACAGAAACCAAATCAAAACTTAATAAATCTATAAATAAATTCTTTTCTTCTTTTAATAAAAATACGATTTTTATTTTTCCTGCTATTCCAAATTCAGCTCCTGTTGGTCTAGAAAGTACAGGAGAACCAAAATATATTGCCCCATGGACAGCTTTGTCAGGACCTATTGTTAGTTGTTCGACTGGTTTAGATGATAATAAAATGCCAGTTGGAATTCTTTTGTGTGGTCATCCTTTCAAAGATAGGTTTTTATCAAATTTTTGTTTGGATATTTATAATAAGTCAGAATACTTCTCAGGTCTTAAACTTTAATTAAATAAGAATAACAAATTATTCTTTTATACTTAAATCTTCTTTAACTTGACCATCATAAGAACTTTCAGAGAAAGATCTTTCGTTATCCCAAATATTAGATGGCATAGGAAGTCCTGCAAACAAAGTTTCATTTAATGCAATTTTTGGAATTATATTAAGCTTCTCCTTAAGAAGTAATTCAACTTGCCGGCAATGTTGACCTGAATGCCAGGCTGTTCTTTCAAGTACTTCATGAAATGAAACCTCTCCATAATACACATTAGCTGGTTTCGAAAAACCAAAATTCTTTCCTTCATTAAACCACCAACTTTCAAATCTTGACTTAATATCTTCAGCATAATTATAGAGATCGTTTTCATCTTTAATTTGATCAGGTAGTATTGATAGTAAAGCTTCATAAGTGTAAGGGGTATCATTTTGAAAGTAATTTAAAAAGACCTCTGGAATATTAAAAATATGATAAATTAACTGTCTATATGACCTTGGTCGTCCTGGTAATATAACATCTAATTTTGATACTGGTATTTGTTTTAAAAAAGAACATGTAATTTCGTTGATTTGAATAATTTTTGAAAAAATGATGTTAGGCTCAAGCATTCTATGCTCGTTATAAGTGAATTTTGCAACTTTTGCTACATCTCTAAAAACAGCACCATTTGCCCAGTTTTCTCCTTTAATAACAATAGGAACCATCCTTAAGCCAAACTTTTCTAAATCTTTAAATCCTCTTGGATCTTCTAATATATTTATTGATTCAAATTTAATATTATTTATTTCAAGAAACTCTTTTGTTTTTAAACAACTTGAACAACCTGGTTGCCAGTAAACTTTTACTATTTCGTTCATGCTCAGTTCCTCAGAATAGTTTTAATAAATTATAATAATTATATACTATGTTTTTTAATACTTAAATTATGAATAAAAGAAATGTGGTTTTATTGTTCTTTAATATTACTCATACTAAGTCTGTTAATTAAAAGAAAAACTGAACTTATGAATAAACAAAATTCCATACCACCAAATGTATATGATAATCCAGAAAATAAAGTTCCAACTAATCTTCCTGCAGCATTGGACATATAATAAAAGCCTACATCTAAAGCAACTCTTTTTTTATCAGTAAATTTTAAAATTAAAAAGGAATGAAGAGATGAATTTATTGCAAAGAAAATACAAAAAACCAATAAAATTATAATTGTAATAACTAAATTAAAATTTTCATTAGATGGATGCAATTTAAGTAAAAAGAATAAAATTATTGGAATTGGAAACAAATATAAACTCCAGTTTTTAGCGACTTGTACTGAAGAAGTTTTTGAAATTTGATTTTTTGTCAATTTAGGTGTTAGAGTTTGAATAATACCATAGATTATTATCCAAAACGCTAAAAATGATCCGATTATAAAAAAAGCATTTTTATTATTATTTACCGAGCCATCAGATAAAATTGAATAAAAAAATAATGGCAGTCCCACTACAAACCATACATCACGAGCACCAAATAAAAACACTCTACTCAAACTTAAGAAATTGATATTTTTATTTTTAGAAAATACCTCTGAAAACTTTACTTTTTTATCTATGGTCCCCAAATTTTTTGGTATTGTAATATAAGATATAATAAGTACTACAAATAAAATAATACTCATGATTACAAGGGAAGTTTGAAAATCAAATAGGTATAGTAAAAGTCCACCAATAAAAAAACCTAACCCTTTAACTGTATTTTTTGAACCAGTTAAAAAGCTAACCCATTTAAATAGTTTGGTATTTTTTTCTGGTGCTAGTAATTTCACAGCACTTTTAGAACTCATTTTTGTTAAGTCTTTTGAGACACCAGATAAACCCTGGACAAACATAACAAAAACAACGGAAGCTAAAATAGTCCAATTTTCATTTACCTGAGTTAACAATAATAAAGAAATTATTTGTAAAATTAATCCTGAAAAAAGTGTAATATTTAAACCAAATTTTGATGCAAGCCATCCTGCTGAAAGATTGGTTACAATACCAGCGAATTCATATAATAAGAAAAGATAAGCTAGTTGTATTGGGTTAAAACCTAAAACATGAAAATGTAATAATACCAGCATTCTTAATGCCCCATCAGTCAACATAAAAGACCAATAGGATATAGTTACTAGTAAATATGAAAAAATATTTTTGTCTTTGAAGTTAATTGAGCTTAACAAATTGATTTCCCAACCATACTTGCGATATCAGCTAATCTATTTACGTAGCCCCATTCATTATCATACCAAGCATAAACTTTAACATGAGTTTCATTAACTACCATTGTTGAATCTGCATCAATTATTGTACTTCTTGGATCATTTAAATAATCAGATGAAACTAATAATTTTTCTTCATACCCAAGTATGTTTTTTAATTTATTTTTTGATGCTTCTTTTAAAAGTTTATTAACTTCTTCTTTAGAAGTGTTTTGTTTAACTTCAAAAACACAGTCTGTTAAAGAGGCATTAATTACAGGTACTCTGATAGCATGCCCATTTAATTTACCTTTTAAGTCAGGGTAGATCAGATTAATGGCCTTAGCAGAACCTGTAGTTGTTGGAATAAGATTTGTCATTGATGCTCTTGATCTTCTAAGATTTGAAGAAGGCTTATCAATGATAGTTTGACTATTTGTGATGTTATGAATTGTTGTTATTGATCCATGATTAATTTTGAGATTATCATGAATAACTTTTACAATAGGAGCTATGCAATTTGTTGTGCAACTTGCTCCTGTAATGATGTTATGTTCATTTTCATTATATAAATAGTGATTAATGCCATACACTAAATTTAATATTTTTGGATCATCTATTGGAGCAGAAACAATCACCTTTTTAACGCCATTTTTTATGTAATTACTTAAGTATTCGAAATTTTTATTTTTTCCGGTACAATCAATTAAAATATCAATATCCGATAGTTGAATATCATTTAAATTTTCATAGTTTGAAAATTTAATAATACTATTATTTATCTTTAAATCATTTTTATTGAGGAATATATCTTTATCCCATTTACCATGAATAGAATCATGAATTAATAATTCAGAATTAATCTCTAAATTACCATTTATCTCATTAACCAATTTAATAGATAGGCCTTTATCAAATAAAGCACGAAAAAGTAATTTACCTATTCTACCTAAGCCATTTATTGCAAAGTTAACATTTTTCATAAGTTTTACTATCAGACAAATATTACATATTTATTAATTTCTTAAATTTAATCCCAATTAGGAGTTCTTTTTTCTAAAAATGCTTTTAACCCTTCTTGAGCATCTGGAGTAACAGTTGCATTACAAAAGTCTTCAACAGCATTAGCAACACTTCTTCTATAATCAAAATCATTTGCTCTCATAAAAGCAGCTCTACTTAATCTCATAGAATTAGCTGATTTTTGAGAAAATGTTAATGCCAATTTTTCTGCTTCTTCATTTAATTTTGATTTAACAAAAATATTATTAATTAGCCCCATTGAAAATGCTTCTTTAGTTCCGAATGTTTGGCCACTAAAAAGTAATTCAAAAGCTTTATACCTACCTATAATTTTAGGCAAATGAATAAAATGTATAGCAGGTGGAAGCCCTAAATTTATCTCTGGGTAGCCAAAAGATGCATCCTCTGAGGCTAAAATAACATCACAAGAAATCGCTAATGTCATTCTACCTCCTCTAGCAGAACCGTTTACGACAGCTATTGTCGGCTTTCCCATATTATATTGTATATCCCAAAGTTTGACGTAGAGTCTTTCAAGAAATTCTCTTACTTTTAAAATTGGTTTATCAATTAGAATATCAAGATCTAAACCAGCGCAGAATATTTTCTCAAGATTACTTTTAATTAAGACTGCTCTTACAGTCCTATCATTTTTTGCTAATTCTAAAGAGCTTAATATTTCATCGAGAAGTTGAATATTAAATGCATTTAATGGTGGTCGATTTATAATTATTTCTGCAATTTGAGAGTTAATTTGATAGTTTAAAAATTTAAATTCTTGCAATTTAATATCCAGATTATTTTTAACTATTTACTATAATTTAAAAAAAGGGTTTTATACAATTTTGTAACAAAAATGTAATATTATTTTAATATATTTGCAATGCGAATCAGTCATCAAGAATAAAATTTTTATGGAGTATTTATGTTAAAAAAATTAATCATTGCTGTTTTTGCATTTGCTTTGAGTGCGACAGCTTCGAATGCAAGAGAGCATATTAGCATTGCTGGTTCATCTACAGTGCTGCCTTTTGCGACCATTATTGCTGAAACTTTTGGAAAAGATCCAACAATCAAAACACCAGTTGTAGAATCAGGTGGTTCTTCAGTTGGTAAGAAAGGTGTTTGTGAAGGAATTGGTACTAAATTTATCGATATTGGAAATGCATCATCCAGAATGAAGGCAAAAGAATTAGCTTTTTGCGATAAAAATAAAGTTAAGCTAACTGAAATTAAAGTTGGATATGATGGAATTGTTGTTGCTAATTCTAAAAAAGGGAAGTTGTTAGAAATATCTAAAGCTGACCTTGGAAAAGCGTTAACAGCTAAAATTCCAATGAACGGTAAATGGGTTGATAATCCATATAAAAAATGGAGTGATATTAATCCTTCATTACCAGACATTGAAATAAGAGTTTATGGTCCACCAACAACTTCTGGTACAAGAGCTTCTTATGCAGAAATGGTAAACCAAAAAGGTTATTGTGCAAAAGACAAAGAAGCAAAAGCTGCATCAAAAGCCAGAGGCGATAAAAAAGGAAAAAAGTGTAGGGCTATGAGAACTGACGGTGCTTTTATTGAAGCTGGTGAGCAAGATAATTTAATTGTACAAAAACTTCAAGAAGATCCAAACGCTTATGGTATCTTTGGTTTTTCATATCTAGATCAAAATTCTGACACACTCCAAGGTGCAATAATTAGTAAGACAGCTCCAACTTTCGAAAATATCGCAGGTAATAACTACTCTGTATCAAGAGCTCTTTACTTTTATGTTAAACATCAACACATAGGAGTTATTAAGGGTATTGATAAATATATGGATAAATGGGTAGCTAATTGGGGTAATGATGGCATGTTGGCTGATGCTGGCATGATACCAATGCCTGCTGCAGAAAGAGCAAAGTATGCAAAGGCAATGAAAGAACTTCCTGTTTTAACTGCAGATATGTTAAAAAAATAAGCTTATAAACTTGTGAGACTACTATGTCTATGGTAGTCTCATCTCATTTAAAAGGGGTAAATAAGTGAACGAATATACATTGCTTATACTACTTCTTCTTATATCATTACTATGGTTTTATTTTGGAAATAAAACCGCTTTGTCTCTAAAAAACAAACAATTAAAACTAAATTCTTTACCTCATTATTATGGTATATATGTAGCTCTATATTCAATTATACCATCACTTTTTTCATATCTACTAATATTGGTATTTGATGGGATCTTATTTTCTAATTTAATTATGGAATTCGTTCCAAAAGAAATTTTGAATTCTCCTGATTTTAATAAAATAATTGTACTTGCGCAGATTGATAATGCAGTTAGAGGTATTTACTTTGGAGAACAACCTGATTGGGTTACTATAGCTTCAAATCAAATGATTGAATGGAATAATCAATCTTTAATTTTAAATTTTTTCTGTTCAATTTCTTTAGCTTTAGGAATTGGATATTTGGGTTTTAAAAACATACACCAAGAATTTAGGTCAAGAAATTCTGTTGAAAAAATTATTATTTCTCTTTTAGGACTTAGTTCAATCATAGCAATTTTAACAACAATAGGAATTGTATTTTCTGTAATTTTTGAGTCTTTACGTTTTTTTGCAATTATACCTGCGTCAGAATTTCTATTTGGATTAACATGGAATCCACAATTTGAAGGAGCTGAACGAGCAGGTTCTGGACAAGAAGGCTTGGCTTCATATGGTTCAGTTCCACTGTTTGTAGGGACTTTTTTAATATCTCTAATAGCTCTATGTGTTTCAGTTCCAATTGGATTATTTAGCGCTGTTTATTTGTCTGAATATGCAAATAAAAAAGAGCGATCAATTTTCAAACCTTTACTTGAAATTTTAGCTGGTATACCGACTGTAGTTTACGGTTTTTTTGCTGCATTAACTGTTGCTCCATTGATGAGAAATGGTGGCTCTCTTATAGGTTTAGATGTAGCTTCAGAATCAGCTTTAGCTGCAGGATTTGTTATGGGAATAATGATTATTCCCTTTATATCCTCGTTGTCTGATGATGTAATTAACGCTGTGCCCCAGTCTCTTAGGGATGCTGGATATGGTTTAGGTTCTACAAAGAATGAAGTTATTACAAATGTTATTATTCCTGCAGCACTTCCGGGAATTATTGCAAGTATTATCTTAGCAGTCTCAAGAGCAATTGGAGAAACCATGATTGTTGTAATGGCAGCTGGCCTTGCAGCTAATTTATCATTTAACCCTCTTGATGCAGTGACTACAGTTACAGCTCAAATTGTTACAATTTTAGTTGGTGACCAAGAGTTTGAATCTGCAAAGACTTTATCAGCATTTGCACTAGCATTAACTTTGATTGTAATAACACTGATTTTAAATTTTTATGCGTTACACGTAGTTAAAAAATATCGAGAACAGTATGAATAAAAATAACTCAAAAATGCTAACAGCAGATGAAGCTAGCAAGATCGTCGCATCATCAGTTATAAGACGAAGAAAAAAAGATGCTAGATTGAAAACATATGGTAGAATTGCGATAGGATTAGCAGTAAGTTTTTTAATTTTTTTATTTGTTTCAATATTTTCTAAAGGTATACCTGGTTTCTTTCAATACTATGTTACTTTGGATGTGTACTTAGATAGAGATAGACTTGATCCAAAAGGAGATCTTTCACCAGAATCCCTTTATAATGGTGATGCTCGGTCAATAGTTCTTGAATCGCTATATAAGGTTATAAACCCTAAAGGAAGAAAAGAAAAAAAAGCTGCAAAAAAAATCATATCCTCTAACGCTGATGTAAGAATATCTAAAATGGTCTTAGATAATTCAAAAATTCTAGGTAAAACCATTTCAATCACTTTTGCTGTTGATGATGATATAGATAGTTTTTTAAGAGGATATATTAAAAGAGAAACACCATCTTCAGAGAGAAGGATTAATGACACAGTAATAAAATTTGTCGATAAGTTATCTGCTGAAAACAGGATTTCCTATAAGTTTAGTGATTATATTTTGACAGGAAGCGCATCAAGATCTCCAGAAATAGCTGGAATTAAAGGTGCTTTTATTGGTTCAATGTTAACTCTAGCAGTTTGCTTTATCATCGCATTTCCTTTAGGTGTTGCAACTGCTGTTTATTTAGAGGAATTTGCTCCAAAAAACAGGATAACCGAAATTATTGAAGTTAATATTAACAATTTAGCTGCAGTCCCTTCAGTTGTCTTTGGTATTTTAGGTTTGGCTATATTTATAGGTGTATTTGGAATGCCTAGATCTATTCCGTTGTTAGGTGGTATGGTTCTAGCTTTGATGACATTACCAACTATAATCATATCATCCAGAGCTGCAATTAGGGCAGTTCCTCCTAGTATAAAAGATGCTGCTTATGGAATAGGAGCATCTAAGCTACAAACTATTTTTCATCATGTTTTACCCTTAGCTATGCCAGGAATGCTTACAGGAACGATAATTGGTATGGCACAAGCATTAGGTGAAACAGCTCCATTGTTAATGATTGGAATGGTTGCATTTATTGTTGATATACCAGGAGGTGTTACAGATCCAGGTACAGTTCTTCCTGTACAAATTTTTATGTGGGCTGATTTTGCAGAGAGAATGTTTATTCAAAAAACTAGTTCAGCTATTATTGTTTTATTAGTTTTTCTAATTTTTATGAATGCAGCTGCTGTAATTCTTAGAAAAAAACTAGAAAGAAGGTGGTAGGAAGTAATGGTTAGTAATTCAAATATAAATAATGTGAAAACAAAAACTATTGGAGAAATTTTTTCAAAAGACCCAAAAATTATTTGTAGAAATGTGGATGTTTTTTATGGTGAGAAACAAGCTATTAAAGATGTTTCAATAGATATAGCATCAAGAGAAATTATCTCATTCATTGGACCATCAGGGTGCGGCAAGTCAACTTTCTTAAGGTGTCTAAATAGAATGAATGACACAATAGATACTTGTAAAGTAAAAGGGAGTATTTCACTTGATAAAGAAGATATATATGATGAAAAAATTGATGTTGTAACCTTAAGAGCAAAAATAGGGATGGTTTTTCAAAAACCCAATCCTTTTCCAAAATCAATATATGAAAATGTAGCATATGGTCCTAAAATACATGGGCTTTCATCATCGAAAGAAGAATTAGATTTTATTGTTGAAAATTCTTTAAAAGATTCTGGGTTATGGGAGGAAGTTAAAGATAGATTACAGTCTCCTGGAACAGGTTTGTCAGGAGGGCAACAACAAAGATTATGTATTGCAAGAGCAATTGCTGTTAGCCCAGAAATAATTCTAATGGATGAACCTTGTTCTGCTTTAGACCCTATAGCAACTGCAAAAATTGAAGAGCTAATAAATCAACTAGGCAAAAATTATTCTATAGTAATTGTTACACATTCAATGCAACAAGCTGCCAGAATATCTCAGAGGACGGCCTATTTTCATCTTGGTGAATTGATTGAAGTTGGAGAAACAAAAAAAATATTCACAATGCCTAAAGATAAACAGACAGAAGCATATATATCGGGTAGGATTGGGTAAGCAAAGGAGAGAAAAAAATGGGTAATGAGCATATTTTATCATCTTTTGACGATGATCTTAATAAATTAAATAAAGATTTATTAAAGCTGGCTAAACTCGCAACGGAACAGTTTGTTAGTTCAATTGACAATTTTTCAACTCAAAATATTGAAGAAATTGATAAGTTAATATTAAGAGATAAAAATTTAGACGATTTAGATGAAAAAATTCAACAATTAGGTTTTGAAATAATTGCCTTAAGATCTCCTCAAGCTGAAGATTTGAGAAGAGTTATATCTGCTTTAAAGATATCAACAGTTTTAGAAAGAATTGGTGATTATTCTAGAAATATTTCAAATAGAACAAAAGCATTATGTGAATTAAGCTCTGATGATATACCTGGTGTAAATATTGGTAAAATGGGATTAGTTACACAGGAAATGTTAGAAGATGTTATTATTGCTTATAAAGATAAAGATAGTGATTTAAGTATAAAGGTTAGAGATACTGATGTTGTTATAGATAAGATGAATACAAAACTTTACCAAGAAGTACTGGCATCTATGAGCAGAAATAAAAAAAATATTGTAAGTGGTACACATATTCTCTTTATAGCAAAAAGTATTGAAAGAGTAGGGGATTATGTAACTGACATAGCAGAACAGAATTATTTTTTAATTAATGGAAAGCCATTAAGTGAGGAAAGACCTAAAGCTGATAAAACAAGTCTTTATGGCATAGATTAGAATAAATATTGAAAAAAAATATTTTAATTGTTGGAGCGGGAATTACCGGGTTATCTGCTGGACTAAATTTAATTAGAAATGGTTTAAATGTAACATTAATAGATAGAGTTGATGTAGGGAACGAAAACCAAACCTCTTATGGTAACGCAGGTTTGTTAGCAGCATCATCAATTATACCTCTATCATCACCAGGATTATTAAGAAATTTACCATTTTACTTGTTGTCAAAATCGTCTCCTTTATTTTTAAAATATTCTTATTTACCCAAATTATTGCCGTGGGCCATTCCCTTTTTGAGAAATTCCAGTAAATCTAATTTTGACAATATTATAAAAAACCTTCATCAACTTACCTATGATACAGTTGAACAACATCTTGCTTTATCAAAAAGCACTGAAGCATCAAAATTTATAAATAAAGGTAAAATCTCAATGATTTTTAGGGATCAAGATGAAATTTTTAAAAGTAAATCTGATTTAGAAATTAGAAAAAAATATAAATTTAATTTTAAAAAAATAAACAGCCAAGAGTTCAAAAGAAAGTATAGTTATTTATCAAATCATTATAAATCAGGTATTGAATTTTATGATCATGGTTGGATTTCTTCTCCTCAAAAATATCTTCGGGCGTTAAAAAAAGAATTTGTAAAATTAGGTGGTATTTTTAAAAAAGATGAGGTCGCTTCAATTTCTGATCAGGCTGTTACTTTTAAAGATGGTAAAATAATCTCTGCAAATAAAATTATAGTTTGTTCAGGAATTTGGTCCAAAAGGCTTTTAAAAACTATTAATCACAAAGTTAATATAGAAGCTGAAAGAGGTTTTCATATAGTTTTAAAAAAAGTTAATTTTTTACCTCCTAATCCCTTAATGATTGTTAATAAAAAAATTGCAATAACTCCAATGGATGACACTTTAAGATTTGCAGGCATTGTAGATTTTTCTGGTGTTGATGCACCTGCAAATGAATCTAGATATGACTATATTCGTAGCTTAATTAAAAATATTATTCCCTCTTTATATTGGAAAGAAGAAGATCTTTGGATGGGTCAAAGACCTTCAACGTCAGATAGTCTACCAGTTTTAGGAAAATCTAATTCGATGAAAAATGTTTATTTTGCATTTGGTGGTCAGCACGTAGGTCTTACAATTGGACCAAAGTTAGGAAAATTAGTTTCAGATTTGATTTTAAATAAAAAAACAAATATTAATTTAGATCCTTATTTACAAAGTAGATTCAATAATTAAATAGTTATATATGAAAAGATGGCGTCATTTTATTGTTATAATCTTATTAATACCCTTTTTTCTTTTATACTTGTGGCTCTCAACAAATCTAATTGATTATTTTACTGGTCACAATCAATACTTAGATTGGTTTCTTTATATAGTAATAGGTTTAGCTTGGATATATCCAGCAATAAAAGTAATTAATTGGTTAGCAAAACATGAGTCATTTTAAATTTTGATTGTTGAATCATTAACTTTAGTTATCCAAAGAAAAATAATGTAAAAGGCTAAAACAAAAATTGGTATTAAAGCCATATAAAGCATCATATGCCATCCAATAGAAACTAAAAGATTACCTCCCATAAAAGATGCAAATGCAACACTACCAAAAATTATAAAGTCAGTGACACCTTGAACTATTGACTTTTCTTTAGGATTTGTACTCTTTGCAATAATATCACTTCCACCAACAAATAAAAAATTCCACCCCAGTCCACATAAAAATAATGATAACCAAAAATGATATTCAGTTTGACCTATTGTTCCAAAATAAATTGATACTAAATAACATATTACTCCAAGAGCCATCAGTTTAAGATTTCCTAGTTTATTTATTAATTGCCCCGTAAAAAGAGATGGAGCAAACATTGCAATGACGTGCCATTGAATTATATTTGCGTTCACATCATTACCTAATTTACAAATATTTACTATTTGAATAGGGGTGGCAGTCATAATAAAACTCATCAATGAAAATCCCAAAGCTGCAGATAATATTGCTAGTATAAGTTCTTTTTTAAATAAAATTTCAGATAAAGGTCTTTTTACATTTATATTTTTTTTAGGTTTCGGAATATTTAAAAATGCTAATACAAATAAATTTAAAATCTGAACTGTTCCAGCAATCAAATAAGTTGCAAGATATATATGTTCAGTAAGAAAAGTATAAGATATTTTGGATAATTCTGGTCCTAATATGGCAGCTATTAATCCTCCTGCTAATACGTATGAAAGTGCTTTACTTTTAAAATTGTCAGGAACATTATCTGCTGCAGCATATCTATAAAATTGTTGAGTAGCTTGAGAGACGCCAATAAAAATTGAACCAACAATAAAATACATAAAATTTTTATCAAATATTGAAAAAGCAACAATTAATGTCCCTAATAAAGATGAAAGAACTCCTAAAATAAATATTTTTTTTCTTCCAAATTTACCCATTAATAGTGAAACTGGTATTAATAATAATGCTAGCGTTAAGAATTGTAGTGAAAGAGGTAGCGTAGCATATTCTTGTTTTGGTGATAGAACAAATCCAACTAAACCAGTATTTATAATGCCTATGTTAGTTGTTGTAACGGACAAACCTTGAGCAATTGCTAAAACTAAGACATTCTTTTTTGCTAAATCCAATTTTGACCTAAATTAAAATTATTTAATTATTTAATGAATTAGAGTAGTCTATTTTTTTGGAAAGTCGAAATATATTTATGAATTGGAAAATATTAAACGTATCAATACCAGTTAAAAATTTAGAAGTATCAAAAGATTTTTATAATAGATTATTGAATAATAAATTAGAGGATAAACTTTTTTATAAAAATTTTTTTGAAAATCATAATGATGATATTTTCTTAGGTGAGGGTGGTTTTGGTATTAGATTATATATTCCAAAACAAGATTTAGAATTTAATGGCACAATTCAAAGCAGAAGAACTTTCATTACTTTAATCATTGAAAATTTTGATTTAGTTTTACGTAAACTTAACGAAAAAAATATTAAATTTATTCATAAAAAAAATAATGATTTTGAAAAAATCATGGTTCAAGAACCATCTTTGAACCTAATACAATTAATTAAATCTAATAAAGTTCTTGATGAAAATTATAAAAAATTTATCGATAAATCTAACTGGTATATCCATCATATGAATTTGGAATCACTTGATGTTAGAGAAAGTGTATCTTTTATTTCTGAATTTTTAAACTTAAAAGAAGGTAAATGGACTGCTCCTAAAAATAAAGGTGACTTTAGTATAGATCCTAGAGAGTTATCAATATTTCCTATGTCTTCACTAAATAAAGGACTTCACATTATAAAACCTGATGATGGTTTTGGATTTAGAAATAATTTTGCACATAATCCATCAATTGCAGGTCATCCTGCTTTTACGGTAAAGGATGTTAAAAAAGTAATGGATATATTAGATCAATCAAAGATTTTATTCTCGAATGCTAAAATCTATGCAATGCCAAAATTTCATCAAATTTATTTATATGATCTAAATGCTAACATGTTAGAAATTAATCAAGAAGTTTAGGTAAAAATGAAAGATATATATAGTAATGTTTGTGTAACAGGTGCTGGAAACGGAATTGGAAGATCAATTGCTATCGCATTAAATAATGAGGGTTACAATGTTGCTTGTGCAGATAAAGATTCAAAATCTTTAGATGAAACATTGGATTTAATGCCTAAAGAAAAACCAAAAAAGATAAAAATTAAAATGGATGTCTCTAAAGTAAAAGATATAGATAAAATGATCGAGAAGACTGTTAAACATTTTGGAACTCTTGACATTATGGTTAACAATGCAGGAGTTACACAAAGTTTAGGCTTGTTTGAATTAGACGAAACACATTGGAAATGGATGAATGATGTTAATGCTAAGGGTACTTTCTTTTGTCTACAAAAAGCTGCCAAACAAATGATTGCTCAAGGTAATGGTGGTAGAATCATTAATATGTCATCTGTTGGAGCAAAAGGATTTGTTGATGTTTCAAATACTATTTACGCTGCAACTAAAGGTTCAATATTAAGCATGACAAAAACTGCTTCACAAGAACTTGGTAAATATAATATTAATGTGAATTCAATTTGTCCTTCTCCAACTTATACAGATATTGTTAAAAAATTGGTTGCAAAACGAGCTAAAGAGCAAAAAAAAACTGAAAAAGAGATTATGGATTATTATATGCGAGATGTACCTTTAGGGCGCTTTAATGATCCTGATGATATTGCATCAATGGTTATATTTTTATCATCTTCAGGTGCAAGAAATATAACAGGCCAATCATTTAATGTAGATGGCGGTTTAATTCCTAGTTAATTTGAGAGAAAGGACCATAAACAGGTTTTGTTCCTTCGATAGTTCCTCTAATCATAGCCCTTCTGTACTTTGAGTAATCGTATGGTAAAACTCTATGTAACAAAACCCTATTATCCCACATTATTAGATCATTTAATTCCCATTCATGAGTTAAATAAAATTTTTCATTACTGATAAAATTTACCAGCCATTTGTGCAGTTCTTTACCTTCTTTGAAACTCATTCCACCTATTTCTAAACTTGTATTAGACGTGAAGAAAAGTGACTTCTCCATATCTCTATCTGGATGAACTCTTATAAGTGGATGCGTAACAGGTGGAAAATTTCTTTTTTCGTCAATAGTTAATTCAGGTAGTGACGGTTCAAGGCGCCTAATATCATTATATGAATGGACTTGATGAAGAGGTTTTAGTTTTTCTTTAATATCTTCTGGTAAAGCTTTGTAAGCTAAAAGCATATTTGAAAATTGAGTTTGCCCGCCGCTTGCTTCTTTTGGAAGTGTTTCTTTACCAAATAATAATGAATAAAGTGCAGGATAAAATCTATATGAGCTATCTGTATGCCACCTAGAATTATTTTTTTGCAAAACAACCCTTGGGTCATTTTCATTCAAATGTTCTCCATCAGCAGAAATATTAGCTACATTAAAAATTTGAATATTTTTCTTTGTTTTGTTTTTTTCTGGATAACTCTCTAAATTTCCAAAATTTTTACAAAAATTTATCAAGCTATCTTCATCTAACTTTTGATTTTTAAAACAAATAAAATGCTTGTTTTGCATTAGTTCTTTTATTTCATTGAGGTCATCTTCATCTACATTTTTGGAAGCATCAAAATTGTAAATTCTAACTCCGGTGTGATCAGTAATATTTTCAAAATCAATAGACATCTTTAATTTATTTCAATTTTTATTATATTTAATATATTAATTCGAAATATATCTATGTATCAATTCAAAACTTTACTTTATTCGACTATTACGATTCTATTCAATCTTTTGTTTATCTCAAAATCATATGCATTAGGGATTAATGATCTAAAAATCAAAAAATTACATGATTTTGAATACGCATGGGGAATGGATTTAATTGATAATGAAAATATATTAGTTTCTGAAAAGAGAGGACTATTATACATTTATAATTTTTCAAATGAAAAAATTGTAGGAAAAGAAACTTACAATGATGTTCTCTCAAAAAGACAAGGGGGATTACTTGATATTATTTTTGTAAAGGACAAAGAAAAAAAATACGTTTTTTCATGCTATCAAAATCTAAATTCTGATCTTATTGTAGCAAGACATGAATTAAAGAATTTCAAATTCTTAAACAAGAAGATTATGTTTTCCTCTAAGTATCAATCAAGAAGTGGTGTTCATTTTGGGTGTAGATTTATAAATTACAAAAATAATATTTTATTTTCTATAGGTGACAGAGGTGACAGAAACAACTCTCAAAACCCAAAAAATTACCCAGGTAGTATCATTAAAATAGATTATGAAGGAAATCATAAAATTATCAGAGAAGGATGGTTGTCTGGAATTTTTTCAATGGGACATAGAAATCCACAAGGTTTAATTTACATTAAAGAATTTGATGAAATTTGGTCTCATGAGCATGGGCCAAAGGGTGGAGATGAAATAAATATAGTAGAAATGGGTAAAAATTATGGTTGGCCAATTGTAACCTATGGAAAAGAATATTGGGGAGGAAAAATAGGTGTTAGCAAACCTGTTAAAGGCTATGAAGAACCAATTTGGACATGGATACCCTCAATCGCACCTTCTGGAATGGCATTTTATAATAATGATTATTTTAAATTTCTTAAAAATAAAATTTTAGTTGGATCATTGAAATTTAAATCTTTATATATAGTTAACTTAAATAATAAAAGGCCTAGTAAGGAAATTAAATTTTTAAAAAATAAAATCGGAAGGATTAGGGATGTATTAGTTCATCCTCAAGGTCATATTTTATTAATTAATGATGAAAGGGATGGAGGATTATTTAAATTAGATAAACATTAATTTTTCTTTGAATTTCTTTTGCACTTTTCAGAGCAATACAAAACATTATCCCAATCTTTTTTCCATTTTTTCCGCCAAGTAAATTCCAATTTACAAGTTTTACAAATTTTTTTTGGAAGATTAAGTTTCTTATGCATGATTAAAATTTTTAAATAATAAAATTAAACCTAATATCATCAGAGTAATAAGTATACTTTTTCTGAAAATTTCATTTGACAGTTTATGTCTAATTTTTGTTCCAAAATATTGTCCTATTAAAGCTGGAACAATTAAGAAAAGACTTACAAATAAATCATTTAATGTTCCAAGACCGTGATATAATAGTGATCCATATAAAGGAATTGATCCAATGAAATACATTGTAGCAATTGTTCTTATAAAAAACTCTTTAGATAAATTAACTGATATTAAATATGTCAGTATTGGTGGTCCGTAAAATGTGGACAAACCACCTAGTATACCTGAAAAAAATCCCAAAATTGATGTGATAGGTCTTTCATATTTAATTTCTATTTTATTTATTCTAAAACCAAAAAAATTTACTAATGCAGCAAAAATTATTGAAATAGCAATAATGATTGAAACAGTATTTAATTCAATTTCTACAATCAATCTTCCACCAACAATTAGTCCAATAACTAAAAAGACTAATAATGGAAAAAATCTTAAACTTCCTACCCCTTTTTGTATTTGCATTTGAAGAAAGTTAGTACTCAATATTGGAAAGCAAAGAAGCATCATTGCAGTTGTTGGAGGCAGAAAATATGCAATAATTGGAACAGCAACCATGGGCATTCCAAGCCCTAGAATACCTTTCATTAGACCACCTGCTATTATTGATAGAATAATAATTAAAATTAAGTTTGGATCAAAATAATACATGCGCTTTTAACTGTTTAGATTACAATAGAAATATGTAAAGCTAAATTTAGTGAAAGGTTTTACTCATGAATGAAATTATAAAATTTTTAAAAAAAAGAAGATCCGTATCTGCAAAAAAAATGTTGCCAGGTAAGGTTACAGAAAGTGACCTTAATGATATTCTAGAATGTGCTTTGCGTGTGCCTGACCATGGTGCGTTATCACCATGGAAATTAGTTGTTATACAAAACGATATGAGAAAAACTCTTGGAGAAGAAATATTAATCCCAGAATTCAAAAAAAATAATACTGACTTAGATGAAGATAAATTACTATTCGAAAAAAATAGGTTTTTGCGAGCTGATAAAATTATTGCAGTTATTTATTCTCCAGTAGAGAGTATTAAAATACCAAGTTGGGAAATGATGCTTTCTACTGGAGCGGTTTGTCAGAATATAACGATAGCAGCTCAATCTTTAAATTATGCAGTACAATGGGTTACAGAATGGTATTCCTATAATGATAAAATGTTAAAATATTTAGGAGGAGATATTTCTAAAGACAAGTTAGCAGGTTTTATATATATAGGTGAAAAAAAAGAAGATCCAGTTGAAAGAATTAGACCTAAGTTTGATAAAATTATAAAATTTTTAAATTGAAGTTTTTAATGATTTTTCAAAGATTTCTGGGTCAACATTTCCACCAGAAGCAATGATCACAACAGTTTTGTTTTTAATGTCAATTTTATTGAACAATGCCGAAGCTAATGCAACTGCTCCGCCAGGTTCTAAAATCATTTTGAAATATTGAAAAGCATATTTCATTGCTTTTAATGCTTCTAAATCACTTACCAAAAGTGATCCACTTAAATTTTCTTTGTTAATTGAAAATGTCAGTTCGCCTGGTTTGCTAGCTAACAATGAATCACAAATTGATTTTTTTGAAACATCAACTTCAGTAATTTTATTATTTCTTAATGATAAATAAGTATCATTGTAATCCTCAGGTTCAACAGCATATATGTGGACATTTGGATATCGTTCTTTTATAGCTGTGCTAACTCCTGCTATAAGGCCACCACCACCACAGCAACACAATACTATATCAGGTTTTATGTTATTTTTTTTTAAATTACTTACAATTTCATAGCCTACTGTTCCTTGACCATTTATCACATCTGGATGATCAAATGGAGGAATAATTTCTGCATTAATTTTTTTTGCTAAATTAGTTCCAATTTCTTCTCTTGATTCTGAGTATCTATTAAATGTTATAATATTTGCGCCCCAAGATTTTGTTCCATTTAATTTTGCATTTGGAGAGTCCTCGGGCATAATTATAGTAGCGTTTTTATTAGTCAAATAACATGCAGAAGCAATAGCTTGGGCATGATTTCCACTTGACCAAGCAAGAATATTTTTTTTAGCAACATCAAGCTTTAAAATTGAATTCATAGCTCCTCTAAATTTAAAAGCTCCAATTTTTTGTAAATTTTCTGCTTTTATAAAAATGTTTGAGCTAAATTCTTTATTTAAAAGGTCAGATGAAAGTAACGGTGTCTTTATAGAATAGTTAGATATTCTATTATATGCTTTTTCTATTTCTTGATAATTAACTAGACTTTTCATATAACTAAATGTTTAATAATCCATTATTAAATAAATGATTTAATTTTGTAAATATTAAATAATTGAGGTAAAAAATGTTGTTCACTGGTTCATATACTGCACTTTTAACACCCTTTAGAAATGGTGAAGTAGATTATGATGCATATAGAAAATTAATTGATTTTCAAATAGATAATGGAACTCATGGTTTAGTTCCTGTTGGAACAACCGGAGAGTCTCCAACTTTATCTCATGATGAACATAAAAAAGTTATAGAAGTTTGTATAGATCAAGCTAATGGAAGAGTACCGATAATAGCTGGAGCTGGTTCAAATTCTACTTCTGAAGCAATTGAATTTGTAAAACATGCTTGTGATGTAGGGGCAGATGGATTGCTTGTTGTCACACCTTATTATAATAAGCCTACTCAAGCGGGACTATTGGCTCACTACACTGAATTAGCAAATGTAAGTTCAAAACCTATAATAATTTATGATATTCCTGGTAGATCTGTAATTGGGATGACAGATGAAACAATGGCTCAGTTGTCCCAACATGATTTAATAGTTGGATTAAAAGATGCAACTGCAGATTTAGGTCGTCCTACGCGTCTTTTAAATGTTATTAATAATAAATTTATACAATTGTCTGGTGAAGACGGTACGGCCTTACCTTATCTTGCTGCTGGAGGACATGGCTGTATTTCTGTAACTGCTAATGTAGCACCTAACCTACTATCAAGAATGCATAATGCTTGGCAACAAGGTGATATTCAAACTGCACAAGATATTAATCAAAAACTTATGCCTCTTCATGATGCTTTGTTCTGTGAAACAAGCCCGGGACCATTAAAATATGCTGCATCATTGCTTAATATATGTGAAAGCGATACAAGATTACCAATAGTTGAGATAGCATCTGAAAGTAAAAAAAGAGTTGAAGAAGGGCTTAAGTCCGCTGAGCTAATATAGTTTCGATGAATAAGCCAATTGCTGAAAACAAAAAAGCAAGATTTGATTACAATATTACTGAAACTTTAGAAGCTGGGATTGTTTTACTTGGTAGTGAGGTTAAAAGCTTACGTCTTGGAAAAGCCAGTATTAGAGAAGCTTATGCAAGTCAAGAAGATGGAGAACTTGTTTTAATCAATTTTAATATTCCAGAGTATGATTTAGCAGCCAAGGGGCAAAATCATGAGCCAAAAAGGTTTAGAAAATTACTATTACATAAAAAAGAAAAAAATAAAATTTTTGGAATGATAAAAAGAGATGGTTATACGATAATTCCGTTGAGTTGCTACTTTAATAAAAAAGGGATTGTTAAAGTTAACTTAGGTTTTGCTAGAGGTAAAAAACAAGTTGATAAAAGAGAAACTATAAAAAAGAGAGATTGGGAAAGGTCAAAGCAAAGACTCCTAAAAGTACAATAATTTTTTTTATTAATTTAAAAATATTATCCAAATCAGAAATTTTTAATCTCTTAGTTTTAATATTATATTTTGAACAGTGATAGCAATTAATTAAAATGATTTGATCATTAATCTTATGTTTTTTAAGATGTGTGAATTCATAATCAAATAGGTTTTTATTTAATGAAATGACCATACTGTTGTGAGAATTTGACCTAATGTTAAAATAATTCTTAGGTTTTTCATTTTATTTATTTCTGAGCTTAAAAAATATTACATTTTTTTATTTCTAATGAATTTGGTTTATTATTAGCTGGTAAACATTTGACTGCGTTTTTAATTCTACAATTTATATTGCTTATTTGTTCAAATTCTGAATAACTCTGTGAAATAATATATTTGTTTAAGAACTTGAAAAGAAAATTCCCAGAAAAATCCTCATTAAAAATTTTACCTGTTCTATTTGCTTCTCTTAATCCAGGCGCCAAACAACAATTAAAAGTTTACTAGAAAGTGACCCTATCCCCAAAACTCTATCATTGTAAAAGTCTGGAAATAAGATTTTATTTTGAGTTCTATAATTGGCTAATCTATTACAAATATTATAATTTTTTTTTGGTTCCATAACTTTAAATATTAAATTATAAAACTAAAATGAAAAACAAATTTATCATAGCGGTTGGGTCAAATATAAATAGTCCAGAAGGTTTTGACCCAATAGAAAACTGTAATAAAGCTATGAATGAACTTTCTAAATTTAATATAAATATAATTCAAAAATCATCTTGGTATTTAAGCGAACCTATCCCAAAAAGTTATCAACCAAAATATTATAATTCTGTATTTTTATGCAACTCAAATCAAAATGTTTATAAAGTTTTAAAAATTATTCAAATTGTAGAACAAAAATTTGGACGTGTAAGAGTCTATAAAAATATGCCAAGATGTATTGATCTTGATATTATATCATTTAATGGAAATGTAAAAAATTCATTGTTATTAAAAATTCCTCATCCAAGAATGCATTTAAGGAAATTTGTTTTACTGCCACTTTTTGAAATAGATGCACATTGGCTACATCCATTGTTAAAAAAGAACATTAAATTTTTTTTAGAAAAAGTGAAATCCCAAAAAATTAAAAAATTAAAAATTGATTGATTTTTTTAATTAAAACTATTATGCAATTTATCAGAGGTGTTTATGGCAAGAGTAACGGTTGAAGATTGTATAGAAAAAGTTGAAAATAGATTTGAACTAATTATCGCTGCATCGCAAAGAGCAAGAGAAATTTCTAACGGAGTTCAAATTGAAGTTGATAAAGATAATGACAAAAATACAGTAATATCATTAAGAGAAATTGGTGATGGTGCAATAACTTATGATGATTTAAAAGAGAGATATCTCAAGTCTCTTCAAAAGGTTGTAATAAATAATGATGAAGATGAAGAAAATGATATTGAAGAAGAATTTTCTAGTTACTTGAGCCAAGAAGATAATGATAAAAGCTTAAATCCAAATAGTTTCTTTAAAAGCACTGAAGATTCATTTGAAGATGTTTCAGATGAATTAATTAGAAAAGAAGAATAGCAAATTTTAATATAATCGTTATAATTTCTGAAAGATAATTATTTCTGAAATGACATGCTTGACACTAAATTTTTTCTAAATTTAAAAAATAAAAATTACATTAAATCTCTAGATTTAATTAAAAAAGCTTATGAATTTAGTAAAGCTAAGCATGCTGGGCAATACAGAGACGATGGTAAAGATTACTTTACTCATCCAATAGAAGTTGCAGAAATTCTGTCTAATATGGGTTTAGATAGCCCTTCAATTGTTACAGCTTTACTTCACGACGTTGTTGAAGATAGCGCTGTTACTATTCAAGATATAAAAAAATTGTTTGGTTTAGAGATTAGTAAGTTAGTTGATGGTGTTACAAAATTAACTAAGATTGAGCTAAAATTTGGATTAGCTCAGGCAGAAAATTTTAGAAAGCTTTTAATCTCTTCGTCTGATGACATTAGGGTACTACTTGTAAAGTTAGCTGATAGACTTCACAATATTAGAACAATTGAGGGCATTAAGGATAAGAGAAGACAAATTAAAATTTGTACAGAAACACTTGAAATATATGTCCCACTAGCAGAAAGACTTGGAATAATTGGGATTCAATCAGAGTTAGAAGAAAAATGTTTTTCTATAATAAATAATGAAACAAGAAACTCCATTCAAAAGAGATTAGACTCAATTTATTCAGAGGACAAAATCAATATTCCTTTAATTATTAAAGAAATTAAGAAAATTGCATTCGATAAGAAAATTTTTGTTGAAATTTCTGGAAGAAAAAAGACTTGCTATTCTATTTGGAAAAAAATGCAAATAAAAAAAGTTGGAATGGATAATCTCTCGGACATTATGGCTTTTCGAATTATTGTCAAAAAAAAAGAAGATTGTTACAAATTACTAAGTCTATTGCATCAAAATTATACTGCTATAATGGGAAGGTTTAAAGATTATATATCAGCTCCAAAGAGAAATGGTTATCAATCTTTACATACTGGTTTGATTGGACCAAAAAAAACTAAAATTGAAATTCAAATTAGAACTTATGAAATGGATGAGTTTGCAGAAAATGGTGTCGCTGCTCATTGGATGTATAAAAATGGTACAAAATTTAAAGAAGGTATAAAATTCAAATGGGTTAGAGAATTACTTCAAATAATTGAAGAATCTAACCATCCTAATGAATTTTTAGAGCATACTAAATTAGAGATGTATAATGATCAAGTTTTTTGCTTTACCCCAAAAGGAAATATAATTAATTTACCTGTTCATGCTACTGCAATTGATTTTGCTTATGCTGTGCATTCTGAATTAGGAAACTCAGCTGTTGGTGCAAAAATTAATAATAAGGTAAGACTTTTAACTTCAGAATTAAAAAATGGTGATCAAGTAAAAATACTAACTTCATCTAACGGTTATCCAGACCCTAATTGGTTGGATAATTGTATTACAGGCAAAGCAAAGTCTAGTATTAGAAGGTTTATTAGAAATAAAGAAGTAGAAGAATATAAACAGCTTGGAACATCTCTTTTAAGAAATGAGTATAAGCAAAAAAATAAAAAATTAAATTTTAAAGAATTAAAAAATATCATTGAAAAATATGAATTAGTGGATGTAGATGAACTATTGATTGAGATAGGTAAAGGTAATATTTTTTCTAGTGAAGTTATAAAATCTATATACCCTGAAAATAAGTATTTTAATGTTTTTAGAAAAAAACCATTTATTAAAAAAATTTTTAATAATAAAAAAAATGATCTAAATATTAATGGTGCTATACCAGGAATGGCAATTCATTATGCTCATTGTTGTAGTCCACTTCCAGGAGATCGCATCGTAGGAATTGTTACTTCTGGAAAAGGAATTACAGTACATTCTTTAGATTGTTTTTCTTTAGAAAAATTTCATGATACACCTGAAAGATGGCTAGACATATCCTGGGAAAGAGAAAAAGACATTTTGTATAGAGGTAAATTAATTGCTGTTCTAATGAATGAACCTGGGAGCTTAGCTGATGTAACAAGAATAATAAGTTCCATCAATGGGAACATTTCCAACCTACAAGTAGTAAATAGAGACATAAATTTTTACAAATTTACAATTGATCTTGAGGTTGAAAACCTATCTCATTTAAATGAAATTATAGCGGCTTTAAGATTATCAGATTTTGTAGAAAGTGTAGAAAGAGAAAAAAGTTAATGAGCTTTTTTAAAAATCAATCAAAAAGTTTTAAAAATTTATTTTCGATCAATTTAAAAAGAGTAAGCTTATTTTATTTTTTAAAATTAATTAGAGTAAAAGATTCAAAAGATAAACTAGCTGTTGGATTTGCATGTGGTTCAATGGTATCGTTCACACCATTTATAGGGTTTCATTTTTTACTTGCTATTTTTTTTGCATATTTGCTTAGAGGCAATATAGTAGCTTCACTAATTGGAACATTTATTGGAAACCCATTTACTTTTCCATTCATTTGGATATTTATTTACAAAGTAGGAAATATTTTTTTTAAAAATGATAAAAATTTTTCTCTTGAATTTACTTTTCAAAGTTTATTTGATCAAGGTTATGACATTTTAATTCCAATGTTAATTGGTTCATTAATTGTATCAATTCCTGTATGGTTAATCTCTTATTTCACAGTAAAATTTTTAATGTCATCATTTAAAAAAAGAAAAGCATGAATATATAACTAAAATGTGCAAATTAGGAATAAATATAGATCATGTTGCAACACTAAGAAATGCCCGTGGCCAGTTTCATCCAGATCCTCTTAGGGCGGCTATGATTTTAAAAGAATGCAAGGTTGATTCTGTTACTATGCATTTAAGAGAAGATCGAAGACATATTAAAGATAATGATATTTTCTTAATTAAGGATAAAGTTGATTTACCAATTAATTTAGAAATTGCTCCTACAGAAGAGATGACTAAAATAGCCGTAAGATTAAATCCTCGATCAGTTTGTTTTGTTCCAGAGAAAAGAATGGAAATTACGACTGAAGGTGGTTTAGATGTTAAGTCAAATATGCAGAATATAGAAAGATTATTAAATTATTTTTCAAATTCCAAAATTGAAGTAGCTTGTTTTATCGAACCTAATTTTAATCAAATTGACAGCCTCAAAACTTTAGGTGTTAAAACATTAGAATTTCATACGGGTTCATACGCAGATTCAAGAACAGAAAAAATTTTGAATGAAAAATTATCGTTGATAAAAGAAGCTGCTCAATATGCAGACGAATTAGGCTTTAATTGTCATGCAGGACACGGCTTAAACTATAATAATGTTCACAACATCGCTATGATAAAAGAGATTAAAGAATTGAATATAGGACATTTTATAATCGGAGAATCCATTTTTAGTGGTTTAAAAAATAGCATTTTAAAAATGAAAGAGATTATAAAAACAGCTAGAAAATGATTTACGGCATTGGCACTGATTTAATTAACTCTGAAAGAGTTGAAAAATTATTAAATAAGTTTGGAGAAAAATTTTTATCTAAAGTTTTTAGTGATAAAGAAATAGATAATTCAAAAAACTCTTACAACAAAGCTCTTTATTTTTCAAAAAGATTTGCTGGTAAAGAGGCATTTTGGAAAGCTGTATCACCTAATAAAGAAAATACGTTACACTTAAATGAGATTGAAATTTTATCCAACGAAAATGGAAAGCCATATGTTAATTTAATTGGCAGGACAAAAAATAGTGTATCTGATTTAGAAAAATCATTGAATTGTAAATTTAATTTTTACATATCAATATCAGATGAAAAACCTAATGCACTAGCATTTGTTATTATTTTTCTTGCTCATCTAAATTAGCTATTGCATAAAGAAACTAATAGAGACTTGAAATGACAAAAAGCAAAGATAAAAATAATAGTTTTTATGAATTAATTAAAACCTTATTTTACGCAGGTACTATAGCTGTTCTTTTTAGATCGATTTTATTTGAGCCATTTAACATACCATCAGGATCAATGATACCATCATTATTGGTTGGCGATTACTTGTTTGTTTCAAAATATTCTTATGGTTATTCAAGATATAGTTTCCCATTTGGTATTTTGCCAATTAAAGATAGATTAATATACGATGTTCCTCGAAGAGGGGACATCATAGTTTTTAGAAAACCAGGCGATGAACAAATTGATTATATAAAAAGATTAATTGGATTACCTGGTGATACTGTTCAGCTTATAGATGGTCGGTTATATGTTAATGACAAATTGGTTAATAGAAAAAAAACTAATATTGGCCAAATCACTAAAAATAATGGAAGTACGATAAATCTGATTGAATATGAAGAAAATATTTTTAATACAAAATTATACAAAATAATTGAAGCTAGTGATAATGATTTTTTTGATAATACAGTCAAATTTACAGTACCTACGGATAATTTTTTCTTTATGGGAGACAACCGCGATAACAGTAAAGATAGCAGAGCTTCTGAGGTTGGTTTTGTGCCAAAAATTAATTTAATTGGTAAAGCACAGATTATATTTTTTTCACACAATGGATCTGCTAGATTTTATGAATTTTGGAAATGGCATAATTTAATTAGATTTTCAAGAATTGGAAAAAAAATTGAATAAATTATATTCTGAAATTGAAAAAATTTTAGATTATAAATTTAAAGACATTAATTTATTAGATGAAGCTCTAACTCATTCAAGTATAAAAAAAAATAATAAACAAAAAAAAGTTTTTAATTATGAAAGATTAGAATTCCTTGGAGATAGAATTTTAGGTTTTGTAATATCCGATTTGATATTTAAAAAATTTCCTAATTTTCAAGAGGGCGAGTTAAGTATATTGTTTCAAAAATATACTAATACAAAATTTTTATCAAATGTGGCAATAAGTTTAAATTTAAACAAATTTGTAGTTGTACAAAAAGGAGATGCTCTAGAAAAAAAAGACTCAATCATGTCTGACCTTATTGAGTCTATAATTGCTGCAATTTATATTGACTCAAATTTAGATAATGCAAAGTTTTTCATTGAAAATAAAATCTTAAATAACTCAAATATTAAAAATGTTATTGATAAACACCCAAAAAGTTTACTTCAAGAATATTCTTTAAGGTATTTTAAAAAGATTCCAGTTTATACTGTTGAAGAAAAAATTGGTCCAGACCATCATCCTCAATTTAAAGTAAATGTATCAATTAATTCTCATAATTATGCTTTTGGTGAAGGTTCAAGTACCCAGAAAGCTCAAGAAGAAGCAGCAAAAAACCTTTTAAAAATAATGGAGTCTAAAAATTAACACTAAATCTGGATTTATATATTTAGTTGGGCCTCCTAATGTTGGAAAGTCAACATTGCTAAATTATTTGCTTGGACAAAAAATTTCGATTGTTTCAAGAAAAGTTCAAACAACAAGATTTACTACAAAAGGTATACTTAACATTGAAAATTCTGAAAATAATAAACCAGATTGTCAAATTATTTTTGTAGACACACCAGGATTGTTTGAGCCAAAAAAAGCTTTGGAAAAACATATTGTTAAAAATACTATTTCTGAATTAAATAGTTATGAACATATTTGCGTTTTATATGATGCAACTTCAAGTAAAATAAAATTTTCAGAATTTTCGAAAATTATTAGAAGTATAAATCTCAATAAGA
>CACMNV010000002.1 GCA_902615025.1 uncultured SAR116 cluster alpha proteobacterium | reverse complement strand
ATTACATTTAGATGAATTTCATGCCCATCTAAAAATTTTATTAAATTATTTTTCATTTCAATATTCATTTTTTTAGAGCAAATTATGTCTAAGTAAGGTTCTTTGTTTAAAACTTTTAACATTTTTGTTGTTTTTATTTTTCCATATTGTTTTTCCCAACTATTTAACATCCATTTTGGATAATTGTTTTTTATATCCCAATTACTTGAAGATAGGTTGTCTTTTTGTCTAACTATGTTTTGTAGAACAGCATTAATGAAGCCTGAATATTTCACCCCACAAAGAATTTTTGATAAATCCACGTACGAGTTTAAAACTGCATAGTGTGGTGTTCTTGACCAAATAATTTCTGCTGTACCTAATAAGAGAATTCCATCTAAAAAGTATAAGTTTTTACTAACTTGTTTTTTAATAAACTTTTTAAGAAAGAATTTTATTTGATTATGATTCCTCAATGCCAAATGGATTAAAAAGTAGATAAATGATCTATCTTTGGAATTTAAGCTATTAAAAGATTTATCATTTCTAAAAATGTCACTCAGTTTATTTTTTTTAATAAAAAGCAATTCCCATATTTTTAAAGCAACAAATCTTATATTTTTTTTGTTTTTTACATCAGAATTCATATATATGATTATATAGCTCTATTTAAAATAAAACCGAAAGGGTTTTTATGAAACAAGAAAAAAAAAATGAAAAAAAAATACTTTCAAATAAAAATAAAAAAATTAATAACTCAGAAAAAATTAAAATTACTTCTTATAAGGAAATTGGGGGGCCTAAAGGTAAAGAGCCTACTAGATACGGTGATTGGGAAAAGAATGGAAGATGCAGTGATTTTTAATCAGAATGGAAGATAGTTTAAAAACAGAGATAATAATTAAATCTGTAACTAAAATCGCACAACAGGACGGAATTCCAGTTTTTGTAGTAAAAAAGGGTGATCCAGATTCAGGGATCATTCTAATAAAAATTGATTTGTTGAACGGCAAAGGTCAACTTATAAGAAGAAATTATTCCTATTCTCTAAAAAAAAATAAATCAATAATTGAATATATAAAGTTACATAAAGAAATAGAATTAGAATATCCAAAGCTTCAAAAATTAATTGAAAAAGAAATAAAAATTGACACTGATGCTTGGGTAGTCGAGATAGAGGATAAACAAGGAAGAAATTTTTTTGAAAAGATTTAATGTAATATTTTTTCTAATTCTTCATTTTTTTCATAAATCCCTAATAATTCTCCTTTAAATTTAAGAAGATTATACATTTGTTCTAAATTGTAAGTATTTATATTTAACTTCTTACCAATTTCAATTATTGAGCCAATTATAGGGTCAATTTCCAATGGTTTTCCTGCCTCTAAATCTTGTGCTGTTGAAGGTTTGTGGCCTTGAATTGAAGTTGCACCTTTAATTCTATCATCGATTGAAACTCTAAACTTTATCCCAATTTCTTCTCCAACAAGTTTACATTCTTCCATCATTTTTTTTATTAAATTTAATATTGCTGGATTTCCCCCAATCTCATCGAGTGTAGATCCTGTCAATGCACTTAAAATGTTAAATGAACAATTGCCCCATAACTTAATCCAAATTTCATCTCTTAAGTTTTTCTTTTGTGGTGCTTTTAATCCACTATCAATTAAAATACTTGATATTTCTTTTAACCTTTCAGAAATCATTCCGTTAGGTTCGCCAAGTGAAAATCTATCGCCTTCAGTATGTTTAATAATACCAGGCTCTAAAATTTCACAAGCTGGGTAAACTACACAACCAATGGCACTGTTTGGATTCAAGGTTTTCCAAATTTTTCCTTTTGGGTCTACACTTTCTAAATGTGTATTATCCAATTTAGTTTGAGTTTTTGCTTCGTGAAAATACCACCAAGGAAGTCCATTGACAGCGGATATAATAGTTGTATTTTCATCAAGTATAGGAGACAAATTATCTAATATTAGTGGTATAGATTGAGCTTTAACACCTATAAAAATATAATCTTGTTTTCCTAAGTCACTCGCATTTTCAGATATATCAAAATGAAATGATCTTTTGATTTCATCTTTAATTAGAGTTAACCCCTTTTTTTCAATGATTTTTCTATGTTGACCTCTGGCAACTATTGAAATTTTATTATTTGTGTTTTTTAATGAGCAAGCTAAATAACCACCGATAGCTCCAGCACCAAATATACATATTTTTTTCATAAATTATTCTAGTCCAAATTTTTTTGCTAATCCAATTCTTTGTAATTTTCCTGTTGCACCTTTTGGAATATCTTCAACAATAAATATTTTTTTTGGAATTTTAAATTTGGCTAATTTTTCATTTGCATAGGATTTAATATCATCTTCCGTACAACTTTTATTTTCTTTAAGTTTTATTACTACAGCAATATCTTCTCCAAGCATTTTATCTTTATATCCAAAGCATAACGCTTGATCAATTGGTGGAAAATCCATTAAGATATTATCAACTTCTAAAGGAGATATTTTTTCACCACCTTTGTTGATTATCTCTTTCAATCTGCCAGAAATTTTGAGATAACCATCTTCGTCAAAAAAACCTTCATCACCAGTCCTAAACCAATCATTCACAAATGATTGTTTGTTAGCTTCAGGATTATTTTCATATCCATTAGTAACATTGTTCCCTTTAATACATATTTCACCAATTTCACCTTGGGGTAATTTTTCATTTTTATCATTCATAATGCAAATTTCTAAACCTGCTGGCATTCCAACTAAGCCGGGTTTTTGAATGGCAGGAGGCAGTGGATTTGATGTCATTTGATGAGTTGCTTCAGTCATGCCATAAGCTTCTATAACAGGTGTTTGAAATATATCATTTAATTGTTTAAAGATAGCAGGTGGTAGTGATGCAGATGATGATCTAATAAAGCGTAAATTAAGTTTTTTTGCTTTATTTGAATTTTTTTGAGCCCTAAGTAAAATTGCTTGATGCATTGTGGGTACTCCGGAATACCAAGTAATATTTTGTGTTTCAGCTAAGTCTAAAAATTTAAGAGCATTAAAACCATTACTTGCACAAACAGATGCACCAACTTTTGCCGAAGCACTTAAGACGGCAATTAATCCATGTATATGAAACAAGGGCATTATATTTAGACAGTGATCATCAGCTGTTAATTTTAAACTTTTTGAAATATTCACTGCAGATGTAAAAATATTTAAATTTGATAACGGAACAATTTTAGGTCTTGAGGTGGTTCCTGATGTGTGTAGAACCAAAGCCTCATCATAATCGTTTGGATTTTTATAATTAGTTTCTTTATTAAATAATTCGAACGTTCCTAGGGGTTGATTAACAGAAATTTTCATTTCAAAAACAGGTATATTTAAATTTTTGGCGGCAATTATAGCTAAACTTTTTGAATTTGGTTCAACCAAGAGAAATTTAGGCTTGAGATCGTCAAGATAAAATTCAAATTCTTCCTGTTTATATGAAGGGTTTAAAGGTGCTACAGACATATAGCTTGAGATACTCAAAAAAGAACTTGCCATCAGAGGTCCATTTGGCAAAACAATTGCAGCCCTGTCACTATTTATTATATCTGTAGCAGCTAACTGACGCGATATTTTTTCGTTAAAAATTTTAAATTCTCCATAAGAGAGTTTTTCATTTTTTTCAGATGTAAGAAAAATTAGATCATCATTTTGTTGATTAATTATATTTCTAATTGTTTTTTCCATAATTCTTCCTTACAAATTAAAATGGACGAAGTCTATATACATTTTACAAATAAAAACTTTTAATAATTATTATATTTAGAAAGTGATTTTATGAAACAGATAATTGATAATATAGAAGCATTTGTTTTAACAGGGCCAGATGAATCAAGACCGCATTGGGTAAGTCATTTTATCGTTCCAACAGCAAATGAGTTGTTGGTTAAAGTCAAAACAAAGGAAGGCATTGAAGGCTTTGGTATATGCACTGTCTATGCTGATATAAATCCAATTATAAATACAATAAAATCAGGGTTTTTAGAACAAATTATTGGAATGGACGCAACTTCACCGGAGAAAATTTACGATAAAATTTTTGGTATGACAGCAAGAAAATTATCTTTTGAAAAAAAATGGAGTAAAGAAACTTTAATAAGAATATCCGCTGCTATAGATATAGCATGTTGGGACATAATCGGAAAATTTTCAAATCTTCCTCTTTATAAATTGTTTGGTGGATATAGAGATCAAGTACCTTGCTACGTAACCTGTGCATATTACAGAGATGGAAAAGATAATATAGAGTTAAGAGATGAAATAAAGATGCTAGTTGAACAAGGGCATAAAGGTTTCAAAGGTAAAATAGGAGGTTTATCTTTAAAAGAAGATATGGAAAGAATGGCGATTGTTAGGGAAATCATTGGAGAAGATAATGATCTGATGGTTGATGTTAATAGAGCTTGGGATCTAAAGACAGCAATTCAAGGTGCAAAGGAATTAAAATCATTAAATCCGAGATGGCTCGAAGAACCTGTCAGATGGTCAGATGATAGACGTGAATTAAAACTATTATCTCAACAAACAGATATCCCACTATCAGGTGGTGAGAGTGAAATAACAATTTATGGATGTAGATCAATTTTGGAAGAACAAGCAATTCAGATTTTACAATTTGACTGTACTATGTTTGGTGGCTTTAGTGGAGGAAAAAAATTGTCGGCCCTATGTGAATTAAATCACGTAGATATAGCACCACACCATGATTGTTTTATTCATGCTCATATTGTGGCAGCTAGTCCATCTGGTTTAATAGTTGAATCTTTTACAGATCCAGAAAGAGATCCTCTTCAAGCTGAACTTTTTGAAAATCCTCCAAAAATTGAAAATGGTGTTTTATATATGAATAAAGAACCAGGTCTGGGATTAAAGTTATCTTCAGATGCTGTTAATAAATTTGGTAAAAAAATAAATTAGGTTATTTAAAAAAATGACATTCTCTATTGCCCCAATGATGAAATGGACTGATCAACATTGTAGATATTTCCATAGAATTTTAACTAAAAAAGCAATTCTATTCACTGAAATGATTTCTGTTGACGCAATATTATATGGACCTCAACACAAACTATTGTCTTCAAACTACTTTGATAATTCAACTGTAATTCAAGTTGGGGGGAATGATCCTAAAAAATTGGGTAAAGTTGCTAAGATTGTAGAAAAATATGGATATACTGAGATCAATTTAAATATTGGTTGTCCTTCAAACAGAGTGAAATCGGGTAATTTTGGAGCCTGTTTGATGGCAAGTCCACAAATAGTATCAGATTGTGTGAAATCAATAAAAAATAATTCAAACCTAAAGGTATCAATTAAGTGTAGAATTGGAATTGATGACATGTCATCTCTGGATCTTGATAGGTTTGTATCAATCACTTCTACTGCGGGGGTAAAAAAATTTATAATACATGCTAGGAAAGCTATATTAGGAGGCTTAAATCCAAAACAAAATAGAGAAATACCACCTTTAGATTATCAAAGAGTTGAAAAATTAAAAAAAGAAAATAATGATTTAATTATTATCTTGAATGGTGGAATTGTTTCTTTAGAGGCTGGAATTAAACATACTCGTGATTTAAATTTAGATGGCTTTATGATAGGAAGAGAAGCTTACAAAAATCCTTATATTTTAAGTTTTGCTGATAAATTAATATATGGAGATTCGAATGGAGAAAATATATCTAGGCGAACGGTTGCATTTAAAGTTGCTGATTATATAGATCAATTTTTGTTTGATAATAATGATCATTTAATAACAAGACACATTTTGGGTCTATATAATAGTATGTACTGTTCTCGTGAATGGAGAAACAATATTTTAGATAAAAGTTTTTTTAAATTAAAAGGTGACAAATTAAGGTTTGCTACGGATAAGATAGAAAAAATGATCTCTCTTAGACAAGCTGCATAATAAAATTAATGGAGAAATGAATGGAAAAAAAAGAGTCATATAGATCCTTATTAGAAATGGGGCCACTGATTTTATTTTTTGGCGTTAACTATTTTTATGGCATTTTCGCTGGAACAGCTGTTCTTGTTATAAGCACTATAATAGCATTAATTATATCTTGGTATTTTTTCAAAAATATTCCGATGTTAGCAGCATTTGGTTGTTTAGCAGTTGTTTTGTTTGGTGGTCTTACATTATTTTTTGATAATGATTTTTTTATCAAAATTAAACCAACCGTAGTTTCATTAATTATTGCTTTAATATTATTATTTGGACAATTTTTAGGAAAAAACTTTTTATCTGTTGTAATGAGGTCTTCGATTAAACTCGATACGATAGGTTGGAATAAACTGACTTGGTTATGGATCGCAATGTTTATTGTAATGGCAATAGCAAATGAGATTGCATGGAGAAATTTAAGTACAGATGATTGGGTGTCTTTTAAAGCTTTTGGTATACCTGTTTTATCAGTAGTTTTCGGATTATTTTCAATTCCAATAATAAAAAAATATCAACAAGAATAAGTTATTTGATATTTAATTCATCCTTATAGATTTGATGCCATGGGCCTTTATCATCAAGATTTTTAAGTATTTTTAAAAGTAAATTTCTAGATTTATTTTTGTTTCCATTTTGATTTAAATATTTAGCTAAAATAAAATTTGCTCCTGGATCTTTAGGTTTTTCGAATAAAACTTCATCAATTAATTTTTTTATAAATTCATTAACAATTCCATCATTTTTTCTTAAATATGCTTGTGCTAACAGAGATTTAACGTTTGTTATAGGATTAATTTTAATAATTTTTTTTAAAGTTTCTATTTCTGTTTCAATGTCTTGAATAATGGCTGCCATTGATGCTTTTGCTAATAACAAATTTAAATTTTGTGGATCAGTTTGTAACATTTTATTTATTATCTTTAAGTCATTTTTAGTTTTTTTAATCTTTTTCAATTGTTCTTGTTTAACAAGTTGTTTTTTTTCTTTAATTTTTAAGAGCGTAGAGTTTGAAATATTTGGAGCGCCTAAAAAATAGTAAGTTATAGAAACTGAAATATATAAAAATACAAATAAGGATAAATAAATTGAAAGAAAATTTATTTTTTTAAATTTTTTAATTTCATTTTCTTGTATTAATTTTGGTAAAATAATGAAAAAAATTAATCCTAAAAAAATTAAAATGAGAAGATAATTAATCATTTTTTCTAAATTTTAAAAATTTAAAAGTAAAAAATATTAGCCCACAAATAATTAAAATAAAAGGAAGGATCCATAATATTAAGGTATTTATCTGAAAGGGTGGCTTGAAGAGTATATATTCACCATATTTTGATTTTAAAAATTTATAAATAAATTCATCAGATTTATTATCGTTGAGGTGTATCATGATTATTTTTTTTATGTCATTTGCAAAATCAGAATTTGAATCATAAATACTTTGATTTCTACAAACCAAACACCTTACATTATTTGAAATTTCATTTAATCTTTTTTCTATAGTTTGTTCATTGTCTTTAGAAATTTTGGGATAAATTAAACTAGTAGAAAAAATTAAACAAAATAAAATCAATAATTTAAAAATTTTTTTATCTTTCATTTTTTATCAAATCGTAGATATTTTTTTCTAATTCATCAATTTCTAAGGGCCCAGTATATTTATAAATTATTTGTCCTTTTTTATTAATTATAAAAGTTTCTGGAATTCCGTAAACACCCCATTCAATTCCTAATAGTCCATTTCTATCAATACCAATATTATCATATGGATTGCCAAAAGTTTTTAAGAAATCTAAAATATTTTTTTCTTCATCTTTAAATGCAACTCCAAAAACAGGTATTTTTTCTGATAACAATTTTATAGCTGGAGCTTCTATTTTACATGGCAGACACCATGAAGCAAAAAAATTTATAGCATAAAGTTCATTGTAAACATTCTTAAGTTCAACAATTTCATTTTTTTGAAAAAGCCTAATAGGATTTTTTGGAATATTTTTATTTATTAATGGTGATTTGAGTTGATCTATTTTTTTATCTTCTTTTTTTACATCTAGGTTAATTGCAAAAATTATCATGAAAAAAGTTACGATTAACAAAGGTAAAAAATTAGAAAATTTAATTTTCAACTTATATATACCTTCTATTAGCTTTAGAGAGTAAAGATAAAATGCCACCTATAGCCATTATAAATGCTCCAAACCAAAGACATTTTACAAGAGGGTTAAAGTAGGCTTTTACCACCCATCCATCTTTAAAATTACCTTCCCCCATAGTTATATAAATATCACTCAATATAAAATTAAAAATGCCTGCTTCAGTAGTTTTAGTTTTTTCTACAGGATAAAATCTTTGTTCTGATTTTATCTTTCCAACAAAATTTTCAGCCTTTGTGATTTTAAATAAACCAGTTTCAGATAAGTAATTATCTATTTTAAAATTTTTAACATTTTCAAGTTTGACGCTATAATCTCCAATAGCAATAACTTCATTTATTTTAATTTGGCTTGAACTTTCTTTTTTGAAGAATTGTTCTCCTGTTACTCCAAATAGAAAAATTGCTAAGCCTAAATGAGCAACTAACATACCATAATAATTTAAAGGTAATGTTTTAAGATTTTGTAATTTTTTAAAAAATGTAAATCCAACTGAAAAAAATAAAAGAATTGATAAATAACCACATATTATTCCAAAAACAGAGGTAGTGTTAAATTTAAAAATGATGAAACTAGAAACAAAAGCTAAAGTAAATATTATTAACATATTTCTTAACAAAGATTTTTTTGGGGTCTTTGTCCATCCAAGAAATGGAGCGAAAGCCATGATAATTATAAAGGGGATCATTATTGGAGAGAATGTTGCATTATAATAGGCTGCTCCTACAGAGATTTTTGAACCTGTAATTGTTTCTAAAATGAGAGGGTATAATGTTCCAATTAGAATTGTTATTGTTGAAGTTATTAAAAATATATTATTTAAAAGAAGTCCTGTTTCTTTCGAAAAGATAAAATACTTTGTATCAATTCGATGAGTATTCTTAAATCCATATATTAGTAATGGTATTAGAGTAGATAAAGCTAATATGATCAGGATAAATACTCCTCTTGTTGGATCTGAAGCAAAAGCATGAACAGAAGTTAATAGTCCTGACCTTACAATAAACGTTCCTAACAAAGAGAAAGAAAAGCCAAAAATTGCCAACAAAATTGTCCAATTATAAAATTGGTTATTTTTTTGTGTTACAGTAATTGAATGAATCAATGCAGTAGATATCAACCACGGCATTAGGGAAGCGTTTTCAACTGGATCCCAAAACCACCATCCTCCCCATCCTAATTCATAGTAAGCCCACCAACTGCCTAAAGCAATGCCACTAGTCAAAAAAGCCCATGTTAGAAGTGTCCAAGGTTTAAGATAATTAAACCAATCAAATTCAACTTTTTTGTTTAAAAGAATTGCAATAGCGAATGAAAATGATACGGATAAACCTACATATCCAATATATAGCATAGGCGGGTGAAAGGCTAATCCAGGATCTTGCAATAAAGGGTTTAAGCCAAACCCTTCTAATGGTGGGTCTATATTCCTTGAAAAAGGATTTGAAGTGAATAATAAAAAAATACAGAATAAAAAAAGAATAATATTTTGAATACCTAATACAGTTATATGAAATTGAGAAGATTTTATAGATTTACTTTTTGCAATTAAATATGTGAAGAAAGATAAAATTAATATCCATAACAAAATTGAACCTTCGTGATTACCCCATAATCCTGAAATCTTATAAATTAAAGGTTTTGTAGTATGTGAATTATTGACAACCAGATCTAATGAAAACTCAGAATTAATAAAAGCATATTCAAGAATTAAAAATGAAATCAAAACAAAGAAAAAACCAATTTTAGAAAAGTTTTTAATTAATGTAGAAAAAAAATAATATTCTCTAAAAAAATGAAAAGCAAATACTCCAGTTGATAATAAAGATAAAAAACTAGCTATTATGATGCTGATATGACCGATTTCGTAAATCAATTCAATTTCCCCTTCCACTTTCCATTTTTCTTCAACATATCTGAAACTTCTTTTGGCATATAATTTTCATCATGTTTAGCTAAAATTTCAATCGCACTAAAGTTCTTGTTTTCTATTTTGCCTAATGCAACAACACCTTGTTCTTCACGAAATAAATCAGGCAATATTCCATTATAGATCACTAAAATTTCATCTATTCCATCATGTATTTTAAAAGATATTTTTTTACCTTCTTTTAAAATACTATTTTCTTTTACTAAGCCACCAATTCTAATTCTTTTTGATAAATCAATTTCATTAGATAAAATTTTTTCATTGATATCAGTTGGAGAATAAAAATAGACAATATTATCTTCTAAAGATTTTAAAACTAAAAATGTTGATAAACCCAGAAGAGTTAAGAAAAAAAATAAAATAATTAATCTTTGAGATTTTGGGTTCATTTTACTTAGAATTTTTGTTTTTTAAACTTTTTAACAAGTTTGAAGCTTTTTTGTATCTTGCATTAATAATTATAAAATAAATTAATATTGACGTAAAACTTATAGAATAACTCAACCAAATATATAAATTATATTTTCCAAAATCTAAAACATCAAACATCTAATCATCCTAATTTAAGTATTTCAGATTGATATTTTTTGTATATCAAGTTTGTTTTAATATTTATTAAAATTATAAAAATTGACATAAATAAAAATCCTAACAACATAATAACTAGTGGAAGCAACATCTCTTGATTAATTGAAGGACCATCAAATCTAATAATACTTGCTGGTTGATGTAATGTATTCCACCAATCAACGGAAAATTTAATAATTGGGAGATTAACCATTCCTACTATTGCAAGGATTGCTGCAGGTTTTGAGCCATCAATTTTTCTTGGAAATGCATTTGAAATACCAATGTAAGCAAAATAGAATAAACATAAAATTAACATAGATGTTAATCTGGCATCCCAAACCCACCATGTGCCCCACATTGGTTTACCCCAAAGTGAACCAGTTAAGATTGTTAAAATTGAAAAAATAAGACCTAGAGGTGCGATGGATCTGGCAATTATATCAGCAAAAGGATGTTTCCATATTATAAAAAAAATACTTGCAATACTTATGCTAAAATATAAGAAAGATGCAAACCACGCAAAGGGAACGTGAATATACATTATCCTAACAGTATCCCCTTGTTGATAATCTTCTGGGCTATTAAACAATGAAAGATATAAACCAATAAAAATAAATAAGAAACTAAAAACTCCAATACTAAATTCTATAGGTTTTATAAAATTTAAAAATCGATTTGGATTGGCTAAATAGTTAATCATTTATCTTTACTTTGTTAGTGCTATTTTTATTGAATAAGCTGAAATTAAAGGCGAAATAATTAGCAAAATTAAACAAACTGTAATTAATAAATACAAGTTTGGTAACGGGTCATAATTAGACTTCACTGCTTCAACAACTCCATTTCCAAATATAAATATAGGAATTGCAAGAGGTAATATCAACAAAGGGGATATTAGATTATTTGATTTAGTACCAAGTGTTAAAGAAGAACATATTGAACCAATTAAACAAAATCCTAAACCGCCAATTGCAAATATAATAATGTTCCAAAAAATTATTAGAAAGGGGATGTTTAAAAGAATAGAAAAGATTGGAATAAAAATTGTTAAAGGAATTATTAAAAAAAACCAAAATACAAAACATTTTATTAAGATTATAATTTCTAATAGTAATGGGGAGTAATAATATTGTTCTAACCAACCGTTTTTAAAATCACTAATGTAAATTTTATCTAATGTTGGAATAATTGATACTATTAAGGCTATCCAAACAATTGCATTAGAAACAAGAGTAAGTTTTTCTTCTGAGGGCCCCACTGTTAATGGAAATAAAATTATGATTGCTATCATAAAAACGATCATATTCATAAAATTATTTATTGATCGTAAATAAGATTTAAATTCTTTTTCGATTAATGCTATTAAAATATTTTTAAAATTAATTTTCATAGATCATTATAGTTTGATTATTTTAAAATTTTTATGATTAATTTTTTTTTCATGAGATGTTTGTAAAATTGTTCCATTCATGTTTATGAACTTGTCCATAATTTTTTTTAAAAAAAGCTTACCATTCTCATCTAAATGATTTAAAGGTTCGTCAAGTAACCAACACTTCAATTTAAAACTTTCGTCAAAATTTAATTTAGATAATTCAGCTTTTTTTTTAATTCCTGAAGAACATTCGGAGACAAGAAAGTTTTTATATTTAAGTATACCAAAATTTTTTAAACTTTTTTCAATTTTATCAGTGTTAAAATCCCATCCTTTGAGGCCGCACCAAATTTTCAGATTTTCTTCAATGGTAAGCTCATCACTTAAAGAACTATTTTGCTTTATTAAGATATGTTCATTCAGCCAATCATTTTTTTTTAATTTACCAAATCTAATAATTGTTCCTCTATCTTCTTGCAATAGAGTGGAGATCATCATTAAAAGACTAGTTTTCCCTGATCCGTTTTCACCTTTTATGATGTTTAATCCTGGACACAAAAACTCTATGTCAAGACTAGAAAAAATAGTTTTTAATCCTCTAGTCAAAGAAATATTTTTTAGAATCATATTGTCTTTCAATCTACTTGTCATGTAATAGTTAAATTATTCTTAAAGCATATATAATAATTTAATACTATTTTAACTAATTTTTTTAATTTAAAATAAAACATCTTTCAATTTACTAAGAACTCTTTTTTAGATATATGATAAAGTTACTTTTTAAAGTTCAGTAAACTTGACGTTACTGTTAGTAAAAAGTTATATTGATATAAACATTTTTTAATAATATTTTCATAACCAAAAAAATTAAAATACGGAATTGTAATGGAATTATACAAAAATTATCTTGATGAAATTGAGAGTAGAAAAAATCAATCTTTAAAACCAAAGCCAATCGATGATGGATCATTACTAAAAGAAATTATTTTTCATATAAAAGATAATAAGAGTGAATATAGAAAAGATTGTCTTAATTATTTTGTATACAACACCTTACCAGGCACAACTAGTGCGGCAGAAGAAAAGGCTATATTTTTAAAAGAAATTATCAGTAATAAAATATCTGTAGATGAAATTTCAATTGATTTTGCATTTGAGCTATTATCACATATGAAAGGTGGACCTTCTGTAAAAGTTTTACTAGATTTTGCATTAGGCGAAGATATTGTTTTAGCTACAAAAGCTCTAGATATTCTCAAAACACAAGTTTTTTTATATGATGCAGATACCTCAAGAATAGAAGAGGCTTTTAAAAAAGGGAATAATATAGCAAAGCAACTTTTAGAAAGTTATGCTAAAGCAGAATTTTTTACAAATTTACCTGAAATAGAAGAAGAAATTGAAGTTGTTACCTATGTTGCTGCTGAAGGTGATATTTCGACTGATTTGCTTTCTCCTGGAAACCAAGCCCATTCCAGAGCTGATAGAGAATTACATGGCAAATGTATGATTTCTGAAGAAGCTCAAGCTGAAATTAAAAAATTACAAGAAAAGCATCCAAATAAAAGAGTAATGCTTGTCGCAGAAAAAGGAACAATGGGAGTTGGATCATCTAGAATGTCTGGAGTTAATAATGTTGCATTATGGACTGGTATTCAAGCAAGCCCATACATTCCATTTGTTAATATTGCGCCAATTGTAGCAGGAACTAATGGTATTTCACCTATATTTCTTACAACAGTTGGGGTAACAGGTGGAATTGGAGTTGACCTTAAAAATTGGGTTAAGAAAATTGGTTCAGATGGCAAACCTATACTTAATAATGATAATAATCCTGTTTTAGAAGAAAAGTACTCAGTAGAAACAGGGACAATTTTAAAAATTAATTCTAAACAAAAAAAGCTGTTTAATGCAAATGGAGATGAAGAGCTTGCTGATTTAACATCTTCTTTTACTCCACAAAAATTAGAATTTATGAAAGCAGGGGGTTCCTATGCAATAGTGTTTGGAAAAAAGCTTCAGAATTTTGCCTGTAAGGTCTTGGATATAGAACTTAATTCTGCTTTTGCACCGTCAAAAGAAATTTTTCACAAAAATCAGGGTCTAACTGCTGTAGAAAAAATATTTAATGCTAATGCTTTAGGTATTAAAGAAGGTTCTATTTTACACGCAGGCTCTGATGTAAGAGTAAAAGTAAATATTGTTGGGTCTCAAGATACAACAGGATTAATGACATCACAAGAATTGGAAGCAATGGCTGCAACTATAATTTCACCTTCAGTTGATGGTGCCTATCAGTCAGGATGTCATACTGCTTCAGTTTGGGATTTTAAAGCACAAGAAAATACCCCTAAGCTTATGAAATTTATGAATGATTTTGGACTTATTACAGGAAGAGATCCAAAAGGAGTTTATCATTCTATGACTGACGTTATACATAAAGTTTTAAATGATATAACAGTTGATGATTGGTCAATAATCATTGGAGGAGATTCTCATACCAGAATGTCCAAAGGTGTTGCTTTTGGAGCAGATTCTGGAACAGTTGCTTTAGCTTTAGCAACTGGCGAAGCGTCAATGCCAATACCTGAAAGTGTAAAAGTCACCTTTGTCGGAAAAATGGCTGATCACATGGACTTTCGTGATATTGTACATGCAACACAATCTCAAATGCTTCAACAGTTTGGAGATAATATTTTTCAAGGAAAAATAATTGAAGTTCATCTTGGTACTTTATTAGCAGACCAAGCGTTTACTTTTACTGATTGGACTGCTGAAATGAAAGCAAAAGCTTCAATCTGTATTTCCAATGATAATACTCTAATAGAATCATTAAAAATTGCTAAGAATAGAATTAAAGTGATGATCGATAAAGGCATGGATAATGATAACAAAATGTTAGAAAACCTTATTAAAATTGCTGATAAAAGGATTAACGAAATCCAAAATGGTACTAAGCCAGCATTAGCTCCTGATGATAATGCAAAATATTCTAATGAAGTAATTATTAATCTAGATGAAATTAACGAACCAATGATAGCTGATCCAGATGTTAATAATATTGATGTTTCGAAACGGTACACTCATGATACAATAAGGCCAATTTCTTATTACAAGGCTGAAAAAAAGGTTGATTTAGGTTTTGTAGGCTCCTGTATGGTTCATAAAGGAGATATCAAGATTGTGGCCCAAATGTTAAAAAATCTCGAAAAAGATAAGGGTAATGTTGAATTTAATGCACCACTAGTTGTAGCAGCACCAACCTATAACATTGTGGATGAGCTAAAAGAAGAGGGTGACTGGAACATTCTTCAAAAATATTCAGGTTTTGAGTTTAATGATGAAAAACCAAAAGAAAATGCACGTCAAGAATATGATAACATTTTATATCTTGAGAGGCCTGGATGTAATCTTTGTATGGGCAATCAAGAAAAAGCATCTAAAGGAGATACAGTTTTAGCAACTTCAACTAGGCTTTTTAAAGGTAGAGTTGTTGAAGACTCAAGTGAAAAGAAAGGTGAGTCATTGCTCGCTTCAACACCAGTAGTAGTTTTATCTGCTATACTTGGAAGAACACCATCACTTGAGGAATATACTACTGCAGTTGAGGGAATAAATCTCACAAAATTTTCACCTCCAAAAATGACACCTAAAGACACGTTATCTGTCCATTTTTAATTGATGATTGATACACAATGATACGACCATTAGAAGGTATAACTATTTTAGATTTATCTTCAATTCTCATGGTTCCTTATTGTACTAGGATACTTGCTGATTTAGGGGCTGACGTTATCAAGATTGAATCTCTTGTAGGTGATAATACAAGATATATTGGTCCATATGAAAATAAATCTATGGGGGCTGTTTTTTTAAATTTAAATAGAAATAAGAAAAGTGTATCAGTTGATCTTAAAACTCTAAAAGGAAAGGAAATTATATTTAAACTTATAAAAAAATCTGATGTTTTTATTTCTAATATTAGAAAGTCTGCTCTTTCAAGACTTGGTTTTGAAAATAACGAAAATATTAAACTACCAAACTCTTGTAAACCCTTAACTGAAGATATAAATGATCATAAAATATTAAAAAACTCACTTAAAGGTGTCGGTTTAGTAAAAAATTCTGAAAAAGCTTTTGAACTTCAAAAAGAATTAACTTTTGGGCAAGTCTTGACAACCCCAAAAGGTGGTCTTTGGAGGTGGGATGGATATGTTGAACTTCCTAATGGCAGAAATAGCTTTGCTAATAGATTAGTTCAAAAAGAGAGATATAAATGTTTATTAGAAAATTTAAATAAAAGTGTAATAAAACTTAATGAAATAAATAATAAAATTATAAAGATTGAAAAAGATTTTCAGAATACAAAATCTAAAAAATTAGATGAAATTGGTAAAATAGATTACCTGGAAAAAGAAATAAATAAAACAAAGTTTGAAATAACAATTTCTGAAAACAAAATCAATCAATCTAATGATTTCATCAAAGAATTCAAAAGTTCTTCGGCAGAAAATGATAAAAGAATTAATGAACTAGAAATTCAATTAGATAAATTTGATAATCTTAGTGAATTACAAACAGATGAACTAAAAGTCAGAAGCGAAAATGATAATCTTAAATCAGATTTTGAAGTTGCATTATCAAATGAAAAAAAAATAAATTCTGATGAAGAATATAGAAATAAAAACCTAGACCAATTATTGATTGAACAAAAAGAATGGGAATTACGAAAAAAACAATCTTTAGAAAGATGTAAAAATTTATCTCAAAAAAAAGAAAATCTATCCAGAGAAATAAATGATTTAGTACAACTACCTGAACAAATGTTAGAAAATACAAAAAAATTTGATGAACAACTTATTCAAGCAATTAAAGATCAAAAAAATAGTGAGGATGATGTTGTTAGAAAAGAAACAGAAATTAGAGATATAGAAAAAGAACAAAAAGATGAAAGTCTTAATCTTGAAATTTATAAGACTGAAAATATCAAAATGGAAAGTGAACTTAATATAATCAGATCTAAAGTTGATGGTCTTAATGATAAAGTTGTTGATAAATTATCCATGAGTCTTATTGACTTACTCGACGCTAACGAAGACAAAGTAAAATTAAGAAGTGTTGATCAAAATGAAATTCAATCATTAGAAGCAAGTGTTGAGAGACTTGTTCGTGAAAGAGAAAATTTAGGAGCAGTAAATTTAAGAGCAGAAATTGAAATCAATGAACTTAAATCTAAACTTTTAGAAATGCAAAATGAAAAAGAAGACTTGTCTCTTGCAATTAAAAAATTGGGAGACGGAATATCAGAACTAAATAAAGAAGGTAGAAATAGGTTAAGAATTAGTTTTGACCAAGTTAATGATAATTTTAAAAAGATATTTTCTAAATTATTTAATGGTGGCAATGCAGAATTAAAACTCATTGGTTCTGATGATCCATTAGAATCTGGATTAGAAATATTTGCTAGCCCACCAGAAAAGAAAATGCAATCCCTTTCTCTTTTATCTGGTGGAGAACAAGCCTTAACATCTATATCATTAATATTTGCAGTTTATCTATCAAATCCCTCACCATTATGTATATTAGATGAAGTTGATGCTGCACTAGACGACACTAATGTTGGTAGATTTTGTGATATGCTTAAGAACTTATCTGATGAACAAGATATTAGTTTTTTAATTGTTACTCACCACAGATTAACAATGGCAAAAATGAATAATCTACTCGGTGTAACAATGGAAGAAAAAGGGATAAGTAAATTATTATCAGTAGATTTAGAAAAAGCAGTCGAAATAAAAGAGGCAAGTTAAATTAAAAATGAACAAAGAATTAGATAAAAAAATAGATTTAGCCCTTTCAAAAAAAAATGTTTCAATAAATAAAAAATCTGTTGATAAAAGTTTTTTGAGTACATTATCAAGAGTTGCCACAGAACTTGTTGCAGGGTTAATAATTGGAACAGGATTGGGATTACTTATTGATAATTGGCTAGAAACAAAACCATTATTTTTAATTATTTTCTTTTTTTTAGGAGCATTTGCAGGTATATATAATCTTTGGAGGCAACTGTCAGGAAATGGTTTAAAAATAGGTTATTTTGATAAAGGTAAAAAAAATTAATTATGAAGTCACCAGTTGAACAATTTACAATAAAGACACTTGTACCTCTTGAGGCCTTTGGGTACGATATTTCATTTACAAATGCATCTTTATTTATGGTTTTGTCCGTAATAGTATCTTCGCTATTCTTATATCTGGGAATAAAGAAAAGCTCTTTAATTCCAAATCGTTTTCAAAGTAGTGTTGAATTATTGTATGAATTTGTATCAAATATGGTCAAAGAAAATGTCGGTACCGGTGGCAAGAGATATTTTCCGTTTATTTTTAGTCTTTTTATGTTCATCTTATTTGGAAACCTACTAGGAATGATCCCCTATAGTTATACTTTTACATCACAGATAATTGTAACCATAACTTTAGCCTTAATCATTTTTATTGGTGTTACGTTAATAGCTTTGATAAAACACAAACTCAAATTTTTTACTTTTTTCTTTCCATCCGGTGTGCCAATAGCTCTTGCACCTTTATTAATACCTATTGAAATAATATCCTATTTAATGAGACCGGTGAGTTTATCTGTCAGGTTATTTGCAAATATGTTGGCTGGCCATACTATGATGAAAGTTTTCGCAGGTTTGATTATAATGATGACATCTGCCTCAGGTGTTTTAAAAGCAGGTGCTGTATTACCATTATTGGCTGTAATTGGTTTAACAGGATTAGAGTTTTTGGTCGCAGCATTACAAGCTTATGTTTTTAGTATTTTAACTTGTATGTATCTTCATGATGCGTTACATCTACATTAACTTTTAAAGAAAGGAAATTAAAATGGAAATGGAAGCCGCGAAACTTATTGGTGCTGGGTTAGCCGTGATAGCTCTTGCAGGTGTTGGCGTAGGTATTGGTAATATCTTTGCAGCATTGGTAAATGCTATTGGAAGAAATCCAAGTGCTAAAAATGAAGTATTTGGAATTGGTATTTTAGGATTTGCACTTACTGAAGCTGTCGCGTTATTTGCATTAGTTATAGCATTGTTATTACTTTATACTTTTTAATTAATAACTAAGTATATTAATGATTAAATATTTTAATTTAGCTCTATCAACATTTTTATCAGTAAGCCCTGCATATTCTGCAGGAAAAGGTTTGCCTCAACTAGATTTTACAACTTATCCTTCGTTAATCTTTTGGAGTATTCTTAGCTTAATAAGTTTGTATCTTGTAATGACTTTTGTAATAACTCCAAAGATATCAGATGTGATTAATGATAGAGAACAGCATTTACAAAATGATTTGATAAAAGCTAAAGCCCTTAAAAAAGAATCAGATGATACTTTAGAAAAGGTTAATGCTCAATTAGATCAAACAAAAATTGATGCTAAATCTATTATTGAAAAAGCTGTTTCTGAGAGTCAGATTAGTTCTGAAAAAATAATTAAGGATTTAAATTTTAAGTTAAATGAAAAAATTGAAAAATCTTTAAAAGATATTGACAAAGAAAAGTCTATAATACTAAAAGATATTTTTAATGAAGCATTTGAACTTTCTGATCTTATTATATCTAAAACTACAAATATAAAATCAAATAAAAGTAAACTAACAAATATTCTTAAACAAGAAGTAAAGATTTTAACATAGGTTTTTTAATGGGATTAAGTCAAACAGCATGGGTTTTAATAGCTTTCATTTTGTTTTTTGTTTTAGTTGGCAAAAAATTATGGTCAGCTATAACCACTAATCTAGACCAAAGAAAAAAGATGATTGAGAATGAGCTAAATGAAGCAAAAAAGTTGCGAGAAGAAGCCCAAACTGAGCTAAATGCAAGCTTAAAAAAACAAAAAGAAATCAATCAACAAGTTTTAGATATTATTAATGACGCAAAATCTGCTGCAAAACAAATTGAAGCTGATGCTCTTAAAAAATCTGATATTATAATTAAAAGAAAAGAAGAACAAGCTAGACAAAAAATAAACAATGCTCAAATAGAAGCACTAAATAACATTAAAAATATAAGTGCTGAGTTATCTGTCAAATCTGCAAAAGTATATATTCAAAACGAGTTGGATAGCAATATTCAAAAAGCCATATATTCAGATTCTAAACAAAAACTTAAAGAAAAGCTTTAGTTAATTTTGAAATAATCCAATATATACTTTTCCATCTTTAGGTATATTAACACTCATATTTGACTCTCTTTCAACAATTTCACTACCTGATTTAAGAAAAAAACCTAATTCAAAATCATCTCTATCAAATTCTGCATTATTATTTTTTGTTGAAACTAAAGAAATTTTTAGTTTTATTAAATCATCATTTTGAAAATTTTTTCTAACTGATCTAAGGTTCACTGTAATATTCATTTTAATTATATCACCACTTAAAAGACAAGTCTTCTTTATTCCCCTAAACCCAACATAAGAGGTGTTATTATTTTTTTGAGAAATAGCAATCAGTTCTTCTGATCCCTCAGGTGTCATAATTAGAGGACAAATTACTTCTTCCTTAAAAAAAACATCGTTTAAATTCGATATGTTATTTTTAACAGTTGAACAACCTGTTATAATAAAAACAAATAACAATATATTTATTTTTCTAACCAAATATCCTAATATCATAATCTATTTAATATAACACATTTAACGTATGGTAAAACAAAATATAAATCTTTATCTAGCTTCACCTAGAGGGTTTTGTGCAGGTGTTGACAGGGCTGTTAAGATAGTAGAACAAGCTATAAAAAAATATGGATCTCCTATTTATGTTCGTCATGAAATTGTTCATAATAAAGATGTTGTAAAGTCTTTAGAAAGTTTAGGCGCTATATTTGTTGATGAAATAACTGATGCTCCTGAAAATTCAACGATAATTTTTTCGGCCCATGGAGTGCCTAAATCTGTTTTTGTTAATGCAAAAGAAAGAAAAATGTTATCAATTGATGCTACTTGTCCATTGGTAACAAAAGTTCATAATGAAACAATTAAACATTTCAAAAGTTCCAGAAAAATTTTATTAGTTGGTCATAAAAATCATCCTGAAGTTATTGGAACTATGGGGCAAGTTCCAGATGGAAATGTAATTTTAATTGAAAGTTTGAATGAAGCAAAAAATATATATATTGAGGATACAAATAATCTTGCATATGCTACGCAGACAACTCTATCAGTTGACGATACGAAAGAAATAATTGAAGTTTTAAAACAAAGATTTCCTGATATAAAAGGACCTTCAACTGAAGATATCTGTTATGCTACCACCAACAGGCAATTAGCTGTAAAATCCATGGCAGATATGTGTGATTATATTTTAGTAATTGGTGCACAAAATTCCTCTAATTCCCAAAGACTTGTAGAGGTAGCAAAAAAAAATGGAGTTTCAAATTCGTATTTAATTTCAGATGAAGATGATTTAAATATTTTCTTAAACAATTTAAATTTTACAGACTCGATTAATATTGGGCTTACTGCAGGGGCTTCAGCTCCTGAAACATTAGTTCAAATACTTATCTCAAAATTAAAAAGAAAATTTGAAGTTAACTTAATTAATCATGAAGTTGTCAAAGAAGATATTATTTTTAATTTACCAAAATCATTAAGATAGTTTTTAAATTGGCTGTTTATACAAAATTAAATGAAAAAGAGATTCAATCTATAGTCAATGATTATCCAATAGGTAGCTTAATTCAATTTAAAGGAATTCAAGAAGGTATAGAAAATACAAATTATTTTATTAGAACAAAAAAAGGTAAATTTATATTAACTATTTTTGAAAATAGAGTAGATTCAAAAGAAATCCCTTTTTTTATAAATTTAATGAAATTTCTAAATAAAAATGACTTCATATCACCCAAACCCATAGAAAATATAAAAGGAAAAGTTTTAAATAAATTTAATACAAAAAAATTTATTTTAGTTAATTTTTTAGAAGGCAAACCAAAAGTTAACATTACTCCTAATGATTGTTATTTAATTGGAGATTTAATAGGTAATCTTCAAAATAAAAGTAGATATTGTGATCTAATTCGAAAAAATAGTTTATCTCTTGAAGACTGTAAAAAAATCTTCCAAGACTTTAAGAATTCTATATCAGAAAGAGAAATTAATATTTTAAGAGATGGATTATACGATTTGATTGAAGATAGTTTAAAAGATTGTTTAGAAAAATGGCCAACTCACTTGCCAAAAGGAATTATACATGGTGACTTATTTCCAGATAATGTATTTTTTTTGAATAATAAAGTTTCTGGTGTAATTGATTTTTATTTTTCTTGCGTAGATATAAAGATTTATGAACTAGCTATTGTCATAAATGCATGGTGCTTTGACCAACATAACAATTTAAATATTGAGAAAGTTAAAAATTTAATAAAAGGTTTTACACTACATAATAATTTAACAAAAGATGAAATTTTTTCCCTAAATGTACTTGCAAAAGGTGCATCTTTGAGATTTCTTATTACTAGGTTATTTGATTGGTACAACACACCAGAAAATAGTTATGTAAAGAGGAAAGATCCACAAGAGTATATTGATAAATTATTATACTTTAATTCAAATACACTAGATTTTTTGTATGATTAAATTAAATATTTCAAAAGAAGAAATTGATGTTTTTACCGACGGGTCATGTTCTGGAAATCCTGGCCCTGGTGGTTGGGCAGGCGTTGTTATTCATGATTTAATCTCAATATTAACAGGTTATGAGACTAATACTACTAATAATAGAATGGAACTGATGGCAACAATCAATGTTATTAAATTAATCGACCCTAGGATAAATATTAACTTATATACAGATTCCAATTATGTAAAAAATGGTATTACGGTTTGGATTCATAATTGGATAAAAAATAATTGGAAAAACTCACAAAAAAAAGAAGTTGCTAATAAAGATTTGTGGTTAAAGCTTTATGATTTGAATAACACGTATAAAATTAGCTGGAACTGGGTAAAAGCTCACGAAAATAATACATATAATAATCTAGCTGATGAATATGCAGTTTTATCAATGAAAAATCAAAAAAGTTATAATATAGAAAATTATTCTACTACAAATGCTTGATAATATTTTCTGCACTTGATATATCAAAAACACCAGGCTCTTCTACAAACAAATGAGTAATCACTTTATTATCAATAATCATAGCAAATCTAACTGATCTAATACCCATATGAGGAGTATAAAAATCTAAACCTATCTCCTTTGTATAAGAAGCATCAGGATCAGAAATCATTTCAATTTTACCAAATACATCATTTTGTTCTGCCCAAGCCTTCATGACATGTGGATCATTAACAGCAAAACACATTATTTTGTCTACACCTTTATGCATAATATCTTGATATAAATTTTTAAAACCAGGTAAATGCTTGGCTGAACAAGTTGGTGTAAAAGCACCTGGAAGTGAAAATAGAACAACTTTTTTACCAGAAAACATATCATCTGTTTTCAATTCATGTATAGTTGCTGTTTTAGTTCTTAAAATACCTTGAGGTAATTCATCTCCAACCTTAATCATTTTCATCTCCTGATTTATAAATTATTGATTTAATATATTAATTAACTGTTTTTTATTTAAAAGCTCCGGCAATAAGAGCCCTTTTTTAAACTTATAATTATAAATTTCATTGAATGGAATACCATATCTATCTTTTGAAATTAAGAAATTTTTTATATTTAAATCTTTTTTTGTCCAATCTAGTTGTAACAGAACAACATCATTTTTTTTAATAACTTCTTTAATATCTTTATCATTTAAAACATTTAATTTGTTATATTGGCAAGTAATACACCAGTCAGCAGTAATGTCTAGAAAAACCGTTTTATTTTCTGAAACTAAGTTTTTAATCAAATTTGGGTCTTTTTCTAAATCCCAAGTTTTCCAATTAATTTGACTATCATAATTAAAAGTAAATATATTATTAAAATTATTATTAAGAAAAATAGAAAAAAACCATAAACCAGATAACATAAATATTACAGCCATTAATTTTTTAAAATAAAGTAACCACTTGCCACTTTTAGGAAAAAAATTAAACATATAAGGATTTAAAAGGACTAGAAAAAGTGGAATAGACATCCCTATTGACATAAAAAAGAAAATTAAAAAAGACTCAAAATAACTGCCTGACAAAGCAAAAATTACAGCAGTTCCAACGAACGGAGCAGTACAAGGTGTTGCAAGAATTGTTAATAAACAGCCTGACAAAAAATCTTCGTACTTTTTGTAATTAAGCCTAGACATGGTTTGATTAAGTTTAAAAGGCAACCTTAATTCATAAAAACCAAAAAGGTTAAAACTTAGTAAAAAAATAATTAATGAAATAATAAGTAAAAAATAATCATTTTGAAATTGAAAACCCCAAGTAATTGAATTTCCTAATTTTCTAAAAAAACTAATAGTTAAAAATAATATAAAAAATGACGTAATAATTCCCAAAATTTGATTAAAAATTTTCTGTTTAAGCTTTAAACTATTGCTATTTGTAGTTGATATAAAATTAGCAATTTTTAATGATAATACAGGCAAAACACAAGGCATAAAATTTAGAATAAATCCTGCCAATAAAGCTATAGAGATAAAATATAAGTAAGTTTTTTGAGTTGACCAAAAATCTTTTACTTGAAAATCATAGAAAAAATTCATTTCATTTGAAAAAAAATTTATTTTTAATTGATCATTTTTAATTTCATTTTTTAATTCTGAAGGTATTTTAAATTTTATGAAATTATTTCTAATATTTTCATAAGTTTGATAGCTTTGTGGAAAGATAAAATTATCTTTATTTTGTATTATAATTCGAAAACTTGCTGTGGGCTTTGAAAAATACAATGTGGCAAAACTATCATTAATTTCAATTTTTTGAAAAAAATTACTTTGTGAATTATATAATTTAGGCACTTTATTTAGTGATTCATTTATTTTTAGAGAACTATTTGAAATTTGTGAATTAATAGGCAAATTATTTAATTTAAAATTTTCTTCAATGGGAACACAAATTTGATTACAAATTTGTGCATTAAATTTTAAATTTCCAAAAATTATTTTTTTAGGATTTTTAACATAAATTTTTAATGGAAAAATTATTTCTTTATCATAACCAAATGTATCTATATTAAAAAATTTAAAACTTTTAGGTTCAGGAAATAACAGATTAACATTTGATACATTACTGACTTTATCAAATATAATTTTAGGAGGCAAACCTGCTTCACCTGGGTTTTTCCAATAAATTTTCCAATTATTATCTAATTTAACTTTAACACCAGCAAGTAAATAATTTTTTTTGTAGTCAAAGTTACCAAACAGAAGATCAGCTTTATAATTAAGTTTATTTTCATTTAATAAATTTGCTTGTGATGAAGATGTTAAAATTAAAATTAAAATTAACCATAGTTTTATTAGACTTAATAATTTTATGAAAATGTTCATATTTATATATTTTTATTTTTTCATTTCATGTTATGTGTAGAATATATATATGAATGATACTTATTTTGGTCAACTTTTAATCTCTATGCCTAATTTAATTGACCCATTTTTTCAAAAAACAGTAATCTTAATTTGTGAGTTTTCAGAAAAAGCTATCATGGGGCTTATAATTAACAAGCCAGTGAAAAACATTAAAGTTAGTAATATTTTAAAAAATATAAAGCTTGATGTAAATGATAAATTAGTTAATCAAGATGTGTTTATAGGTGGGCCTGTTCATACCGGTCAAGGATTTATATTACATTCCAGTGAATGCAAATATGAAGGTAGTGAAACAATAAATAAAAACCTAAGATTAACAACCTCTTTAAAAATTTTAGAAGATATATCAAAAAATAAACCTCCTAAATTTTATAAAGTTTTTCTTGGATGTTCAGTTTGGGGATATAATCAATTTAACAATGAGATGTTAGAAAATTCATGGCATTTGATGGATACTTCAAATAAAATTATTTTTCAAAATAATGATACCAACCAAATATGGGAAACTTGTGTAGAAAAATCAGGTATCGTCAAAGAAAAGTTAAACCCATATCATGGGAATGCTTAATTTAAAATTATAAATTTAAGTTTGAAAAATCTTTTTGATCTGGTCCAATTATAGATAACACAGCTTTAGGTTCATAAAATAATCTATCATATAAATCTAAAAGATTTGAAATTTTCAGCTCGCTAATTTTTTTTAGAATATAATCTTCTGAAAACATTTTAGAGTGAGTAAAAAGACTTTTAACATTTCTTTCTAAACGACTAAATGTAAAATCTTGTGCTCTTATAAAGCCTGAGCTTAATTGAGCTTTTGCTCTATTTAAATCATTATTAGTAATGTTTTTACTCAAATTTTTAATTTCATTTAAAGAAGTATCTAATAAATTTTCAAGATCATTTGCATTACATGCAGAATAAAAACCAAAAATACCAGAAGATAAAAATTGACTTTGAAAGGCAAAAATACTGTAACATAAACCTTTTTTTTCTCTGATTTCTTGAAATAATTTTGAAGACATCCCACCACCTAAAATTATAGATAATGCAGAAAGGTCTAATCTTTGTTTATCTACATTACTCAATCCTTCCACTCCAAAAACTATATGTGCTTGCTGTAAATCTTTTTTTTCAGAATGAAATCCTGAATTCCATTTATATTTGGGTTTTGTACTTTTATTACCAGATTTTAAAAATTCAAAGTTCTTTGTAATTTGATTAATAATTTTCCTTTCATCAAATTTACCACTAATACCAATTATCAAATTCGACGGATTATAATTTTGATTACAAAATTCTTTTAAATCATCTTTATTAAACCCACCAACTGAAACTTTTGTTCCTAATATTGGTTTTCCAATTGATTGATTTTTATAAGCTAAAGAGTAAAACTTATCAAATACCTTGTCATCCGGCATATCATTAGACTGACCGATTTCTGAAATTATAACTCCTCTTTCTCTCTCAATTTCTTCTTTGGGGAAAGTAGAGTTTAAGAAAATATCAGATAAAATTTCAATGCCTAATTCATAATTACTAGGAAGTAACTTTACATAATAAGCCGTATTCTCTTTACTTGTGTATGCATTAATGTCTCCACCCACATCTTCTATTTCCTTAGAAATATCAAAAGCGTTTCTATTTTTAGTTCCCTTAAATGCCATATGTTCAAGCATATGTGCAATCCCTAATTGTTTATTATTTTCATTTACACTTCCAACATTCAACCACAAACCAATAGATAATGTATTAGAATTAAAATGATCTAAAAGGATGGTAAGTCCATTACTTAAGGTAATTGTTTTTGCTGTCATATTTATCTCATATTGTTCTTGATGTAAGATTTAATTTCATGGATCTGATTATTTAAAATTTTAAAATTTTCTTCTTTTTCTAAAATTAGTTCTAAAGAATGAGGATTTTCTGGAGAAAAATTTAAACTTTTTTCTATCACTTTTGGAAATTTTGCTGGATGTGCACAAGCTAGAGAAATTAGTGGAATTTTATCATCTACTCTTCCTTCAGAAATTGCAGTTTTCGCAGCTCTTAGACCTACAGCTGAGTGAGGATCTAACAAGTATTGAGATTTGTTATAAGTATTTTTAATTTCATCTATGATTCCATCATCAGAAACCCTAAAACTTGCAAAATCATCATTAAATCTTTCCAACATTGGTTTATCAATATTAAATTTTTTATTTTTTTCAAATTGTTCCATATAAAAATTAAGAGCATCGCTATCTCTTCCCAGTATTTCAAATAAAAGTCTTTCAAAATTACTTGAAACCTGAATATCCATACTAGGGCTATAAGACTCTTCTACACACTTTCTTTCCATAGTTCCTGAATCAAAAAATCTTGTTAAAATGTCATTTTGGTTAGAAGCGCAAATAAGAGTATTAATTGGTAATCCCATTTTTTTAGCAACCCAGCCAGCAAAGATATTTCCAAAATTCCCAGTTGGAACTGAAAAATTAACTTTTTTATTTGGTGCGCCTAACTTAAATGCTCCATAAAAATAATACACAACTTGAGGTATTAATCGTACCCAATTAATAGAATTAATCGCTGACAACTTTACTTCATCTTTAAAATTCAAATCGCTGAATAAACTTTTTACAATTGATTGACAACCATCAAAGTCAGTTTCAATAGCTACAGATTGACAACCTTTTTTAAAAATTGTTGTCATTTGTTTTTGTTGAATTAAGGAAATTTTGTTATTTGGAAATAAAATAAATAAATCAACATTTGTATTATTTTTAAAAGCTTCTAGTGCGGCAGATCCTGTATCACCACTAGTTGCACCTACAATTAAAATCTTTTTTTTCTTCTCTTTCAGAACATAATCAAATACATGAGCTAAAAATTGCATTGCATAATCTTTAAATGCAAAAGTGGGTCCGTAAAAAAGTTCCATGATATATAAATTAGTATCTAACTTTTTAATTGGTACAACCTCTTCATGATTAAAATTACTATACACTTGTCTACACATTTCATACAATTTAAATCTAATTTCTTTACTAACAAAAGGCGAAATTATTTTCTCGGCAAGAGAAATATAATCTAAATTTTTCATCTCATTTAATTCTAAATTAGAAAATCTTGGCCAACTATTTGGTAAATACAACCCGCCATCTCTTGCCAATCCGGACAAAAGAACATCTTCAAAATTCAAATTAGATTCTTGACCTCTTGTGCTTAAATATTTAATTTCGGTCATCATCTTCTTTTCTTAAATGTTAATCTTTTCTCTTTAATATGAAATATAAAATAAATTATAACTAGAGTTAAAGCTAAACTATACCAAGTAATTGCATAAGACAAATGTTGATTCCTAAAATTTGGATTTCCAAGGGCAGCAATAGGTAATTTTCGATTGTTTTTATTTCTAATTGCATCTATGAAAAAGTCTTCTTCAAAACTATATTTCTCTAATTCACGAGCTTTTTTTATTTCATTTGGTTTTATTGTAAACCAAAAATCGCCTTCCTTATCATTTTTAGGAACAAAATATCCTTTTAATTGTGGCTTTCTAATTATTCCATCAACAGTAACTTCTTCTTCAATGATAGTAAATGATCTTGATTTTTGTAGTTTAAGTTTTTGACTAATCCAACCACGATTTATTAGTACAACCTTATTTTCATTTGTTAGAATTGGTGTAACTATATGAAATCCGGCATTTCCTTCATATGTTTTTCCTATAATTAAAGTTTCTTTATTGTTTAGAAACTTTCCTTTAATTAAGACTCTTCTAAATTCCTGTGTGCTATCATATTTAAATGATTTTTCATATAAAATCTTATTCTTTTCAAATTTTTCTGTATAATTTGAAATTATATTATTTTTCCAAAATAGTCTTTTAACTTGCCAAGTACCAAGTGAAATTAAAACTAAAAAAGAAACTATGCTAAATAGTGTTGGCCATAATAATGGACGAAATTGAATTGATTTCATTAGACTAAAAGACTTTAGCCACCCCACCAATAAACACATACAAATAGAAATAACCAGACAACATCTACAAAATGCCAATACCAAGCTGCTGCTTCAAAACCAAAATGATGTTCGGGTGTGAAATGACCTTTAATTCCTCTAAATAAACACACAGCTAAAAAAATTGTTCCAACAAGAACATGAAACCCATGAAAACCCGTAGCCATGTAAAAAGTTGATGCATATATACCGTCTGTGAAGCCAAAAGCTGCATGAGTATACTCATATGCTTGCAATGCAGTAAAAGCTGCACCTAATAAAACTGTAAGAACTAGACCTGTTATAAAATCTTTTCTATTGCCATGTTGTAAAGCATGGTGAGACCAAGTTACTGTACATCCAGATAGAAGAAGTATCATTGTGTTTATTAGTGGAAGATCAAAAGGATCAAAAGTTGTGATATCTGCGGGTGGCCAAACACCTGTATCAGGATAAAGACTTGCATCAAAGAAAGCCCAGAAAAAAGCCACAAAAAACATCACCTCTGATGATATAAATAACATCATCCCATAACGCATGCCTATTTGAACTATAGGGGTATGATGACCTTGGAATTCAGCTTCTCTAACAACATCTCTCCACCAGAAAAACATTGTAGCTAAGACCATTAAAACACCAGCCCCTAAAATGTAAACGGAATAAGCATATTCATGCATAAACATTGTTAACCCTAATACTAGAGTAAATCCAGCTGCAGAGCCAACTGCAGGCCAAGGACTTGGTTCAACTAAATGATATTGATGTTTTTGGTCTCCGCTCATAAATACTCCTTAGAATATTTATAAATTAAAATTACATATAAATCAAAGTAATTTGGTTTGAAAATCTTAATTATTCAACCTTAAAAAAAGTGTATGATAAAGTTATTTCATTTAAAGATTTAAGATTATCATCATTGTCAATTTCAGGATCAATATAAAAACTTACAGGCATTTTAATTTCTTCATTTGGCATCAATTTCTGATTTATAAAGCAAAAACATTCAATTTTCATAAAAACTGAACCAGCTTTTGGAGGTGAAACATTAAATGACGCTGTTCCTGTAGATGGTTCATTTGATAAGTTTTTAGCGGTATAGTAAATTATTTTTTCAACACCAGGTTTTAATTGAATTTCATCACTAGGTGCGACAAATGCCCAATTAAGGTCTGGAGAAATATTTGCATCAAATCTTACTTTATACAAACTAGCATCAACTTTTGGACCTGGCGCTAAAGAAGCTTTTTGTGTTGTACCCGCATACCCAGTAACTCTGCAAAATAAATCATATAAAGGAACAGATGCAAACGATAGACCTAGCATTCCAAAAGCAAAAAGGAAAACGTAGAACACAAAATAAATATTTTTAAACTTGGTTGTTTTTTCCATTTAGGTAATATTCATTCTAAGTATTGTTATAAAAAAAAACAGAATGACAAAAAAAATAATTAAAAGTAAAATAGCGTTGTTTTTTGATTTTCTGTCTTTATAAAATTTTTCAATGAAATTAGGTGTTTTAAAATCGTTCATTAAATAAGCCTTACAAGAATTTTATCTATAAGTATTAACGAAAAGATTAAAAATAAGTATATTATTGAAAAGTTAAAAACTTTTTTTTCATCATAATTTTTAATTCTCAATAAATTATATGCTTCAAATATAAATTTAAACCCAAGAGATAAACTAAAGGCAAGATAAAAAATTGAATTAAAATCAAAAAAATAAGGCAATGTTGAAAATATAACAAGTATTAAAGTATATAAAAAAATATGCCACTTAGTGGATTTATCACCTTTGATATTTGGTAACATTGGAATATTAACTAATTTGTATTCTACCTTAGTTTTTAGAGCTAATGCCCAAAAATGTGGTGGTGTCCATAAAAATATGATTCCAAATAAAATTAATGCCTCTATACCAAAAGAACCCGTTGAACACACATATCCAATTACAGGTGGAAAGGCACCAGAAGCACCACCAATAACAATATTTTGATAAGAATATCTTTTTAAAAATATAGTGTAAAAAACCGCATAAAAAATTATTGTAAAAAAAAGTAAAAATCCAGCTAGCCAATTTATACATAGACCTAAGATTACAATTGACAAAATACTTCCAATCAAGCCAAATGCCAACGCATCTGATGGTTCAATTTTTCCTTTTGGAATAGGACGATTTTTGGTTCTTTCCATCATTGAATCGACGTCCCTGTCATACCATTGATTAAGGACTCCAGATGAACCTGCACCCAAAGCAATAGCTAAAATACCTATCATAGATAAATAAGGATTTAAGATAGTTTCTGTTGAAAACACTCCACAGAAGTAACCTATTAATGCAGTAAAAATTACTAAAGACATAACTCTAGGTTTCATCAATTGGAAGAAATCACTTATTGAAGAAATGTTATTATCTAAAATTTCTCCATCATTTTGTAATATAGTTGTCAATTGAATACCGCTGAATTTAATTATCTTATTTTTGGGAGATCATTAAATGTATGAAAAGCTGGTGGTGAAGATACGGACCACTCAAGAGTTGATCCTCCTTTACCCCATGGATTGTTGACAGTTTTCCTTTTTCTTACAAATGCTTCTAAAATGACAATTAAGAATATAATTGCTCCTATGCCACCTACAAATGCACCAATTGAAGCTACATAATTCCATCCTGCAAAAGCATCCGGGTAATCAATATATCTTCTTGGCATTCCAGCTAATCCAAGAAAATGCATAGGGAAAAAAGTTAAATTAACACCTATAAATGTTACCCAAAAATGTAATTTGGCTAGAAATTCATTATATTCAAATCCAGTCATTTTTGAAAACCAATAGTAAAATCCTGCAAATAATCCAAATACAGCACCAAGAGATAATACGTAGTGGAAATGAGCAATAACATAATATGTATTATGTAGAATAACATCTAATCCAGCGTTAGCTAATACAACACCTGTTACACCACCAACTGTAAATAAAAATATAAACCCAATAGCCCAATACATTGGTATTTTAAAAGTTATTGAACCCCCCCACATTGTTGCAATCCATGAGAAAATTTTAACTCCTGTTGGAACTGCAATAACCATGGTTGCAGCTGTGAAGTATGCACGAGTGTCTACCGATAATCCAACGGTATACATATGATGTGCCCAAACTACAAAACCAACGACACCAATTGCTACCATTGCGTAAGCCATTCCTAAATAACCAAAAACTGGCTTTTTTGAAAATGTCGACACAATTTGACTTACAATTCCGAAAGCAGGTAATATCATTATATAAACTTCAGGGTGACCAAAAAACCAAAATAAATGTAAAAATAAGATCGGATCTCCGCCACCTTCTGCAACAAAAAAATTAGTCCCAAAGTTTCTGTCTGTTAACAACATTGTTATAGCACCAGCAAGAACTGGCACAGCTAATAATAATAGAAAAGCTGTAACAAGCATAGACCAAACAAATAGAGGCATTTTATGCAGAGTCATACCTGGAGCTCTCATGTTAAAAATTGTTGTAATAAAATTAGCAGCACCTAGTATTGAGGATGCACCGGCTAAATGTAATGCAAATATTGCAAGATCCATAGCCATTCCTGGTGAACCAGTAGAGCCAGATAGTGGCGGGTATATAGTCCACCCAACACCAACACCTCCATCAATTACAGCTGACAATAATAATAATACGAAACTTGGAGGTAATAGCCAAAAAGAAATGTTATTCATTCGTGGAAAAGCCATATCTGGAGCACCTATCATAATTGGTACAAACCAATTCCCAAATCCACCAATTAACCCAGGCATTACAACAAAAAACACCATTATTAAGCCGTGAGCAGTTGTAAAAACATTCCATACATGCCCATCTGCCATATATTGTACACCTGGATGCATTAACTCAGCACGCATGTAAATAGACATAGCGCCACCAATAAATGCAGCAATAATAGCAAAAATTATGTACATGGTTCCTATATCTTTATGATTTGTAGAATAAAGCCACCTTTTCACAAAACCTGAAGGGGCACCATGATGATGTTCTAAGTGATTAGCAGCTTTAGAGAGTGTTGCCATCAATTGTTCTCCTTAATTATTTTTTCATTATTCATTACAATTTTGAAATTACTGTCAACATTAGCAAATTTTAATTTTGCATCAGCAAGCCATTTTTTATAATCCTTTTTCGATACAGATTTTAAAACAATAGGCATATAAGCATGGTTTACTCCACAAATCTGATTGCACTGACCATAATATGTTTTTGGACCCTTAGGTATCTCTGTCCAAACCTCATTAATTCTTCCAGCTATAGAGTAAACTTGAACAGCAAGTGAAGGTATGAAAAAGGAATGCATTACGTCATTACCAGTTATAAGAAATTTTATTTTAGTTCCCTCTGGAACAACTAATGCATTATCAACATCTAATAATCTTTTTTGCCCATCTTTAATTTTGTCTTCTTCAATCATATACGAGTCAAAATTTATTTTTTCGTCAGGGTACTCATAATTCCAATACCATTGAGCACCTGTCACCTTGACGACCATATCATATTCTTTATCTGTCTCTTGAAGATATAAAAGTTTAAATGAAGGTACAGCTATCACAACTAAAATTAGTACTGGTATGACTGTCCACAAAACTTCTATGATTGTATTATGTGAGGTTTTTGATGGTATTTTATTGGAATTTTCTTTATATCTCCAACAAACATAAACCAAAAGCGCCAGTACAAAAAGTGAAATTAATGTAATTACAACTAATAAAAAATTATGAAGATCCGTTGCTGTTTCAGCAATGATTCCAGATGGTGGTTGTAAATCCATTTGCCAAGGTTTAGGTTCAGATGCAGATACAACCTTGGGTAATAAATTAATAGTTAAAAATAATATATAAAATTTTAAATAAGACATATTCGGATTCTTTATGTTTATACTAATTATTTAAACTTTTTAAATAAAATTTCTAGTAAAAATGTTTTTTTTTTTTAATTAATGATTAAAATATAATACAAATAGAAAGAATTTAGGAATTATGTCTGAACAAGATACGATAAAATCAACTGATAAATTATTTTTTGAAGATAATGACATCTCTAAAAATAAGACGTTCGACTGTGTTAATAGTACATTAAATAATTGTAATGGTGGGGAACTTTATTTTGAAAATACAGATTTTGAAACACTTTATTTTACAGATTCAAGAATACAAAATATATCACAAAGTTCATCTCAAGGTTTTGGTTTTAGATCTATTAAAGACGATACCGTAGCCTTCTCAAGTTCAGATAATATTTCTTATGAAAATATAATTAATGCTTCAAAAACAGTTAATTCAATTATTAACTCAAAAAATAAGGATGATACAGTTTATAAAAAAAATCAGAACATTAAACCACTATATATTTCTAAAAATCCACTGACAAACTTAGAATTTTCAAAAAAAATTATGCTTTTAGAAAAGATAAATAATTTTGCAAGAAAATTAGATAATAGAGTTGTTCAAGTGTCAATCTCACTAACAGGAAGTTATTCACATATTCAAATATTAAAAAAAGATTATGAAAATCATGCTGATTTAAGACCTTTAGTAAGATTCAATGTTCAAATAGTTGTTGAATCAAATGATAAAAAATCTTTTGGGTCTTCTGGCTACGGGGGGAGATCTTTATATGATGAATGGATTGACGAAAAAAACTGGAAAAGAAAAGTTAAAGAGGCATTAAGGTTAGCTGTTTTAAATTTGGATGCCAAACCTGCTCCAGCAGGCGAGTTACCTGTTGTTCTAGGTCATGGTTGGCCAGGAGTTATGTTACATGAAGCAGTTGGGCATGGATTAGAAGGTGATTTCAATAGAAAAGGTACATCACTGTATTCAAATAAAATTGGAGAGAGAGTTGCCTCTAAAGGTGTAAACGTATTTGATGATGGAACAATTATTAATAGAAGAGGTTCATTAACAATTGATGATGAAGGAGTACCTTCACAAAAAAACTTACTAATTGAAGATGGAATACTTGTAAAATATATGCAAGACACTCAAAACGCTTATTTAATGAATGTTGAACCCACCGGTAATGGAAGAAGACAATCTTTTGCTCATTGCCCTATGCCAAGGATGACAAATACTTACCTAGATAATGGTTCTTTCTCTTCAAAAGAAATCATAGAAAGTGTAGATAAGGGTATCTATGCTGTGAATTTTGGAGGAGGTCAAGTTGACATTACTAGCGGTGACTTTGTTTTTTCTTCATCAGAAGCTTATATGATTGAAAATGGTAAAATTAAGTTTCCAATAAAAGGAGCTACTTTGATTGGTAATGGAGCAAATGCAATGCACAAGATTAAAATGATCGGAAACGATCTTAAACTTGATGAAGGTATTGGCACTTGTGGAAAAGATGGTCAAGGTGTACCTGTGGGTGTTGGACAACCTACATTATTGATGGACGGCATTACTATTGGTGGAACAAATATTTAGTTATTAATTGTAAAAATTTTACTAATATCTTTTTCCCAAACACCATTAAATTTTCTTAACAACTCATCGGCCGATGTTTCTTGATTTTCTAACATATTTAATAATGGGTCTAAAAATTGTGTTTCACTCACCCCATTTCTATCTTTAAAATTTCTTCTCTTAAGACCTTCATAAGAGATATTCAAAAGATCTTTAGCTACATTAATTATTTTAGATGAACCTATAATCCCATCTAATCCAAATTTAGCAGCAGAGATTCTACTTTCTTCTAACAAGGGGACATTCATAAATTTTTTTGCAACATGGAACGCTTCATCTAAACTTTTTTCATCATATAAAAGCCCTACCCAAAAAGCAGGTAACGCACAAATTCTATTCCATGGACCTCCATCCGCACCTCTCATCTCTAAGTATTGTTTTAATCTAACCTCAGGGAAAGCAACAGTCACATGATCTTCCCAATCTGACATTGTAGGAAATTTACCTTCAAACTCATCCAATTTTCCATTCAAAAATTTTGCAAATGATTTTCCAGCAACATTATGATATGTGCCTTTGTCATAAACAAAATACATTGGTACAGATAAAAGATATTCTATCCAAGCTTCATATCCAAAATCTTTACTAAAAACAATATCAGGGAAACCAGATCTTTTACTATCTGTATCTGTCCAAGTGTAAGCCCTTAAAGATGAATAGTTACTGATTTTACCTTCAATAAATGGAGAATTTGAAAATAAAGCAGTTGCAATAGGTTGCAATGCCAAAGAAGTTTTAAATTTTTTAACCATATCCATTTCATCTGAATAATCTAAATTAACCTGTATGGTACAAGTTCTTATCATCATGTCTATTCCAAGGTTTCCAACTTTTGGCATATGATTTTTCATAATTTCATATCTGTTTTTTGGCATCCAATTTATTTGATCTCTTTTCGAAATAGGATCAAATCCCAATCCAAGCATCACAAAATCCAACTCGTTAGAAATTTTTCTCATCAAATTCAGATGCAAACCCGCTTCATTACATGTCATGTGTAAGTTTCTTAAAGGTGCACCAGATAATTCAAATTGTCCTCCAGGTTCAAGAGATATAGAAGAACCTGATTTATGTTTCAATCCAATTAAATTGTTACCTTCATTAATTTTCTCCCAATCTTCTTCTTCTGCAATTTTGCTTAGAATAGTTTTTATTCCATTTAAATCTTCATAACCCAATCTTTTAAAGTCATTTTTTTTAAATAAAAATTTTTCATGTTCAGTTCCAATAAGCCACTCATCTCTTTTCTTTTCACCTTTTTTGAACCACTGGAAAATTTTATCAAGAGTTAATGTTTTTTTATTGTCCATAACTAAGTCTCTTAAAATTCATTAATTTATCTTATAACTTGAGTTAATTATATTTAAATAAGATAGACCAACTATTGCAGCAGTATCAGATCTTAAAATGGTCTTACCGAAACTTATAGGAAAAACGAATTTAAAAGTTTTTAACATCTCATTCTCTTCCATAGAAAACCCACCTTCTGGTCCAATTAATAAAGATGATTTAACAAAATTTTTTTTATTTAGGATAGTTAAATTTTTATTAGTTTTTAAAATTTCATCTGCATATAAAATACTTCTATTTTTATCCCATTTTTTCAATAACGCCTGTATTGTCTGTAAATCACTAATTTCTGGAATTGAAATTCTATTTGACTGTTCGCTAGCTTCCCTAGCAATAGCATACATTCTATTCATATTTATATCTCTGATAGATGATCTTTCAGTTAAAATTGGAAAAATCTTCTTTACACCTAACTCCGTTGCTTTTTGTACAATAAAATCAATTTTATTTTTTTTTACTAATGAAAAGATAAGAAAAATATCATTAAGAATTTCAGTATTTTTTGAGGGTTCAAAAATTTTTAAGGTTGTTTCATCTTTTTGTATTTTTACTATTTTAGAAAAAAACTCCTTATCGTTCTCATTAAATAAATTAATTTGATCATTTTCTTTGCATCGCATCACATTCTTCAGGTAGTGAGTGTCATTTTGCGTTAATACAATTGCCTTATTTAAAGAGAGTTTTTGACTACAATATATTCTTATCATTTTATTTAATTTTGTTTTCATTTTTATTTATCATATACAATAACAATAATTTATACATATATTTACTTTTAAATATGAAAATAAAAACAGACATGCCTGAAAATGGTTGGTGGGATAAATTACCAAAAACAACTCATAAATGGATTAGGTTAGGTAGGTTCGACAGGCCAATAGGAAGTTGGCTATTATTACTTCCATGCCTTTGGACAATTCCAATTTTTTTAGATTCAATAACTAAATTATTTGAAATATACTTAATATTCATAATCGGTGCTTTTTCAATGAGAGCAGCTGGCTGTATAATTAATGATCTATGGGATAGGGATATTGACAGAAAAATTTCTAGAACTCGTTTAAGGCCAATTGCAAGTGGAGAAATATCTCCAAAAGAGGCTTTTGGATTTTTATTAATTCTTTTGACAGTTTCTTTATTGTGCTTATTAAACTTAAACAAATTTACTTGGTTAATCGCTTTATCTTCTCTCCCATTAATTATATTATATCCACTCGCAAAAAGAGTAACAAAATGGCCTCAATTTGTATTAGGAATAACATTTAGTTGGGGAGTTCCCACAGCGTGGGCTGCTACTGATACAGAATTTAATATTGGAATTTTTTTTCTTTATTTAGGAACTGTTTTTTGGATCATAGGTTATGACACTATATATGGTTATCAAGATAAATCTGAAGATAAAGTCTATAAAATAAACAATACAGCAATAACAACTGAAGATTATTATGTTAAATTTATAATGTTCTTCTACATAATTTCTATCTTAAATTTTCTTATAGCAGGAATTATTTTAAAAATACATTTTGGTTGGTATATAGGTCTATTTTTTATGCTTATTCACTTTACATATCAAATTAAAAAGGCAAAAACCATTGATAGAAAAGAGGCATTAAAACTATTTAAATCTAATAAGATTGCAGGGTTATTTTTAACTTTAGGATCAATATCTAAATTTTTAGAGATGGTCTAAAATATAGATCTACTAATATCATATGAGGAAAGGTTAATGCAGCAAGACCAATAAAAGTTACTTTGATTATAGAGTGATCTAAAGAACTATTATAATTCAAGTGTGTTAAAATCAAAAAACCTAAAACCCAAGTTAAAAACGTAAAAAATAAAAACATATTTCTAATATTTTTATCAGACAAATTATTTCTTAATGATGGCAATATTCTTTTGATGTGGTTAAAACTATGGATGAAACAAAAGTAAAAAGAAAAAGCGAAAATTGCATTTGTTGTATAAATTATCATTGATATTAAAGAAATACGAATAATGTAATTTTTTTTTATTTCATCAAAATTTATATAAAAGTGAAATGGCAATAATATTAACCATAGGTATAAGCCATATTTTAAAATTAGCCAAAGATTACCAGTGTTGTGATTATTTAAAAGAATTTGGTAAATTGAATTAACTTCATTGAAATGAAAAAAACTGATTCCAAAAATTACAATTCCTCCATTTATGTAAGCTGATAAATAACATTTATAGCTTTTAGACCAACTTATATCACCCAGTCCAAAATGAATAATACTTACAAACAGGAAAATAATCAGAGTAATATTAGGGATTAAATACCACATTAATACAATAACTAAGGCTAGGAATAAATAACACAATATAAAAAAAAATTTTGATTTTAAATTCTTATAATAACCTAATGTTAATGCTATTGAAGCATCAAAAGCACCATGAGGAACTCCAAAAATAAAAATTAAAATCAAAGATAAATAATCCAATAAATCAAACATTAATTAATTTTCAATTTCTTTTATACACTGCCATATTGCATGCAAAAATAATAGTTTTGGTAAAGAATATATAATTTTTAACCAAGTCTTCAAACTTTGATTGCCATTCATAAATAAGGCCATTTCATCTCCAGATAATCTACTATTCATTTTATAAAATAAATCTGGAAAAATCTTTGGATTTTTTTCCAGAGCTTTTATAAAAATTTTATCCATGAATAGACTAAATTTAGTATGGATAAAATTATTAATTTTTAAGTTATTATTTAATTGATAAATAATATTACTAATTTGCTTTTGAATGTAAATAAAAGTATAACCCGAAGAAGGTTTTGTTGCCCCACCTCTCGTTCCAATACTAACAGAATTTTCTAGTGAAAAATTCATATATTGCATTGGTATTATACCTTTTTCTTCTTTAAGCACTTTAAAAAAATTAATATTAAAATTTTCTTTTAAATAAGAATTAATAGCACTTAAATAAAATTTTCTATCTTCAACATTTTTTGAAAATAAAGTAGACTCTACTAATGCTTTTTTCTTTGAAAAAGGTATAACATATATAAAATGTAACCCACGCGATTGATTGCATCTAAAATCCATAAGGATGACAGTAGATGGGTCAAATTTATTTTCATTAGTCTCAATAGTTAAGCCTATAAAATGCTGTAATAAAATATTTTTATTAAAGGTTATATTCCTACAATCAAAAAAATAATCTCCTTCAATAAGTTTTTTATCGACAAAAAATTTTGAATTTATATCTTCAACCTTTTTCTTTATTATTTTTACATTTGAATTATGTGTTTTTCCCTTACAAAAATTTATCCATTTTTTTTTGTTAATTAAACAATAAGGATGCTGGTTCGAATAAAATGTTTTTTCATTCCTGTAATTTATAATTTTCCATTTGTTCCATTTAAGACAAATTTCATCAAAATCATAAGAATATTTATTGCTCCAAAAACCCCAATAATGGTCTTTTTCACCATTTTCAGTCCCTAAATAAAATTTAAATGTCGCATCTTTAACTTCTTGTGATCTCCTTATGAAAGAAAACCCTGCACAACCACCACCAAAGATGTTTATTTTTTTTTTTTTCATAAAATCTCTTTTAAATGTCTATGCAAACTTTGATCATGTTTTGGAGATTTCAGTGTGAAAAAAACAAATACATTTATAAAAGTTTTTAATGAAAGTCTAAGTTTTTCAAAATTTGTTGTATATATTCTTCCTCTATACCAAACAAGATTATTTTTTTTTAATTTAACTCCAATTTCTCTATAAATATTTGAAGCAATACCAATAGCAATTCTAAATTTAAATTTTAAAAAAACTAATCCTTTATTTCCACTTCTGTAATATAATTCAGAAATCAGTAAAATTTTTTTTATAGCATCTTTTAAAATTGAGTGATTCGAATGATTATAATCTTCAGTTAAAATTAAAATTTCCTTTGGAGTTAAATCATTAATAAATTTGCCTGGCAAGTAACGTCTATTAAGTTTTGCATCTTCTTCTATATCTCTTAATATATTAGTCAACTGCATAGCTATACCTAAATCAGTAGCAAAATTTAAAGAATTTTTATCTTTGCATTCAAGAGCAATACACATTAACACGCCTACAGTGCCTGCAACTCTATAACAATATAAAATTAATTGTTTTTCATTTTTTATTCTAACTAATTTTTGATCAAAGATTAAACCATGAATAAGATCTATAATTTTACTTTTGGCTAACTCACAATTTTTCAAGTAACTAGGGATATAAATATTATTATTTTCTAATTTTTGATAATCATTTTTTTTAATTAAATCTAAGATATAGTTTAACTTCATTAAATTTTCATCTTTTGTTTTAGTATCAGCTATATCATCCAACAGTCTACAAAATGAGTATAATTTAGCACATCTAATGAGATATTTTTTTGGCAATAATTTACCAGCCCAATAAAAACTTTTTCCATTTTGTTTCAGAATTTCTAGATGATTACTCATTTAAAATAATATTTTCAACCACTTTTGCTGATGATAATACTCCTGGTATGCCTGCTCCAGGATGAGCGCCAGAGGAAGCAAAATATAAGTTCTCAATATGCTTGTCTTTATTATGATATCTAAACCAAGCTGATTGCAAGAATATAGGAGCAATTGAAAAACCAGCGCCATGCATTGACCTATATTGATTTTTAAATTCATTAGGCGTCATATAAAAATCATTACAAATACTTTGCTTTAATTTGGGTAATATAGTTTTATCTAAACTTTCAATTATTCTTTCTCTCAACTTATCACCTTCAACCTTCCAATCAACTTTACCTTGTAAATTTGGGACTGGACACAAAACATAAAAACTATCACACCCTTTAGGAGCAAAACTTTTATCTGTAGCTGTAGGTCTATGAATATAAAGAGAAAAATCTTTGGCAAGAATTTTTTTGTCAAATATATCTTTTAACAAGCCCTCAAATCTTTTGCCCATCCATATAGTATGATGTGCAACTTTTGGATAAATTTTAGTCGTTCCAAAAAAAAGAACAAACATTCCCATCGAATACTTTGTAAATAATTCAGGTAAAAATTTTTTTCTTTTCTTTGTTTTTAAAATTTCTTTATAAAAGGTCGGAGGATCACCATTGAAAATTAATTTATCACATTTATAAAGATTATTATTATTATCTGATATAGAAATAATCTTTCCGCTTTCTATGTTAACATTTTTTATATCTATATTTAATTTTATTTCAATTTTTTGCCTTAACATTAATTTTTTTAATTCTGTTATAATTTTTCCTGTTCCACCCATACAAAAATATACTCCCCAATTTCTCTCTAGATAGTGAATTAACGCATAAATAGAAGTTGTATTAAAAGGATTTCCTCCAACAAGTAAAGGATGGATAGAAAATGCTGAACGTATTTTCTCATTTTTTAAGTATCTTCCAACTAATTGTGAAACTGTTAAATGAGCTTTTAATTTTATTAATGCTGGTATTTGTTTGCACATGAACCAAAAGGAATTAAATGGCTTATCTGATAATTGAGTAAAACCAATATCAAATATATTTTTTGATATATTTAACAACTTTTCATAACCTTCCGCGTCATCTTTTGAAAATTTTTTAATTTCACGTTTCGTATCTTTAACAGTTTTACGATAATCAAAAGATGATTTATCATGAAAATAAAATCTGTACCATGGATCTAAAGGGACAAATTTTAGATATTTTTCTCTGTCCTCTCCAAATAAACTAAATAACTCGTCAAACATAAATGGAGCAGTAATAACGGTAGGACCAGCATCATGCTTAAATCCTCTTAAATTAAAAACTTGAGCTCTACCACCAATTTCTGGTAATCTATCAACCAAAGTTACATTATGTCCTAAAGCTCTTAGTCTGAGAGCACTTGCAATACCACCAAAACCTGATCCGACAACAATTGAATTTATTTTCTTTTGCTTTCTCATATATAGATATTTTAAATTTAGATTAAAAAAAAAGCCAGCCCAAATGGACTGGCCTTTATAAAAATTATGTTAGGTTTAAGCTTTTGCAGTAGAGTCCGCAGCTGCCCAAATTGCTAAACAAAATCCAATTTTATTTAAAACATCAGCAATGTTATAGATCATATTTAGACTGTTAGCGTCAGCGCCTCCAGCCATATAACCTACGAAATAGCCTATTGGATAAATAGCCCATCCAATTGTAACAATCCATCTCATTGTTGCAAATCCAGATTGAACAGCTTCAGGTGCATCTGATGCACTTACTTTACCAGCTTCACCAGCAAAAATCTCATAAAGAATGTATATCCAACCAGCCATTCCGATTACGAAACCTAGTGTTGCATTAATGAAACCAGCTTCACCTAAATATCCACCAACAAGCATTATTACGGAACCTATAAATAGTCTCCAAAACACACCCATTGCAATGGTTGTACAAGCTGCTAGTATAATGTAGAACTCAATCATTTGTAATGGAACAGTAATAATCCAGTCTACATATCTGAATACAGTAGGTGATGCTCCAGTGGAAACCCAAACATCTCTCATGTAAAAATAGTGGACTGCTGCAACCATACATACTAAGCCGCCAACAACTAAAGAAGTTCTCCATTTCCCTTCAAATCTTAATGATTCTAAGAAAAAGAATGTGGCTGCTGCTACCATAGCAATTGAGATGATCCAAAATGTAATACCTACTGGATCTGTAGGCTCTAAGTTGCCAGAAGCAAAACTTAAAGTTGGTAGTCCAGCAAATAAAATTGCTGGTAATATATATTTTAAAAATTTGAACGACATTAAGGACCTCCCCTATAAGTTAAAATTCGCTCGAATTAGAGAAATATCTAATTATTTCCGATGAGAATATGTTCTAAATGACGACGAATCAACATTTAAAACAGTCCTGATAACAGAAATAGTCCAAATATTTAACTATATCATTGAATTTATTAACAATTTTAGTTTCAAAAAAAACTAATTAATTTTCTTGATTTTTAAAATTATTCATTTTTTAAAAACAAATAACTACATGTTGTGGTATATGATTATTATTTTAATAAATATTGTTACCATTAACTTTTAAATCCAAAATTTTCCAAGGAACATGCTTAGGCAAAAAGCATTTTTTTGACATTTTGTCGATTAATGAGAGTCTTTTACTCTTATTAGAAATCAAGTTTTTTAACCAAATTTCTAAAGAAGTTTGACCATCTGGATTTTCTAAAAATAATTTATTTAATGCTTGAAACTCATTAATAGATGAATGTTTATTTGTGTTTGATTTTATATTTTTTAATCTTAATGGTTCATTTCCATCAAACAAATACCCTCCTCTAGTTGAAATGTACCCAAAAATAGGGCCAGAATAATCATTTTCTTGAATAGTAACTGTATTTTTATCTAATTCTACGTAATGATAAGCTATTCCCAAACCCTCTGAAAGGTGCATGATTTGCAATTGATCTTGATTTAACCAAAGTAAATTCAAATTAGACACTGATCCTTCGCAAGGCCACTGAGTTGCAGGAATAGAACCGTATGCTGACATTGAGGCCGCATAAACAATCACAGAATTATATAATTTTGCTGGAGTTACGCATAGATTCTCTTTTAAACCAAATTTATTTTTTAATTGATATGGAGATCTATTAGATCCAATAGATATAATTGGAACTCTATCTTTAAGTGATATGTGTATCCCTTGATAAAATTGTCCATTCTTGAATGTAAAAGAGGTTGTAGGTGCTTTATAAGGGTAACTTATTGCTTTTTCAAACCAGTTATATTCTGGGAAATATTTTTTATCTGCATGAACAAAACATTCCATTACAACTACAAACCTAATATTTCATCAAAACCAAATCTTAAATTCATACATTGAATTGCTGCAGCAGAAGCTCCTTTTCCAAGATTATCAAAATTTGCAGAAATTATTAATTGACAACTATTTGTGTTTTTAAAAAAATTAATTTCAACATCGTTAGAATTTACTATTAAGTTTGGTTTATAAAAACCATCAGGCAATTGAATGTCATCATTAGATTTAACTTTAATAAATTGTTGATTTTGATAATAGTCGCTGAAAAAACTTTCAATTTCAAAAAAAGAGGTCTCTTTTTCAAAATCTTTTATGGTCAAAAATAAATTTACAATCATACCTTGATAAAAATTTGCGACCGATGGTAAAAAAATTGGATTATTTTCTAAACCACAATGAAATTTAATTTCTGGGAGATGTTTATGACTTAAATTTAACCCATAGTAAAAAAAGGGGGAATCATTATTATTCTGGTATTCAATTAAATTTTTGCCACCTCCACTAAACCCACTGACTGCTTGAATTATAAACTGATGAGAATTAGAAATTAATCCCATCTTTATCAATGGAAATATAATTAGATTTGATCCTGTTGCATAACATCCAGGAACTGCAATTAAATTAGATTTATTTATATTATTTCTGTATTGATCTGATAATTCAGGCAATCCATAGCTCCACATTGCAGAAGTTCTGTGTGCTGTGGAAGCATCTATAAAAATAGGACAATGTTCTTCAAGTTCTTTTCCTAAAGCAACAGCTTCTCGTGAGGCTGTATCAGGTAAACACAAAAATACTAGATCAGCCTTTTTCATCATTTCCTTTTTCACTAATAAATTCTTTCTTTTATTAGGATCAATTTTAATGACTTTTATATTTGGATGTTTTTCTAATCTTTCATAAATTTGAAGTCCTGTAGTTCCTTCTTCACCATCAATAAAAACTTTTTTTATCATACAAATCCTCTAATTATTGAAAGAAATTAAAAAACATTTAAATTACTTATAATCAATTAATCAAAATAACTAAATGAAAACGTACAAAACAAATGAAATAATCTCTATATTGCTTGATAAATCAAAAAAAAATAGTGCTACTGATACTGAAGTTATTATATCAAAAAGCTATGGAAAATCATTAGAAGTTAGAAATAATGTAAAAGAAAAAATAGAAGAATTTGATACATACAATATTGGAATTAGAGTATTTAAAGGGAAAAAGTTTTCTATACTTTCAACAAATAAAATTGATGAAAAATCATTAATAAAATTAGCTGATAAAGCTGCAAAAATTGCTGAAGTTTCACCTGAAGATAATTTTAGTGGCATTGCCACAAAAAATGATATGGATCAGAATCCTATTAATAAAAAAGTTAAAATTCTTACAAATGATTGTTTTGAACCCTCAATTGATCAATTAGAGACTAGGGCTAATGAAATAGAAAATCATGCTCTAAATTTTTCTAATCAATTAGTTAGTGATGGAGTTCAAGTAGCGTGGACTAAGAGCGAAATTTATTATTCTAATAGCAATAATTTTCATAACAAACATTTTAAATCAAACAATTTAAGTTCTTTGACCCTCATAGCATCTAAATCAGATAAAATGGTAAGAGATTATGATTATTCTTCAAAGGTATTTTATAATGATATTGAAGAACCAAAATTAATAGCTAGGAGAGTTGCTAAAAAGGTTTTAGATAAGATTGGATCTACTAAAGCACCGACAGGTAAATTCCCAGTAATTTTTGAACCAAGGGTAGCTAAATCAATTCTAAGCCATATAATTTCTGGAATTAATGGAACTTCAATTATAAGTGGAACAAGTTTTTTAAAAGGAAAACTAAATGAACATATATTCAATAGTAAAATAAATGTCGTTGATGACCCACATTTAAGCAAAGGATTAGGGTCAAAATTATTTGATGCAGAGGGTTTAGGAACAAAAAAAATGGAGCTTGTTTCTAATGGGATATTAAAAAATTATCTGCTTAACCTTTCATCAGCAAGACAGTTAGGTTTGAATACTAACTGTAATGCTATAAGAAGCTTGACTTCACCTCCAGGGATAGGCGTAAGTAATGCTATGATTATGCCGGGCAATATTGATGAAAAAGATATGATAAAAAATATTTCAAATGGGTTTTATATTACAGAATTACTCGGATCAAGCGTTTCTTTAATTACTGGTGATTATAGTAGAGGAGCCAGTGGATTTTGGATTAAAAATGGCAAACTCTCGAACCCGATATCTGAAGCTACTATTGCAGGAAATTTAAAAGAAATGTTTTTACAAATGGTGCCTGCAAATAACTTAGATTTAAATTCAACCATTTCTACACCTAGCATATTAATTAATGAAATGACAATTGCAGGGGGATCTAATACCTAAAAGTAAACTTAAAATTTTAAGATATTGGTATGAAATGATGATAGTTGATCATGGTTTTTTAAGACTATTATATAATAATTTTCATAAAATTGATGATAATATGTATAGATCTAATATGCCGACTCCTCAAAGAATTAAAAAATATAAAAAACTTGGAATCAAAACTATTATCAACCTTCGAGGTGGGAAAAAAGATGGTGGCTGGTTTCTTGAAAAACAAGCATGTGAGCAAAATGGAATAGAACTTGTAAACTTAGTAGCTCGATCACGTGCAGCACCAGATAAAAATATGATTTTTAAAGCTAACGCAGTTTTTAACTCAATAAAATACCCAGCCTTAATTCATTGCAAATCTGGAGCTGATAGAGCTGGCATTATAGCATTTCTTTTTAAAGTTTTAAAATCTAAAGAAAATCCAGAAGTGGCAAAAAAACAACTTTCATTAAAATATCTTCATATAAAACACGCAAAGACTGGTATACTTGATGCTTTTTGTGATCTTTACATCAAATATTATAAAAAAACTAAAAATGCAGATTTTATCTATTGGACAAGAAATATATACAAACCTCAAGAATTAGAAGCAATTTTTTCTGAAAATAAATTTTTTGAAAAAATAATTACAAAAGTTTTGAGAAGAGAATAATTTTATTTAATTTTAGTATTAGAAATTATTAATTTTTGAGAATTTTTAATTATTTCATAGTCATCATGAGAAATATATATACATGTTTTATTTTTACTTAATTGATTAATTGATTTTAAGATATTTTTTGAGGTTTTAGAATCTAAAGCACTAGTAACTTCATCTAACAATAAGATTTTTGAGTTTTTTAAAAACGCTCTTGCTATTGATATTCTTTGTTTTTGACCTCCAGATAAATTACTACCTGCTTCATTAATAACAGTATCATAACCATTTTCTTGACTTATAATAAAATCATGAATATTGGCTAATTTAGCAGCTTTTATTATTTCACGTTTTGTGGCGTTTAATTTACCTAAAGATATGTTATTATTAAAAGTATCGTTGTATATCACCGTTTCTTGACTAACTAAACTTATATTTTGTCTCAAAGAAAAAAGTGATACATCTTTTATATTCACATCATTGATGAAAATATTCCCTTTTTTAGGATCTATAAATCTACTGATTAAATTAAATATTGTTGACTTCCCACTACCACTTTCACCAATAATATGCATTTTTGATTTTTTTGTTTTAAAGGAGATTTTATCAAGAATAATTTTATTTTTTTCGAAAAAAAAACTTACATCTTTAAATTCAATAGTTGGATTATTTGGAATTTTAAGTTCTTTTTTAACATTACTAATTCTTTCAATTTTTGGCATTTCGTTTAATTGTTTATATATTCTTTGCAATGAGCTTAGACCTTCTTGCAAAATAGTGTTAAAAGTTCCCAAAGCTCTAGCAGGTTGAGCTAACATTAGTAATGCAGTAACAAACCCAATGACGCTTCCAATTGTCATAAAACCTGAATTAATTCTATAACTAGCAATTAAAATTACAAAGGCAGCTGCAATTCCTCCCAACACCTCTAAAAGTGGCAAAACTTTTGCTCTTCCCTTTACAATATCAAATAAACTTAGAAATAAGCTATCTAGAGATTTATTTATTCTATTCTTCTCTAGTTTTTCTAATGAATATGACTTTATCATTGAAATATTTCTAAAAATTTCAGATAAAAAAGAGGTTAAGCTCTCCATTTTTTCTTGTAATGATAATGCATAAAATCTTTGTTTTTTTCCAATGGATATAATCGGTTTTAATGCAAGTGGATAAATTGATAAGACAACTACAGCCAAAACCCAATCTAACCAAATCAAATAAACTATCAAACATATAATTGTTATTAGATCTCTAATTAAATTATTTAAAGATCTTTCCACACTATCTCTTATTAGATTAACATCATTCATTATTCTAGAAATATGATTTCCAGAAGAGATTTTTTTAATCACATCTAAATCAGAGAATAACAAATGATTTGATAATTTTTTTTGAATATCAATACTAACTTTTAATGTTACTTTTGATACTTGTTTTATTTGAAAAAACATTGCTATACCTCGTATAGATGCAACGAGAGCAATTATAATTGGAAGAAAAAACCATGAATATTTATTTTCAGTGAAATTATCAAAAACTTTTTGTATTAAAAATGGATAAATTGCAGTAGTTAGACTTACAATTAAGAGTAAAATTAAACAAATTAAAATATCGGACTTTTGATTAATAAAAAAATCTTTGTTTATTTTTTTTATTAATTCAAAGTTTTTTAAATTTTTTTTATTCATTTGATATATGTATACAATATATTAATTAATTAATAAAAATGTAAATATTATAAAATGAAATTTATAAAAAGAATCAGCAAAAATAAATTTGGACAAAAATTCCTGGGTTTTTTAGTATTTATTGTTACCAATTTTACCTATAAATCAATCTCTTGGAAAGAGCTAAAAAAACCAAATAGTTATAATTATAAAAATAAAGAACCCATTATTTTTTGCACTTGGCATAATAGACTTTATTGTGGACCATATTTATTACCAACAAAAAAATTAGAAATAAATGCTCTTCAATCATCTCATTCTGATGGAATGATGACTGATATTTTATTTAAATTAATAAATATGAAAATAATTTATGGTTCCTCCAAAAAAAAAGGTGTTAGCGCATTTATAAAAATGATTAAAGCTATTGAAAATGGAGAAAGTATAGCAATAACACCAGATGGACCAAAAGGTCCAAAAGAAATCGTAAAAGATGGAATAATCAAACTTGCACAAACAACTGGAGCTCCAATTGTACCTTTATTTTGGAAAGTTAAAAATCATAAACTTTTAAATTCATGGGATAACTTTATAATACCATTTCCTTTTTCAAAAGGTGTTTACATTTTTGGTGAGCCCATTCATGTTAAAAGGAAAGTTACAGAAAAAAAACTCTTTCAAATTAAGCTTTCGATTCAAAATGAATTTGATAAACTTACAAAAGAAGTAGAAAATTTTAATTTTAATAAAAAGTTAAATAAATGACCTACGCGTTTTATAATTTTTTATGGAAATTAATTGATTATTTTTTAATTAATTATCTTAATTTCAGAGTTGAAAAAGGAAAAGAAATCAAATCAAGGCTTAATGAAAGATTTGGTAAATGTTATATAAGAAAAGAAAATAAAAAAATCATTTGGATACATGGCTCAAGTGTTGGAGAATCAGTTGCTGCTCTTGCCTTGGCAAACTCAATGTTAAAAAACGGATTTGATAAAATGAATTTCCATTTCTTAATTACAACAAATACTGTAACTTCATCAAACTTTGTTAATAATAAAATTAAAAATGGGTTTCCAGGAACACATCAATTTAATCCTTTAGATAACCCAAAGTTTGTAAACAAATTTTTGGACTTTTGGACGCCAGAAATGGCCATATTTGTAGAATCAGATTTTTGGCCAAATTTAATTTATAGGTCATCAGTTAAAAAAATTCCCTTAATTTTAGCATCATCTCAAATGTCCAGAAAATCGTCAAGATTTTGGCGAGGGTTTGGAAGAGGGTTAGCTAAAAAAGTTTTTAAAAAAATTGATCTTGTTTTGGCTGTTGATCCATTTCATGCTGAATTATTTAAGTCTTTAGGCTCAAAAAAAGTAAAAAGTTTAACAAGTTTAAAATCTATTGCTGAAAAACCACAAGTTAATACTGAATACATATTGAAATTAAAAAGTTGTTTAAAAAATAAAAATATTTTTTTAGCTGCATCGACACATTCTGGTGAAGAAGAAATTCTAATAAAACTTGCAAATAATTTAAGAAGTAAAGGAATTGACAATACGCTTATTATTATTACTCCTCGGCATATTGAAAGGAGTAAAGATATAAAAAAACTGATATTAAGTGCTGGATATGATATTAAATGTAGAAGCAATAATGAATTGCCTTCTCAAAGCGATTATTTTTATTTAGCAGATACTATGGGAGAAATGGGATCATTAATTGAAATTTCTAATCTTGTTTTTGTAGCTGGTTCTTTAGTTAAAAAAATTGGAGGTCATAATCCGACAGAGGCTGCTAGTTTAGGAAAAGCTGTAATTATGGGGCCTTTCACAGAAAAATGTGATGCACAAATCAATGATCTTGTTTGGTCAGGAGGTGCAATTAAAATTCAATACTCACCTGAATTTAAAAATGTTTTTGTTGAAAAAGTCATTTCATTACTAAGTCAACCATTAATATTAGAGGATATGGGCAAAAATGCTCTAGATGCTTGTAGTTATGCTCAATTAAGAGCAGATGAAGCTAGTGAATATCTTTTAGAGATCTTCAAGAGTAGAAGCATAATTAAATGACTTTTTTTTATAATTTGTGGTACTCAAACTCATTACAATACAAATTAATTTCCTTAATGCTTTACCCTTTTTCCTTATTATGGATCATTATTGACAAAATAAAATTTCTTACAATAAAACCTTACACTTCTCATCTCAAAATAATATGTGTAGGTAATATAAATGTAGGTGGAACTGGGAAAACACCGATATCAATATTTATATTTAAAATTTTAAAAAAAATGGGACATAATCCCATATTCTTGACTTCCGGCTATAAAGGTAAAATTTCTAAACCTTGTATAGCTAGTAATGATGTTATGCTTTTTGGAGATGAAGCTATAATTTTAAAAAATGTAGGACCAACAGTTGTATCAAAAAATAAGTTAAAGGGAGTTAAATATATTGAAAACTTAAACTCAAAAAAGAAAATTTATGATATTATAGTCATGGATGATGGCTTACAAAATTATTCTATCGGAAAAGATTTATGTTTTTTGACCGTTGATAGAAAATCATTATTTGGAAATGAGTTTTGTTTACCTTCAGGTCCTTTGAGGCAATCATTTAATTCATGCAAAAAAAACATAGATAAAATTATTTTAACTGGAAATCAAAATTTATATAAAAGTTATAATATTTTTAAAAAAGATATTTTAAATAGTTATATAAAAGTTGAAAAAGTTTCTGTAAAGACAAAATATTTAGCTTTTTCTGGCTTAGGTAATAACCTAAAATTTTTAGATACTCTTAAAAGCGCTAATTATAATATAGCTTTAACAAAGGAATTTGAAGACCATCATAATTATGAAGAAAATGAAATAATTGATCTTATAAAACTTGCAGATGATAATAACCTTACATTAATAACCACTGAAAAAGACATTGTTAAAATACCAAAAAAATATCATTTAAAAATAAAGTACTTAAAAATGAAAATAGAATTTGATAAAAATGATTTAATTAGATTAAGGTTATTATTAAAACAGAAATTAAATGACTGATTCATTTTCTTATAGATTTAAAAAAAAAATTGATAGATATATTCATGACCCTATAGTTGCACTAATAATATTGCCTTTTTTTATAATATTAAAAATTATTCCGTATAAAATTTCTTCACTAATGTGCGGATCTATACTCTTTTTAATCGCACCATTTTCAAAATATCAAAAAAGAGTTATGAAAAATTTAAATATTGCTTTCCCTAAAAAAAAAGATGTAGAAAAAATTAAAATTTCAAAGAGGTTCTGGTTCAATTTTGGTCAAATAATTGGAGAACTTCCTCATATAGACAAGATTATTGCATCAAAAAAAGTTTTAATTACAGGTCATAAGAAAATTGAAAAAGGTCCAGCTATTTTAATTGGAGCTCATTTAGCAAATTGGGAGTTTTTATTACGAGTTGGAGAGATGTCTGGAAGACGAGTAAGTTTTGTGTATAGACCAATCAATAATTGGATACTAAATAAATTACAATTTTCAAGGAATAGTAAAATTAATGCTGATTTTTTTAAAAAAGGACGTGCAGCTGCTATTGGAATGGCAAATAAATTAAAGAAAGGTGAAGTAATTGGATTGACAAATGATCAAATTTTAAGAGAAGGAATTATGGTTCCTTTTTTTGGAAAAAAAACACCAACTCCACAAGCTGCTGCGATAATGTCGCTTAAATGGAATGTTCCCATTTTTATGGTAAGAGTTGAAAGGTTAAACTTACTTAATTTTCAATTAACTATCGAAGATGAAATCAAATTACCAAAAAGTATTAAAAATGATAATGCTGTCTACAAATTAACTGAATTAATTTCTAAAAGAACAGAGCAATGGATAATTGAAAAGCCTGAGCAATGGCTTTGGGCACACAGAAGATGGGGGAAATAATTATTTAATTTTTAAATGTTATTTTTCTTATTCCATCAATAAACTGTACTTTACCTTCTTGATATCCTTTTGCATCATCATATTTTTTTATTATATTATTTTCATTATCAAGCACTATAGCAAATCCCTTTTGTAAAGTTTTTTGAAAACTATTTGCTTCCATTAATTTTAATGTTGTAATTAATTTTATTTTTTTACTATCAATTATGTTATTAAATGAATTGAAAAACTTTAATATTAACAAATTGAATTTATTCTCTAAATTATTAATTAAAATAATGGGTGGCTTTAGCAATTTAGAGTTAGTATAAAGTATATTCTCAATATCTTTAATTTTTTTATTCATTAAATTAGACATGTTCATTAGAGTAAAATCATAACTTTGTATTTTATGATTTAACAAATCTTTTGGCCTACTTAATTTCATTTTAGATAACAAATTTTTTAAATTTTCTAAATTATTTTGATAAGCAACATATCTCCTTGAATTTAATTCAAATATTTTTCTTTTTAATTCTTTTGCAACCGGAAGACATAGTTCAATTGCTGCAGAAGGTGTTGGTGCTCTCAAATCAGCAACATAGTCTATCAATGTTACATCAGTTTCATGCCCAATAGCAGAGATTATAGGAATTTTACTTTCAAATGTCGATATTATAACATTCTCTTCATTAAAACCCCAAAGATCCTCAACACTTCCACCTCCTCGAGCTATAATTATAATATCAACATCGTGAAGAATTTTGTCAGACTTAAGTTTATTTATCTTTTTTATTGCATTTGAAATTTCATAAGATGAATTTATGCCCTGTACACTTACAGAAAACAAATAAATCTTTAATGGAAATCTATCTAATACTCTATTTATTATGTCTTGAATTACAGCGCCTGATTTACTTGTGATAATAGCTAAAGATCTAGGCAAAAAAGGTAATGTCTTTTTTTGATTGTTTTCAAAGTAACCCAATTTAAGAAATTTTCTTTTTCTCTCCTCAAAAAGCTTTAATAAAGCTCCTTCTCCTGAAATTTCTATTGATTCAACAATAATTTGATATTTAGACTGACCAGAAAAAGTTGTAATTTTCCCTGTACATATTATCTCTAAACCATCTTCGAGGTTTATATTTATTTTAGAGGAATTATATCTCCAAATAACTGCGGAAATAATTGAATTTTCATCTTTTAAATTGAAATAAATATGACCTGATGCAGGAAAGGATGGCTTAGAGATTTCCCCTTTTATTTTGATTGATGAAAAATTTTGTTCTACCAATTTCTTGATTGAATTAGAAATGTCGGACACAGAAAAAATAGAATTATTTAAATTAAAATTTGTTGGCATTTATAAATTCTATGTCATATTTTTAGAAATAAAAACAATTTTGGAAATTAAAATATGATTATTTTGTTAGTTGGAAGTGGTGGAAGAGAACATGCAATTGCTAGAGCCATAAAAAATTCACCTCTTACAAGTAAATTATTTATTACTCCTGGAAATCCAGGAATGCAAAAACTTGGTGAATGCAAAAATATTCCTGTTGATGATATAGAAGGACTTTGTAATTTAGCAAAATTAATTGAAGCTAATCTAGTTATTATTGGACCAGAAGTGCCACTTGTAAAAGGGCTTAAAAATAAACTTAATAATATTGGCATCAAAGCATTTGGACCTACTGCTGAAGCAGCTATGCTTGAGGGTTCAAAAACATTTTCTAGAAATTTTTGCAAAAAATATAACATACCTCAACCAACATTTAATTATTTTACTGATATTGAACTGGCATTAGCTGAAGTAGAAAAACTAAATGGTTACTGCGTGGTAAAAGCAGATGGGTTGGCAGCAGGTAAAGGTGTTGTTGTTTGTGATAATAAAGAACAAGCACAACTAGCATGCGAAGAAATGTTGAATAACAAAAAGTTTGGGCAATCTAGTTCGAAAATTCTTATTGAAGAAAGAATATCTGGAAGAGAAGCAAGTATTTTTGTTGTATCGGATGGACATGATTTTAAGCTTTTAGGAACAGCACAAGATCATAAGCGAGCTTTTGATAATGACCGCGGGCCAAATACTGGAGGAATGGGAGCAGTTTCGCCAGCACCAACTCTAAATCAAAAAATACTTCAAAAAATAATTAAAGAAATTGTTGAGCCAACAATTAAAGGTATGCATTTAGAAAATAAAAATTATGAAGGGATTTTATATATTGGAGTTATGATCACTGATGATGGACCAAAACTTATTGAATATAATTGTCGTTTTGGAGACCCCGAAGCACAAGTCATTCTACCATTACTTAATACAGACATATTAGAAATTATGCTGAGATCATTAGATAAAAATTTAAAAAACTGTTTAATTAGACTTAAAAATAAAAAATCAATAACAGTTGTGCTTGCTAATAGAGGGTACCCAAATGAATTTGAAAAAAATAAAATTATACCAAATATTTCTTCATTCGAAAATGATGATGATATCATTATTTTTCATGCAGGGACTGCTCTTAACAGTAAAAATGAATTAATCGCTACTGGTGGTAGAGTTCTATGCATAACGTCAATTTCAGATACAATCGAAAGTTGTAGAAGAAAAGCCTATTCCACTATAGATAAAATAAATTGGCCTGAAGGTTTTTACAGAAAAGATATAGGTAAACTATCAATCTGACCTAATTTTTTTAAAGAAATCTTTTATTAATTTTGAACATTCATCTTCTCGTATCCCTGAATATATTTCACTACATACTCTATTATTAATTTTATTTTTAAAACCACAATGAGGAATACTTGCACCATAATACAACCTTTTAATTCTTACTTGTTTTATCATTCCCATACACATTTCGCAGGGCTGTAATGTTACCCAAATATCACAATTATCTAAGTATCTTTTATTAGTTTTTAAAAGTGCTTTATCAATTGCTATTTTCTCAGCGTGGTATAATGGATTATTTTTTTCTTCAACTTTATTATATCCTTTTGAAATAATATTTTGAAATTCGTCTACGATAATTGCTCCAACTGGAATTTCTTTTTTTCGTGAACATTTTTTTGCTTCATTTAAAGCTAGCTTCATAAAATCATCATACTTTAACATTGAAAGTCCCTCTAATTTAAATTAATTAATATTGTAAAAGTGAATTAGTTAATAATAAACTTAATAATGGTCGATAATTTAATTAATGAAAGAATAGCAAAAAAAATTGCCAATTCAGGCTTATGCTCAAGACGAGAAGCTGAGCGTTTAATTAACAATGGATATGTTAAGTTAAATGGTAATGTTATTAAAAATTGTAATACAAATGTAACAACAAAAGATATCATTGAAGTTAATAACCAAAAATTAAAAGAAAAAGAAAAAGTTAGACTTTGGTTATATTATAAAAAAAAAGGCTTTCTAGTAACAACAAAAGATACACAAGGAAGACCAAATATTTTTGATGAAATAAAATTAAAAGTTAATAAAAGACTAATATCTATTGGAAGACTTGATTTCAATTCTGAAGGATTATTGTTATTAACAAATAATGGTGACTTTGCTCGAAAACTTGAATTACCTCAAAATAAATTTCAGAGAACTTATAAAGTAAGAATTTTTGGAACAATTAATAACAAAATCAAAGATCAACTTAAATATGGAATTAAAGTGAATAGCATCAAATATAAACCTATTGAATTAGAACTAGAAGATGAAAAAGGGAAAAATAGATGGCTAACTATGAGACTATACGAAGGAAAAAATCGAGAAATAAGGAAAATAATGGATCATTTTGGTTGCACAGTAAATAGACTTATAAGAATATCTTACGGTCCATTCAATTTAAAAGATCTTAAACCTGGGCAGTTAACTGAACTTAAATATAAAAATTTTAATAAATTACTAAAATCTTAAATATTTTATGAGAATTATTTCAGGCAAATTTAAGGGGCATAAGTTAAATATTCCTAAAAACTTTTTAATAAGACCTACTACTGATAGGTTTAAAGAGTCTTTATTCTCAATCATCAATTCGGAAAAGTATTCAAGTAATATTGATGGAAAATATTTTCTAGATTTATGCTCTGGATCAGGTGGAATTGGAATTGAAGCTTTTTCCAGGGGGGCAAAAAAAGTATACATGATTGATAAAAATCAAAATGCAATAAATTTAATCAATAAAAATTTATCTAAAATAGAATTAAATATTGAACTTGGTAAAAACTTATTTGTGTTAAAGCAAGATATTACCAAAATAGAAAAATTAGTATTACCTCAATTTGATTTCATTTATTTTGATCCCCCATATAGTTCAAATATTTATTCAACTGTTTTAAAAATTATTTCAGATAACAAAATTTTAAATAATAAGGGTCTTATATTAGTTGAAACAGATAAAATATTAAATATAGACAAGCTTAATTTAGAAACAATATTTTCAAAAAAAATTGGTTCATCTTACTTACAGTGTTTTAAAAAGTTACTAGTTTCTCTCAAATAACTTTTCAATTTGTTTTACAGACAAAGCTATAGAAGTAGGCCTTCCATGATTACACTGACCAGAGTTTGGAGTAACTTCCATTTCTCTTAGCAAAGCGTTCATTTCATCAAGGTTTAATATTCTTCCTGACCTTATTGATTTATGACAACATATGTTTCCTAGAATTAAATTAATTTTTTCATCAAGACTTTTTGGCATTCCTATTTCCATTAAATCGTCACATAAATCAATTATAATTTGTTTAACGTCATAATTTATTAATAGAGATGGTACTTCTCGGATAAGAATGGACTTTTCACCAAATTTTTCAATTTCTAATCCAATTTTTTTTAATAACGTATTATATTCAAATAATGTTTTAATTTTCGTTTGATCCATATTTATATTTATAGGAATTAATAAAATTTGCTTAGTCACATTTTGTGTGGAAATATTTTTTTTCATTTTTTCAAATAATATTCTTTCATGCGCAGCATGTTGATCAATTAACAAAATGTCATCAGAGGTAATAGAAATAATGAAATTTTTCTTAAATTGATATAAAGCAGATCCTAATGGGTGTTCTGTAATTTTTTTTAAAAAATCATCCTTTTCTTGATCATATAAAGTCTTAATTTTAGGATTTGCGTTTAAAGTATCTAGAAAGGTTTGTTCTTCTAACTCACTTTTATGTGATGGAATATTGTTACTTATTTCTGAAATGTTAAAAGTCTTACTTATCTTATTATTATTTTTAATTTGTAATGCTTTTGTAATTGAGTTTATAACAAAACTCTTTAAAAATTCATAATTTTGAAACTTGACTTCTAATTTTGTAGGATGAACATTTACATCAATTTGATCATTAGAAAGATCTAGCATTAAACAATATAAAGGATGTCTTCCTCTAGGCAAATTGTCTCTATATGATAGTCTAATAACTGCAGACAAGCCTCTATCTTGAACTGGTCTACCATTCACAAATAAAAATTGATAACTTTGATTCACTTTATTATAACTTGGAATACTAATAAATCCTCTCAACTTTATATCACCTAGATCAGATTGAATTTTATTTTCAACTAGCAATGAATTTGAAAAAAAATCATCTTGCAATACTTCTAAAGTTCTATTTTTAAAACCTTCATTATTAAAGTTCTCTTTTTTATAAACATGAGTTAAATTTTCTTCAAACTTATATAAAAACTTTATCTCAGGATGACCTAAGGCTATTTTTTTTATAATTTGTAATGAATTTTTATTTTCTACTTGATTAGATTTTAAAAATTTTAGCCTTGCAGGAACGTTTTCAAAAATTTTGTTTACTGTTATTTTTGTACCAAATTTTATAGACGAAGGGCAGAATTGGATAACTTGATTATTTTTCAATTTAATGCACCAACCGTCATTTAGCTCTTTTCTACAGCTTTCTATTTTTAATTCACTTATCGATGCAATTGAAGGTAAAGCTTCACCTCTGAAACCTAGAAATTTAATGTCATTTAAACTATTTCTAGGAAGCTTAGAAGTTGCATGTCTTTTTATACAAAGCTTTAATTGGTCAGAAGTCATGCCCATTCCATTATCAGAAACAATTATTTCTTTTTTTCCACCATCTTTAACAATTATGTTTATTTCATTAGCTTTAGCATCAATCGCGTTTTCTATGAGTTCTTTAATTACAAACGCAGGTCTTTCTATTACTTCTCCAGCTGCAATTTGGTTAATTAAAAAATCAGGAAGCGTTCTAATTTCCATGGTTTTTTTATTTAATTTTTAACTTCTTGTCATCAGTAATGTTAATAGAGGGTGAAGGCTTAGAAAGTAGAGATTTATCTTTAGCTTTTTTAATTCTTAAGGCTTCTTTTTCAGAATCCAAATAAACCCCTACCGCTGGTTCATTACCTAAAAGAATATCCAAACCAGTTCTTTCACTCCTACTAATACCCAACGTTTCATCATCAACAATTTTTCTAATATCTTGTGGTACTGAGTTAAAATTAAATAAATTGTCAAATCCTGATTTGTTAACTTTATTTTTTAAACTAAATTCAGGTGTTTCTTTTCTAGTATTTCTTTTTTCAATAATATTATCTTTATTACCAAATTCTGGTGGCATAATAAGTTTGGGAGTACTTAAAAATGAATATTCATTAGGAATAAACTTTTCCTTTCCAATAGCCTGCCTAAAATCTGAACATCCTGAATTAAGAAAGCTAGAAAATATTATTAATGCAAATGCACTTAATTTTCTTAAATCAAAAATATAATCAAACATTTTTTTTACCTCTTATAACTATAAATTCGTTATACAAAAATAATAACACACCTATGAAAATAAAACTATCTGCCATGTTAAATGCTGGCCAATGATATGCTTTGTAATGAACATCAATAAAATCTATGACTTTACCATGAACAATTCTATCTATAACATTTCCAATAGCTCCACCTGCAATCATATTATAACCAACAAAACCGATAATATTTAGCTTTTTTGAGTATATTATAATCCACAAACTTATAATTAAAGCTATTATAATAAATATAACTCTTCCAAGATTACCATATCCCTGTAACATACCAAAAGAAATACCATCATTCCAAACTGGTCTAAAATTTAAATAATGATTTATAATTAAAACTTGTTGGTCTTCAAATAAAACGATAAAGGCAATATATTTTGTCAGTTGGTCTATAAATATAGTTAAAGATAAAACTAAAATAACACCTATGATAAATTTTTTAATGCTCATTTATCTTAAAGTATCAATCACATTTGTACATCTTGGACATAATGAAGTATCAATATTTACATCATCTGAAATTTTCCAACATCTTTCGCATTTTGAACCAGAAACTTTTTTACAATTAACTTTGATTTCGTCATTTTCAAGATCATCAGAGACATTAAACTCTACCTTAGAACATATAAATATTTCTGATAAATTTAAATTACTTAGTATTTTGAAATAATTAGTTGGAACCTCCAAAGTAATTACTGCTTCTAAACTTGAACCTATTAAACCTTCTCTTCTTTTCTCTTCAATTTTATTTGTTACTTTTAATCTTAAATTTCTAATGGTTTCCCATTTTTTTGACAAAGTATCATTATTCCAAACATCATTAGGTTTGAAGTATTCTTTTAAATGAACAGATTCATTCTCATCGATATTATGAGTTTTCCAGGCTTCTTCAGTTGTGAAACAAAGAATTGGTGCCAACCATGTACAAATACAATTAAATAAAATATCTAAAACTGTTCTGCATGATCTTCTCTCAACACTATCATAGCTAGAACAATATAAGGTGTCCTTTCTTATATCAAAATAAAATGAGGATAAGTCATCATTACAAAAATCATAAACTTCTCTATAAATATCACCAAGTTGATAATTTTGAGTAAATTGAATTATTTTTTTTGCTAATTTATAAACTTCATTTAAAACCCATTTTTCAATCTCAGGCATATCTGAGTAATCTATAGTTTCTTTCTTATCAAAATCACTTAAAGCACCTAACAGATATCTTAGAGTGTTTCTAAGTCTTCTGTAATGATCAGCATGTCTTACTAAAATTTCTTTACCAATTCTTAAATCGTCATAGTAATCTGAACCTATAACCCATAATCTTAGAATATCAGCACCATACTCTTTCAAAACATCTTGCGGTGAGGTTACGTTCCCTAATGACTTAGACATTTTTCGTCCATTTTCATCTAACACAAATCCATGAGTTAAAACTGATTCAAAAGGAGCAACACCTCGGGTGCCACAAGATTCCAGTAATGAAGAATGAAACCAACCTCTATGTTGATCTGTACCTTCTAAATATAAAGAAGCAGGCCATTTGAGATCATTTCTGTCTTCCAAGACATATGTGTGTGTAGAACCAGAATCAAACCAGACATCGGCAATATCTGTAACTTTTATATAATCTTCTGGATTATACTTTTCACCAAGAAAAAAAGATTCATCAAATTTATACCATGCATCAGCTCCGTGTTCTTTAAAAGATTTTATAACTCTATCTAAAACTTCTTGATCTCTTAAAGGTTCAAGTGTCGTTTTGTTATAAAAGATTCCGATTGGAACGCCCCAAGCTCTTTGCCTAGAAATACACCAATCAGGTCTACTCTTAATCATACTTGATAGACGGTTTGCGCCTTGTGATGGAAAAAAATTTGTTTCTGAAATACTTTTTAATGATTTTTTTCTTAAATCATTTTCATCCATTGATATAAACCACTGTGGTGTGGTTCGAAAAATTAAAGGTGCTTTTGACCGCCAACTATGTGGATAAGAGTGATTAATAGTTCCTCTTCCAATAAGACATTCATTTTCAGTTAAAATATCTGCCATTTTTTCATTATCACGAAGAACGTGCAATCCACCAAATAATGGCAAAGTTTCTTTTAAAAAACCATCATCCTCTACAGTCTCTAGTGTTGGAAGAGAATGTTTTCTACCTAACTCAAAATCATCTGCACCGTGACCAGGTGCGATATGGACAAAACCTGTCCCTTGTTCAGTAGTAACAAAATCAGCTTCTAATAAAGGTACATCAAAATCATAACCTTCGTTACATAAAGGGTGTTTTAAAATTATTCCTTCTAGTTCTTTTCCTTCTAATTTTAATTTAATGTTAAAATTTTCAATTAAAGTGTCTTCGATGAAACTATCCAGTAATTCTTCTGCAACAATTATTTTATCAGATATTTTAGCAATAGAACCTTCTTTAATTGATGAAACTTCAATAAGTAAATATTTAAGATCAGCTTTATAGGCAACAGCTCTATTACCTGGAATGGTCCAAGGTGTAGTTGTCCAAATTATGATGTTTGAATTTTTAAAATCTTCAATTTCAGTTTTATTTACAGGAAACCTAACATAAATTGTAGTACTTCTATGTTCATGATACTCAATTTCAGCTTCAGCTAATGCAGTTTTTTCTACTGTAGACCACATGACTGGCTTAACACCTCTATAAAGGCCTCCATTCATTAAAAATTTACCAATTTCTGACATTATCTTTGCTTCAGATTCAAATTTCATTGTTGAGTAGGGATACTTCCAATCACCACAAACACCTAGTCGTTCAAATTCATCACTTTGAATATTCATCCATTTATCAGCAAATTCTCTACACTCTTTTCTAAAATCTATAATAGGAATTTCATCTTTATTCTTTTTTTTCTTTCTATAATTTTCTTCGATTTTCCACTCAATAGGTAAACCATGACAATCCCATCCTGGAACATAATTGGCATCTTTACCTAGCATAGACTGAGATCTATTAATTATGTCTTTTAGTATTTTGTTTAATGCATGACCAATATGAAGATTACCATTTGCATATGGTGGACCGTCATGCAGGACGAACAATTCTCTTCCTTTTCTTGCACTTCTTAATTTCGAATAGATATCTAAATCTTGCCAAAACTTTAAAATTTCTGGCTCTTTCTTTGGAAGTCCTGCCCTCATAGAAAAAGTGGTTTTAGGTAAAAATACAGTATCTTTATATTCAGACATTTTAATAACCTTTAGTTTTTTATTAACTAAATAACATTTTTGAGATTAATTTCATTATTTATTTTCATGAAAAAGTTTTGCTTTTTTTACGTCCTTTAATATTTGATTTTTTAACTCTTCAAAAGAATTAAATTTTTTCTCATCTCTTAAAAAATCTAATAATTCAACATGTATCCTTTGATCATAAATTTCATTATTTTTGAAATAATTTTCGTAATTAAGAATATGTGTTTCAAAAAGTTTTTTTTGTCCATCTAAAGTAGGTCTAATTCCAAAATTTGTAATTGAGGGCATATGTGTAGAGGTAAAGTCACTTCCATCATGATTCATGATTCGTGATCTAGTAAGATAAACTCCGAATTTTGGTTCTAAAGTTTTTAACAAATGTATATTAGCAGTAGCAAATCCAAGCTTTCTTCCATTTTGATCACCCTTTTGAACTACTCCAGTTAAAGCCCAATTTCGACCTAGACAAGATTTTACAAATTTAAAATCTAAACTTGAGATTGATTTTCTAATTGCTTCTGAGCTAACTATTTTGTCATTTTCATTTTTATATAATACGCAAGTCTTAGCCTCAATTTCATATTTTCGAAAAAGTACTTTATCTTCCAATGAACCTTCTCTATTTTTTCCGAATCTAAAATTTTCCCCTGCATATATAGAGAGTACATTGATTGTATTTTTCAAGATTGATTTAATAAAATTTTCTGGATTTAACATTCTTAAATCATCATTAAATTTTATTTTAAAAAAATAATCTATTCCTGACTCGTTAAATAATCTTTTTTTCTCTAAAGAATCCGTTAATAAAAAATTAGATTTTGATTTTGAAAAAAAATCTCTAGGATGAGGGTCAAAGGTAACGATGCCTAAAGGTAATTTAAGTTTAGTTGCTTCTTTTTTTGCAGACTTTAAAAGTTTTTGATGTCCTTTATGCAATCCATCAAAATTACCAATTACTACTACAACTTTTGAATTACAATCTAGACTAGAAAAAACTTTATCGTTAGAAATATGAATATCTATTAATTTCATTATCAATTTATTTGCAAAATTTTAGTTATATAAAATATCTTATTATGTATAGTATAAAATTGTTTATATTATTTTATTAACTCTTTTAGGGGAAAAAGTGAATAAAAATAATTTTGAATTAGACATAGAAATTTTGAGTAATTTAATTCAAAATTTCGTTGAGATTTCTGTTTCTTACACTGGACAAATAATTGGTGCTGCACTAATACTAATTCTAGGATTTTATCTTGCTGGTAAACTTGGAAGAATTGTTAGAAATAATTTAGAAAAATTTAACAAATTAGATCCTCTTATTGTTCCAATTATCGGTAATGTTGTTAGATATGGTATTATTGTACTGACAATTATTGCGGTACTTGGTCAATTTGGTGTTCAAACAACTTCAATAATTGCGGTTTTAGGTGCTGCTGGTTTAGCTATTGGCCTAGCCTTACAAGGCACGCTGTCAAATGTCGCTGCTGGCGTAATGCTTTTATTGTTAAGACCATTCAAGAGTGGTGATTGGGTTGAAACTACAGACATTTCTGGGACAATTAAAGAAGTAGGATTATTTACAACTATAATTAATACTTTTGATAATGTTTTTGTGTCAATTCCAAATTCAAGCATTTGGAATAATACAATAAAAAATCACTCTCATTATGATACTAGAAGAATTGATGTTGATATTGGAATTCATTACGATACTGATCTTGAACTTGCATCTCGAACTCTCTTAAAACTAGCAGATGATAAAAGAGTTTTAAGAAAACCAAAAGAACCACAATTTCTTGTTATGAGTTATGATGATAGTGCGATAACTGTGAGATTAAGATTATACGCTAATACTAATGACTGGTATAATTTATATACAGACTTGATGAGAAAATTAAAGCCTTCACTTGATGAAGCGGGAATTGAAATTCCATATCCACACAGAGTAATTAACACCAATCCTATTAAAAAATGAAAATAACAAAAAAACTTAATGATGGAAAAATAAAGCTTACCAAAAATAATATTAATGATGGTTATATTAGGGAATTTATAAGTAAAATTGAAGGAAGTGACAAGGTCTTAACTGATAAAGAACTTATCGAAGAAAGAGATAAAATTTTACCTCCATCAATTATGAATAAAAATTTATATGTTTTCGCATATGGATCTTTAATATGGAATCCTACAATTGATTTTGAAAAACAAGTTTTAGGAAAAATATATGGATTTCACAGAAGTTTTTGTATGTTAACAAAACTAGGACGTGGATCATATGAAAATCCAGGCCTAATGTTAGGTTTAGATAAAGGCGGTTCATGTAAAGGTATCTTGTTTAAATTAAATAAAAAAGATGCTTTAAAAAATGTAGATATTCTTTTTAAAAGAGAAATGGTTACTAAAGCTTATGTTCCTAAATTACTAAATGCTCATTTAAAAAATGGAAAAAAAGTTAAAGCAATAACTTTTACAGTTGATAAAAATCATAAAAATTATTTTGGAGAAAAATGCTATTATAAAAAAATAAATTTAATATCAAAAGCTTCTGGTTTTTTAGGAAGTTGCAAAGAATATTTAAAAAATACAGCAAAAAGTTTTGAGGAAATCAATATTAAAGATAAAGAAATTTTGAACTTAATGAAAATTTTATAAAAGAATGTTTAAGAATTTTTTTTTTACTATAATTATTCTGTCTATGAGTTTTAAATCACATTCGGAAATTGTTTTTACTGATAAATTCAACACAAATACAAACTGGAAGATGATAACAGATCAGGTTATGGGGGGTATTTCTCAAGGTCAATTTAATTATCAAAAAATAGGTAATGATAATGCTGTAGTTTTAACTGGCAGCGTATCCACAAAAAATAATGGTGGTTTTATTCAAATAAGAAGAAATTTAAATAATATTAATTTGAATAAAGTAAATAAAATTACAATTAATGCTAAAGGAAATAATGAAAAATATTTTATACATTTGAGAACAACTTTTACTGTTTTACCATGGCAATACTATCAATACTCTTTCACTGTCCAAAAAGATTTTAAAAATTTTATTTTACCAATACGTAATTTTAAAAAATCGGGTTTCTTATTACCTGACAAAATAACCCCAAAAAATATTAAGTCTATTGGCATTGTAGCATTTGGAAGAGACTATAAGGCAGAGTTAATAGTTAAAGAAATAAGTTTTGTAAAGTAATTTTATAGAGTTACTATATTATTTCATTATAATTATCTTTTAAGTCTAAGATACTTTTTAAAATCACCTCAGAACCTTTTTTTATATTAATACTTTTCGTAAATTCCTCTGGACAATGACTTAAACCTTTGTGACATGGTATGAAAATTATTGATGCTCTTGAAACTTTTGCTAAATGAGCTGTATCATGACCAGCTCCACTATCCATCATCATAAATGTGTAGTTTAAATCATTTGCTGATTTTTTTAAACTTTCATTTATGCTTTTGTTCATCTCTATGTAAGGTGAATTAATAAGATCGTTAAAATTAATTTTTAAATTTTCTAATTTTTTTAATTTTATAATTTCTTTATTTAATTGATTTAAAAAAAGATCCCTTGATGTTTCATTTACCACTCGTAAATCAATTATAAACTCTACATCAGAAGGTATAATCGTCACATAATTTGGAGAGACTTCAATTTTTCCAACTGTTGCAACAAAATGTCTATTATCTTTTTGTGAGATTTCTTTTGCTAACTTATTAATAAATATTATCAATTTTGATGCCACAACTAGAGCATCTTTTCTATTTTCCATCAAAGTTGTCCCGCTATGACTAGCTTGACCTTCAATTAAAATTTTGTGCCTTGAGATATTGGGCATTGACTCTACAACTCCAATATCAATTCCTTTATTTTCTAAAGTAGTCCCTTGTTCTATATGAAGTTCAAAGCATGCTAAAACATTTTCAAATTGATTTGATAATTTATTAATGTTTTTTGAATTACCTCCAATTCTATCAATTTCGTCTTTTAGCATGATTCCTTTAAAATTTTTTCTATTAAGCATTCCTTCACTTAAAGTACCACATATGCCCCTAGAACCAATACAAGACATATTCCAATCATTAAGTTCTTCTCCTAAATAATCATAAACTTCAATGTCAAAGGGTAATTTTATATCGTTATCTGACAAAAATTTTATGATAGCGAGACTCGAAATAACTCCTGCAATACCATCATACTTACCACCACAAACTACTGTGTCTATATGAGATCCAATTAATATTTTTTTAGAAGCATTAGTTATTGATTTGTAGATGCCAATTAAATTACCTGAATCATCTACTTTAGTAATTAAATTAAGTTCTTTAAATTTTTCAGTTAACCAAGCTCTACCTTGAATAAATTCTTCACTAAAAACTAATCGAGTAAAAGGTCTATCTTTTTCAGTAAAGTTTGCTAACTGAGAAATACATTTATCAATAAAATCTAGATCAACGAAATTCATATTAAAAAAAATAATCTTAGTTTAATTTAATTTTTGGTAGGGATACCCGGAATCGAACCGGGAAGCCTTGCGGCACTGGTTTTTGAGACCAGCGTGTTTACCTATTTCACCATATCCCCAAATATAATTCTTTAATAAATATTATATTAGTATAATTATACGGATGTGAAAACCAAAATCAAAATTGCAAATACCTCTTTTTTTGAAAAACTAATTGAACAATCCAAATCAATTTACGCTAGAACATTTCTTTATTTTATTTCCTTCATAGAAGCTATTTTTTTTCCAATTCCAGTAGATCCTTTATTGGCAATTTTAGTATTAAATAACAAACAAAGATATATTGAACTTGCTATTTTTTGTACATTAGCTTCAGTAGTTGGGGGATTAGTTGGTTGGCTTTTGGGTTATGTTATAGGAGAAGAAATAGAAGATCTACTTACTATTATTCCATGGATTAAAGATGACAGCTTTAATACTGTCAAAACAGCTTTTGATGAGCACGGTATTTTAATTATATTTTTAGGAGCATTTACACCTTTGCCATTTAAAATAATTTCAGTAACAAGTGGTGTCTTTCATATTAACATTGTAGCGTTTTTTGTTATGTCTCTAATTGGAAGGGGGTTAAGATTTTTTCTAGTAAGTTTAATTGTTAAAAATTTTGGTGACAAAGGTATTTATCTTTTAAAAAAACATAATTTTTTATTTTCAACTTTATTTGGATTGATACTGATTTTATTGTATTTTATATTTATTTGAAAATGAAAATTATATCTAGTAATTTAAACGCAACTCTATCTTTATTTCTATCTTCAGGTTTGCTAATTGGAGCATATTTTTTAGAGTTTTATCTCTCTCTTATACCGTGTGACTTATGTATTAAACAAAGAATTGTTCATATCTCTATTCTAATATTAAGTTTGTTAATTTTCCCTTTATTTACATTTTCTAAGTTAAAGTTCATTATGTTATCAATTTTAAATTTACTTTGGTTAGGTAGTTTCTCTTTAGCTTTTTATCACTTCGGTATCGAAAAAAAAATGTGGCAAGGATTTTCAAAATGTAGCTCAAATATAACATTTAATGAAAATACTTTAGATCAATTATTATCAAGAAGCCCTATTAGATGTGATGAAACACAATTTGAATTGCTTAACCTAAGTTTAGCTGGATGGAACGGAATTTTATCTATCATTATCTTTTTTATTTTAGCATATCTATTATATAGAGATTATAAGGAGACAAAATGAAGAATAAACTAGATAAAATTTTACGTGTTGATCATGCTGGTGAAGTCGGTGCAGCCAAAATATATGAGGGTCAATTAAAGGTTTTAGGAAAAACTAACGTTGGCCCTATGATACAACATATGAAAGACCAAGAAAAAGAACATCTAGATACTTTTCATGATCTATTAAATGAACATGAGGTCAGACCAACTATAATGCTACCTATTTGGAACCTAGCTGGATACGGGTTAGGTGTTATTTCAGCTGCAATGGGTAAAAAAGCTGCAATGGCCTGTACCATTGCTGTTGAAGAAGTAATTGGAAAGCATTATGAAAAACAAGCAAATCAATTAACAGAAAAAAAATATCAAGGTCTTAAAAAGAAGCTTCTTAAATTTAGAGATGACGAATTAGAACACAAGGACATTGCAATTGAACATGATGGACAAGAAACACCAGGATATAAACTTTTAAAATTTGTTGTTCAATCTGGATGTAAAGCAGCGATTAAAATTTCAGAAAAAATTTAATTTTTTACAAGTTCAGTATCCCAATACAAGAAATCCACCCAAGTTTCATGCAAAAAATTTGGTGGAAATAATCTACCATTATTTTTTAATGCGGCTTCAGATGGAACATGGGGCTGAACCTTTAATCTTAATCCAGAATTTTTCAAAGATTTATTTCCTTTTTTAAAATTACAACTTCTACACGCTGAAACTACATTTAACCAATTAGTTTTTCCGCCATGTGATCTAGGTATTATGTGGTCAAAAGTTAAGTCTTTAATTTTTTTCTTAATTCCACAATATTGACATGTACATTTATCTCTTAAAAAAACATTGAATCTAGTAAATGCAGGATCTTTTTTTGCTGAAATATATTCTTTTAAGGCAATTACACTGGGTAACTTAAGTGAGAATGTTGGAGAATTTATGACTTGATCATATTCTGCAACAATATTGACTCTATTCAAAAAAACTGCCTTTACAGAATCCTGCCAAGACCATAAAGAAAGCGGATAATAACTTAAGGGTTGATAATCTGCATTTAGTACAAGAGTAGGTGAAAAATTAAGCATAACTTAACTTAATCTTAAAAACAAATATTTAACATTTACAACAATTATTTTAGTTTTGTTAAATCAATTTTAGAAGTTGACTATTTTTTTTACAAACTCCATTCCAGCAGAAATACCATCTGGGTCTATACCATGGCCTAATCCCGGCCTATTTACTGTTTTAACGTCAAAACCAATTCTAATAAGTAATTTTTTTGCATTTTCTAGAGAGCTAAATGGAACAATATCATCTTCCTCTCCATGAACCAATAAGACAGGTGTTGAGGAGTTTTTATGTAAATTTTCATAAATTAAATGTTTTGAAGCATTAATATTTTCTAGAGAAGTTCCTCCGGAATAACCAATAATACCTAAAAAATTATTCTTACTTAATAACAAACTTTGAATGCTCATCATTGCACCTTGAGAAAAACCAATTAATAAAACATCTTCAAATTTTAAACTTTCCTTATCACATTCTTGTTTTATTAAACTTAATAATTCGTTTGATGCATTTATTGCACCATTTGGAATTTCTTCTATAGGAAACCATTCTTTACCCATTGGTGACATCTTACAATCAAAAGGAGCATCAGGAGAAATAAATTTTGCGTAAGGTAAAACCATTGAAAATGGTGATGAAAGATCTATAAGGTCTGCTCCATCAGCGCCATATCCGTGTAGCAAAAAAACTATTTGTTTAGGTAACGTTCCTGCTGTTGGCGATTTTGTATGAATTTTTCTTTCTTGCATAGGTAATTATTATGTATACTTGTAATATTAATATTTTATAGAGTTAGATTAAATTATTTTTTTGTTAATTAAAGGATAAATTGTGTCAAATCAATTAATCGATCCATTTGGTAGAGAAGTAAACTATTTAAGAGTATCTGTCACAGATAGATGTGATTTCAGATGCACATATTGTATGTCTGAAAATATGACTTTTCTTCCAAAAAAAGATATTCTTTCTTTAGAAGAATTAGAAATAATATGTAACGTATTTATAAAACTTGGTACAAAAAAAATTAGGCTTACTGGTGGTGAACCATTGGTTAGAAAAGGGATATTAAATTTAATTAAAAACCTTGGAAAAAAAATTGGGAATGGTTTGGACGAATTGACTTTAACTACTAATGGAAGTCAACTTGAAAAATATGCAGAATTTTTAAAAGAAAATGGTGTAAACAGAGTAAATGTTTCTGTTGATCATTTAGATCCAAATAAATTTAGAGAAATTACCAGATGGGGAAATTTAGACAATGTATTAGCTGGAATTGAAAAAGCAAAAAGTGTTGGAATTAAAGTTAAAATTAATACAGTTGCATTAAAAGATTTTAATGAAAAAAATATTATAGAAATGATTGAATGGTGTTCTTTAAATGAATATGACATGACATTAATAGAAGTAATGCCAATGGGAGACATTGGAAGTGAAAATAGGTTTAATCAATATTTACCGCTTTCAGAAGTTAAGGAAAGACTATCAAAAAAATTTAATTTAATAAATATTCCAAAAAATACTGGTGGCCCAGCTAGGTATTATAAAATAGAAGGAAAAAACATTGATTTGGGATTTATAACGCCATTAACTCATAATTTCTGTGAATCTTGTAACAGGGTAAGATTAACTTGTACCGGAATTTTGTATATGTGTTTAGGTCAAGATGATAATGTTGATTTAAAAAAAATTTTAAGAAATAAAGGGTCCTCTTTTCTAGAGGATAGTCTTTTCAAAGCTATTTCAAGAAAACCTAAAGGACATGACTTTAATATATCAAAAAGTGGAATTAACATCTCCTCTAATAGACATATGTCTGTAACAGGCGGTTAAATAACATAATTTTAATGAAAAATTTAATTACAGATATTGAAGGAATTTTAGTCGGTTGTGCAGAGGATCACAGATTTTCTACCGGTGTAACAGTATTATCTGGACCAAGCCCTTTTACAGCAGCAGTAGATGTCAGAGGCGGTGGAGCTGGAACAAGAGAAACTGAAATTCTTAAACTTGAAAGCTCAATTGGAAGAGTCGATGCTATTGTTTTGTCAGGAGGTTCAGCTTTTGGACTAGATGCAAGTTCTGAGGTTCAAAAACTTTTACTTGAAGAAGGTAAGGGTTATAAGGTTAAAGATCACTTTATCCCTTTAGTGTCTTCTGCAGTCATTTTTGATTTAATTCAATCAGATAATTATTGGGAAAAAAATGTTTCAATTTGGAGAATTTTAGCTAATAAAGCATATAAAAATCTTTCAGATAATTTCTTACTTGGATCAAAAGGGGCAGGTTACGGAGCAAATACCGCAACTGTAAAAGGTGGACAAGGTTCAGCCTCTAGCGAAGTAGAGTTAAGTGATGGAAAAAAAATTAAAGTTGGATCTCTAGTTATAAATAATGCTGTTGGAAATCCTCTTTTAAATGATGGTCCAAATTTCTTGTCTGGCCATCTTGAGGTAAATAATGAATTTGGTGGATTGGCTCTTTCTGATCAAAAATATGATGGTAAGATAAGAGCAAAAAGAATTTCAAATGATTTTGAACAACTTAATACTGTTATCGGAATTATTGCTACAGATGCCCCTTTAAATAGAATGCAGCTAAAACGAATGTCTATTATGTGTCATGGCTCTATTTCAAGATCAATACACCCATCTCATACACCAATGGATGGAGATACTATTTTTGCAATTTCTACTTCAGATAAAAATTATGATGTTTCCGAAGAAATTAGTAAATTAGACTTAACTATTATAAGCTCAATGGCCTCAGACACATTTTCAAGAGCTTGTAACCGCGCAATATTTGAAGCTAAAAATATAGGAGGCAAACCTTCTTGGAAAGATTTATTTGAAAACTAATTGTTTTTATTATTTTTTTCAAATTTTGATCTCAATCTATAATAGAATACTGGTGAGATGGGTATTGTAATAATGTAAATTAGTACCAAAAGTGTAAAACCTTTTGTAGGATCACTTATTATATAATGGCTCAAAATTCCAAGAAAAATTAAGAATGGAATTACAAATTTCCTTGGTACAAGCATAACTTTGCCAGAAAAAGTTGGTAAATTACTTACCATTCCAATAGCAATTAGAGAAATCCAAATACTTATATAGAATTCTGTTTTAAATTCATTAAGAGCAAATATTTCCAGGCCTGTAATTGGCAAAAGAGCTAGAAATGCAGCGGCAGGTGTTGGAATTCCACTAAAATAATTTTTTGCATAAGTTGGTTTATCAGAGAGCTCAGAATTAAATCTAGCAAGCCTTAATGCAGAACATATAATAAAAAGAACTGCTACAATCCAGAGATATTGATTTTTAGTTCCTCCCATCCAAAAGTAAATTGTAATTGGAGGTATTGTACCAAATACAACAAAATCAGATAACGAATCTAAATACATACCAAAATTACTTGTTGATTTTAAGAGTCTGGCTACCCTTCCGTCCAACAAATCAAAGACTGCAGCTATAATTATAAAAATTATAACTAAATTCCAATTTTCTAACATTCCATGATAGAACGCTTGCAACCCAAAAATCAAAGCGCAGATAGTTAAAAAATTGGGCAAAAGCCAAGTTATCGAAAACTTTTTGGGCCGGTCAGAAAAAGCTTTTCTAGCTAATTTGATACCTCTTATTTTCATTGTCTATTTTTTTTTTGAATTTATCTCTGCAAGAATAGTTTCTCCAGCAATTGAAGTTTGTCCTTTTAAAACATTAATTTTTGATCCTATTGGAATATAAACATCTACTTTACTTCCAAATCTAATAATGCCAAAAATTTCACCTGTAACAAGTTTATTTCCTTCCTGAGCTTCATTAACAATTCTTCTTGCCAAAAGGCCTGCAATTTGAACAAAAGCTATTTTAATTTTGCTATTTACATTCATTACCAAAGACAGTCTTTCATTTTCTTTAGATGCCTTGTCTAAACTTGCATTAAAAAATAAGCCTGGTATATAATTTCTCTTAGTAATTGTTCCAGACATTGGAGATCTATTTACATGAACATTGAAAACATTCATAAATATTCCAATCTTTGTATATTTATTTTTTGGTAAGCCTATCTCTTCGTCAGGAGTGATGTCTTCTATATCAATAATTTTACCATCAGCTGGAGCTATAACTAAACTATTATCAATATTTTCTGGAGTAATTCTCTCAGGATTTCTAAAAAAATATATGCACCAAAGCGTTAAAATGAGCCCGATAAAAAACAAAGGAGACCAGATCCAACCAATTATTAAAGTGATTAAACAGAATATAATTATAAAAGGCAAGCCAGTTGGATGAATTGGAACTAATACACTTTTTTTAATTGAATCTAATATTGACATTTTTTTAAAACCTATGAATATTAATGAAGAGTATTATAATGTTTAAATCTGAAGAACACAAGCTTGATAAATTGGAACAAGAATTATTAGATATAGAAAAAGTTGCTAAAAATCTAGATTTAAATTCTAAAGACGAAGATCGGATGATTTTAACAAATATTGTTTCTAAAGCTCAAAATATCCCAAAAAATCAGAGTAAAAATGATCTAATTAATAGTTTAAATAATGTTAAGTTACATCTTAACCAACAAATCAAAGAAATTGATAATATAATTAAAAGTTTTAATAGATAAATATTTTGTTGATAAAAAATTAAAATATCTTATTTTAGAGATTAATGTAAAATAGTTTATATTATAAATTTGGAGATTTTAATGTATACATCATTAGCTAAATTATGGGGATATACTTCATTAGCAGCAATTGTAATTATTGGAACTGCAAATTTAAATAGTTCTTTCGCTGGGGGCGATCCAAGCATTAAAGATAAGAAAGTTTATCAAACTAAATCTAATATTAAACAACATGATCATAGTAGCACCTATAAAACACAAAATAAAAAAGAAAATTTTAAGAAAAGTGATATAACTTCTAATTCAAAAAATACTAAAAAAAATGAAGAATCTACAGTTTCTGGATTTTCTGCAGTAGAAGATGAGCCTTTAATTGTTGATTTGTCATCTGTTATTGATTCAGACGGAATGGGGCAAGTAAGTGTTCAATGGCAAATATCAGATAAAGGAAATAATTGGAAAAATATAAGTAAAGAGGTAAGTCAATCTTTTACTCCGAGAGAAATTCATGTAGGTAAGAAATTAAGAGTGGTTATTTCATACGTCGATGGGCAAGGAAATTTGGAGACATTGATCAGCCCACCCTCTTCAACTGTAAAAAATGTTAATGATAAACCTACAGGTTCTGCAAGACTTATTGGAACACCAGTAGAAGACAGTGCTCTGGTAGTTGATACATCTAGTATATCTGATGAAGATGGTATAGGTGGGTTTGAAATTTCCTGGCAACGTTCTTCATCACAATCAGATTGGGAAGCTTTTCCGGCAGAAACTACTGAAGTTCTCAGATTACAACAAGAACACGTAAATTATTCTTTTAGAGCCGTAGTTTCATATGTTGATAGCCACGGAACTAGAGAGGTGTTATACACAAGTCCATCAGAATCTATAGACAATTTAGATGATCCTGTCCAAGGTGATGTTACTATAAATGGATTACCCAGAGAAGGTTCAGTTCTTAAAGCAATTTCAAATTCTTTGTCAGATGAAGACGGTATAGCTTCTATAAATATTAGTTGGGAAAAATCGAAAGATGGACGTAATTGGATAGCTCTTAACAGTATTAGTGGTCCATCACTTAATCTTAATCAAGATTTAGTTGGTTTTCAAATTAGAACAAGAGTTGCAGTTGTTGATAATTTTGGTATTGAAACAAACCTTTATAGCCTGGCGACTAGAACTGTTGAAAATGTTAATAACAGACCTTCAGGTAGAATAATTATTCGTAGGGTTGGTCAATAATTTATGATAAACATATAATTATAATTGTATTCAGATTTAATTATGTGTTATTAATGATTAGGTGCTTAGATGACTGCTAAAACTGAAGATAAAAAAACAAATTCAAACATTATCAATTTTAATAATTTTAAGAAAAAAAATAACAAAATAACCTCTACAATTGCTGCTATAATTGCTGTGAATGTAGAACATTCTGAAGATTCTTCACCTGAAGATGTATTAATCGATAGTATTGAATTCAACAAAAATATTGAACTTGTTGCTTTTGAAGATGCATTGGAAGATTTGATCGAAAATTCTCAAATTGATAATTCTAAAAACTCCAAAAACTTTTTAAATGATGCTTAAATAATTTTTACTGGCAATTTTTTTTTCCAATTTTGATCATTTTCGTTATGAAACCCTTCATATATATTAAAAGAATCTTTGAAACCAAATTCAATTGCCAATTTAGCTGCCATAAATGATCTTGAACCAGATCTACATATAAAAAATAGACTATCTTTTTGATTAAAACTAGTTAACAGAAATTTTTTATATTGTTCAAAAAAAGTTTGATCTAAAACTGGTCCCCAATTTATTAAATAAGCTTTTTTATTTATTGATGATAAATCTGGTACTCCTGTAGTTTTCCACTCTAAATCTGATCGAGTATCAATTAAATGAGAATCAACTTTTTTTGATAAAAAATCAAAAGCGTCCCTTGCTTTAATGTTAACAGGTTTCAAAGTATTAATTTATTTAGATATTTTCCAAATATATGGAGTAATTATCCCAGCCAAAAGCAATTTATAAAAATCACCCAATAAAAAAGGATAAAAACCTTTTAACAAAGCAAAATTAAACCCTTTTAAAAGTGCTAATTGAAAAATTCCTAAACTATAAATTACTAACATACCTATCAACATTGAAATTATTGATAATGAAACCTTTTTTCCCCAACCACAATCAGCTAAATGTCCTACTATAAAAGCACTTACAAAGAAACCCAAAATAAATCCTCCAGTCGGACCCATTAAATACATCAGGCCTCCTCCAAATGCGAAAACTGGAAGTCCGATTATACCTTTAAAAATATATAAACCAACTGTAAGAGTTGCTAGTTTTCGTCCAAATAACATTGCTATCATCAATACGGCCAAAGGTTGCAAAGTCATTGGAACAGGATAAAGAGGAACTTTAATTTTTGCGGATACTATTAATAATAAACTACCTAGAAAAATAGAAATTATTGAAAAGATTATTTTTATATTTTTGTTTTCAGTATTCTTACCTATAAGGTTTCCAATCCAAGTTTCAGTATTCATAGCATTTGTTTGATTTAACATTTATAAACAGCCTTGTTTGTATTTATTGTTTAATGATATTATCAATATAATATAACAAAATAATAAATGAAATAAAATATGAATAATTTAGATGATATTATCACACCAACTTTTAACTGGTTAAAAGAAAAAAATAAAGTTGCTATTGCAACTGTTATTTCTACTTGGGGAAGTGCTCCTAGACAAGTTGGTGGTCAAATGGCTATTAACGAGAATGGTGAAATTATAGGTTCTGTATCTGGAGGATGTGTAGAAAACTCTGTAGTAACTGAAGCTCTTGATTCATTAAAAGATAAAAAACATAGGATCAAAGATTATGGGATTACAAATGATTTAGCATGGGAAGTTGGGTTAGCATGCGGAGGTAATTTAAAAATATTAATAAACCCATTAGAAGATAATGACAAAATTATTTTCAAAACAAAAAATATGATGCAAAAACGTAAAAGAGTTATAATTAGATCAGATTGCAAAACTGGAAAAAGAGAGATTATTTCCAAATTAGATCAAGAACAAAATAAAACTAGTTACTTAAATCATAATGAGAATGTTTTTTATCATATAATCGACCCAAAACCACGTCTTTTCATAATAGGGGGAGTTCATCTATCACAAGCGCTTTCTTCATTAGCAAATATATGTGAATATGAAGTGATAATAATTGACCCAAGGGAATATTTTGCAAATAAAAAAAGGTTCCCAAATGATTTAATTATTAACGAATGGCCAGATGTTGCATTGGAAAATTACGATTTAAATTTTTCAGACAATATAGTCACACTGACCCATGATCCTAAAATTGATGATATTGCATTAAAAATAGCTTTAAATTCTACAGCTGGTTATATTGGTTCTCTTGGGAGTAGAAAAACTCATGCAAGTAGAATTGAGAGACTTAAAAGCGAGGGCTATAATTTAGAACAAATAAGTAAAATTCATGCGCCAATTGGATTAAATATTTCATCTAAAACACCACAAGAAATTGCTCTTTCTATAATGGCAGAAATTACACAAGTAAGAAGAAGTTTTTGAAAAGTAACAAGATTATAAAGGTTGTTTTAGCTGCAGGATTAAGCAAAAGATATGGGTTAAAAAATAAAATCTTAGAAAAAATTAATGGAAAAACTATTATTGAAACTATTTTAGATCGACTAATTCAAATTGATTCAAATAAAAATAATATTGTAGTAATTGGCGGAAATAATTATAATACTCTAAAAAAAACATTAAATAAATATGATGTAAAAGTTATTTATAACAAAGATTATAAAAATGGTTTAGGAAGTTCAGTATCATTTATTTTTAAAAAAAAAATAAATAAAAATGGCATAATGTTTATTCCAGGAGATATGCCTTTAATCTCTACAAAAGATTTTAAAAAACTAATTAATACTTTTGTTCAAAAAAAAAATAAAATCATTTCCCCATGTTACAAAAAGAAAGTTGGTAACCCTTTAATAATTCCAAAGATCTATTTTAATTTGTTAAAAAACCTAAAAAAAGATGAAGGTGCTAGAAAATTTTTACCCTCTAAAGCTTTTATTCACGTGCCATGTGGCTATGGAACTATTTTTGACATAGATACAAAATATGAGTTATTAAAAGCAAAACTATTAAATAAAAAATTAAATTATTAAATTAAATTACTTTTTTGATATCTCAAGGCTATCATTAATAATGGCGGGATCATAAAAAAAGTGAGTAACGTTGACATTGTTAAACCTCCAAAAATAACTGCGCCAATACCTCTATAAAGCTCAGAACCCGCTCCTGGAAATAAAAGTAAAGGTGTTAAGCCAAATAAACTGGTTAACGTTGACATAAAAATAGGTCTAATTCTATTCTTAGTAGCTTTCATTATACAATTTTTAAGTGTTAGGTTTTCATATTTTTTATGCCAAACGGTTTGCTCCACCATTAAAATTGAATTATTAACAACTAAGCCTGTTAATATTATAAATCCTAGCATAGTTAACATGTCTAAAGGTTGTTTTATAAACAAATTTATAATAATTAATGCCATAATTCCACCTACTGCTGCAGAAGGAACAATAACTAAAACTATTAAGGGTAGTGTAAATGATTTCATTAAAATTGTTAAAAGAATAAATATTACAAAAATTGCAATTAAGACATTTTGCTGCATACTATTCCATGTTCTTTCTAATTCACTTGCAGCTCCAGATATATTTACAAATACACCTTTAGGAAGTTTACCATTTAAGGGCTTAATTAATTTATCATTTAAAACTTTAATTGATTCCTCTAATGAAATCCCTTCATTAGGTCTTAATTGTATAGATAAAACTCTTTTACCCGAAAGGCGTTTTATTTGATTAGGAAGACCTACTATTTCTAAATCAGCAACCTGAGACAGCGTTATATAATCTCCACTATTTGTTACAAAAGAAAAATTCTCTAAATCATCAATTTTATTAAAGTTTCTTTTGCTAGATAACAATGTCATATCAATTAATCTTCCTTCAAAAGGAACTTCAGAAACTCTTAAACCATCATTATAAACATCCAAAACAGTTGCAAATTCTCTAGCTGAAATACCATACTCTGACAATTTAAAGTTATTTGGCTTTATTACCACTTGAGGAACACCATTATTTAAAGTTGGTATGGAGCGCACCTGATGACCATCTGATGGAGGGAATTCCTTTCTAATAGCTCTAAATAAGTTTTGTGAGACTGGTTTTATTTGTTTCAGTGAAGGACCTGTTATATTAACTCTTATTGATCGAGAACCACCAACAGATCTACCAAAAAGTGATGCTTGTTGAGCAAATGCCCTTGCACCAGGTTGAGCTCTAACAGGATTAGTTAAAATTGGTAGAATTTCTTTTACTCGTTTAGCATTTTCAGTTGCAGCACCAGCAAAAGCACCTCCTGAATATGCCACAAAAAAGAACCTGGATATTTTTGGCTTTTCACCTTCAACATCAGTTTTTTTTTCCCATAATGGTTGAGCTGATTTTTCCATTGCTCGTGCTATTTCTAATGTAGCCTCTTTATTATACCCTGGAGGAACAATTATTCTTGCAAATACAAAGTTTCTGTTTCCGTCTGGTAAATAATCCAAAGGAGGGATAAATGAAAAAACAAAAATAAACGATATTAAAATTATGCTAAATATTACAGTTAAACCTCTTTTTGATGTTTCAAGGGACCATTCAATATACTTTAATATCCATGCTTTAAAATTATTAGCTAAGTTATCAATAACAGGTATCTTAAATATTTTGTCTTGATCTAGTTTATTTCTTCTTAGTGAAACATTAGCCATTGTAGGTATTAACGTTAATGATACTAAAACAGAAATAACTACAGAAACAGATATAGCAACAGCAATATCTCGAAATAATTGTCCAACAGGAAGATCAACCATTAAGACCGGTATAAAAACAACAACAGTGGTTAACGCAGAACCTAAAATAGGTTTCCATACTTGCAATACACCATTTAATGACGCTTTTTCTGAATTTAAACCAGATTGATTGAGTCTATATATATTTTCTTGGCTTACAATAGAAGCGTCAACAACCATACCAACAGCAAAAGCTAAACCTGCTAGAGAAATAACATTTATTGAAAGTCCTAAAGAAGAAATCATTACAAAAGTTCCAACTACTGAAACTGGAATAGCAAACATAATTATAAGAGTAGGTCTTAAATTTCTTAAGAAAATCATCAAAACACAAATAGCTAGAATTCCTCCAATAATTATGTTTTGTTGAACTAGATCTATTGCATTGTTAATATAGATGGTTTCATCATATACATTATACAATTCTAAACCTTTATTGTTTAAGTTTGTCTTGTTTAAACTTTCTATTTTCTTATTTAATAATTCCATAGTTTTGACAACATTCGCACCTGGTTCTCTTAAAACCGCAAAGGTTATTGCATCTTCACCATTAATTCTTCTAAAGCTAGTTGGATTTTTGTAAGAAATAAAAATATTAGCAACATCACCTAATTTCACTGTGGTACTGCTAGTGCTAGATGAATTATCAGTTTTTATAATTATATTTTCAGCACTTTCAGGAGTATAAGCAATTGATTCAGCTCTAAGAGTATATGTTCTTTTACCCTCAATTAATTCTCCTGCCGTCAGTTGGGCAGAGCTGTTTTTAAGAGAATTAACTAAACTATTGATATTAATACCAAAATTAGCAAGCTTTTGCATATCTACACTAATTTTTAATTCTTTTTTACTACCTCCTCTAAATGTAACTTCAGAAACACCTTCAATTCTTGATAATTTTTCTATTATTTCAAATTCAACTAAATCACCTAAAGTGGTCATTTCACCAACTTTAGAGTCTTTTGTTTTGATTAAAACTAATCTTGATATAGGGCTGTCTTCTGAATTAGATGTCCTAACTACAGGTTTTGAAGCTTCTTCTGGAAGTCCATTAATTATTGAAATTCTGTTCAACAATTTAATTGTAGCATTGTCTATATTTTCTCCAATGTTATACGTTAATGTAATTCTACCTGAACCGTATCTACTATCTGATTCTATTTTTTCAACACCTGATAAAGAACTTATCGATCTTTCTAATCTTGTAATTATTTCTCTTTCAACATCATCGGGTGAAGCACCAGGCCAAGATACACGAACTTGAAGAATAGGTTTATCTATGTCTGGCGTCATTTGTATTGGAATTTTTTTAAGAGCAACAATACCAAAGACTATGGTTAACAAAACTAGTGCTAAAATAGCTACGGGGTTAAGTATGCAAAGGCTTATAAAGTTTTTCATTTTTTGTTTTTCTTAATTTTTACAGATTGATTTGGTCTAATATTTTCATTACCTTTGATAACAACTAAATCACCCTCATTTACTCCAGATTTTATTTCAATTTGATCTTTAAATGATTGTCCAAGAGTAACCGTTTTTCTTTTAACTTTATTTTTTTCAACTATGTAAACTAATTTTTCAATCCCATCTGCTATTAAGCCATCTTTAGGTATAATTAATCTAGATTTACCATCATTTATCGGGACTCTTAATTCAATTCGTTTGTTTGGAAAATTAAATTCTATTGGAAGAGATTTTGGTAATTTAATTTTCAATAATCTAGATCCAGTTTTTATATTTTCTAACGCAATTATAGCTCTGATTTTAGAATTTAAAATTTTATCATCAATTATAATCTGTACAGGAAAATCTGGCTTTAACTTTGAGGCTAAATCGGATCTTAAGGATGTCTCTATTTCATTATTTGTCGGATCTAATATTAAACCAATATTTTCTCCTTTATTTAAAAAAGAACCCAATTTAACATCGAATTTAATGAGATTACCATTTATAGGTGATTTAATTATCGTATTATTTAAATCATCTTTACTTGACAAAAGAAGATAAGATAATTTTTTTAAATCAAATTCAACTTTTGAAACCTGTTTATTCAAATGAATTTTCTTAATTCTCAAATCATCAAATAAATCATTCGAAATGACTTTATTTTCTTTTAGATTCAAAAATCTTTTTAGTTTATTATTAACAATTGATAGTTCTTCATTTAAGAATTTGAGATTTTCTTTGCTATATAAAATTTCAGCTTCATATCTAGCAATTAGCCTTTTTATATTTTTGTTTTCTAACTCAATTAGTTTCTTACCTTTTACAACTTCAGCACCTTCTAATACATGTATTATTTTTACCTCTTCATTGATTTTTGAAATAAGTGAATAGGGTTCTAAAGGAATAATTCTTCCATAAGATGGTTTCAAACTATATAGTCTAGTCTTTTTAGCTTCGATTACTTCAACAGGCGTGGCTCTACTACCCCAACTTTTTTTTGATTGTTTTTGTTGAGCATATACTTCAATTTGTGCACTAATTAATAGTAAAACAAATAAAATAATTTTCATAAATAATAGTTATATATGTTAAATTTGTGGTCCGAATTTTACTAAATTTTTGCCATTTTCGCTATCACAAAATTGATCAAAATTGGCAATAAATAATTTAGCTAATTCTGTAGCTTTATTTTCCCAAGCTATATTTGAATCCCAACTTTTTCTGGGATCGAATATCTCAGAATCAAAGTCATTTAATTCCGTCGGTATTTCTAAATTAAAAATTGGAATATTAGTTGTTGGTACATTATCGATTTTGTCATTTAAAATATTATCAATTATTGATCGAGTATTTTTTAAAGAAATTCTTTTACCTTTACCATTCCAACCCGTATTAACAAGATAAGCTTTAGAATTATTCATTTTCATTCTTTTTGATAGTACTTCAGCATATTTAGTTGGATGTAAAGTTAAAAAAGCAGCACCAAAACAAGCAGAAAAAGTTGGAGTTGGTTTATCTACACCCCTTTCAGTACCAGCTAATTTTGCTGTAAAACCTGATAAGAAATGGTATTGAGCTTCTTCATTACTCAATATAGATACAGCTGGCAAAACACCAAATGCATCTGCAGTTAAGAAAATAACTTTATTAGCATGACCAGCTTTTGAAATGGGTTTAACAATATTATTTATATGATAAATCGGATAAGATACTCTAGTATTTTCAGTTAGAGATATATTTTCATAGTCCACTTTGCCATTATCATCAACAATTACATTTTCTAAAAGAGCATCTTTTTTTATAGCTTTAAAAATATCAGGTTCTTTTTTAGGATCTAAATTAACTGTTTTGGCATAACAGCCCCCTTCAAAATTAAATATTCCATCATCATCCCAACCATGTTCATCATCGCCAATTAAACTTCTTTTAGGGTCTGTAGATAAAGTTGTTTTTCCAGTTCCAGACAATCCAAAAAATAAAGCAACTGTATTGTCGTTGATACCTTTATTTGCAGAGCAATGCATTGAAGCTATACCTTTTTGAGGTAACAAATAATTCATAACAGCAAACATGCCCTTTTTCATCTCACCTCCATACCAAGTACCCCCGATAAGTTGTATCCTTTCGGTTAAGTTAAAGGCTATAAATGTTTCAGAATTCATATTATGTTTCTTAAATTCTTTGTTAGTAGTCTTAGATCCATTAATTACGTGGAAATCTGGAACAAAATTTTTTAGTTCTTCTTCAGACGGTCTTATAAACATATTTTTTACAAAATGAGCTTGCCAAGCTACTTCCATCACAAATCTAACTTTTAAGCATGTGTCTTTGTTAGCTCCGCAAAACGCATCAATTATATATAATTTTTTATTTGATAATTGATTTGTTACATTAAGTTTTAAATCTTCCCAAACTCTTAGTGAAATTGGTTTATTATCATTTTTTCTCTCATTTGACGTCCACCAAAAATTATCTTTTGTGGTTTCATCCTTAACTATATATTTATCTTTAGGAGATCTACCAGTATAAATTCCAGTTTTGACGTTCAATGCCCCATATTCTGTTTTTTGAGATTTTTCGTAACCAGTTAACTCTGGAAGAGTTTCTTCTTCATATAATTTATCAAATGAAGGATTATAAATTACTTCAAGAGGGTCGGTTATGCCTATTTTTCTAAGTTGGTCAGAAATCATTCTTTGAGTTTGTAACAATATGTAACAGTTAAAAAAAAACAATTTAACAACTATTTATTTATTGCCAAGAAAAAAATAAAAAAATTGTACTTTTTTATGTTTATTTTAAATAAATTATTTAAATTAGTTAAATGAAGAAGATTTTAATAATCGGAAATAGTTTATCTGCATGGTCTGTTGCTAGTGCATTTATAAATAAAAAAGTTAATATTACAATAATTGGAAAGAAGAATAACACATTTGGAGCACAACAACTATCTCCTAATGGGTTCAGAGCCTTAAAAAAAATAATTCAAAATGGTGATGTTAAAAACATTGTTTATGAAATAATTAAGTTTCAAATAAATAGTTATAATAATAATGAAACTAAAAACCTGAAAAATTTTTATTTTAATGAATTTGATTTAAAATATTTTTCTGTAAGTAGAGAAATGCTAATTAATTTTTTAATAAAAAATGTAAAAAACAACATTCAAATAAATGAAATAGATAAATCCTGTGTTGGCATAATTCATAGAGAACCAGGAAAACTTGAAGTTTTAACGGATAATAATGAGTATATATCAGCTGATATAATAATTGGTTGCGATGGAGTTAATGGTATTACTCGAAAATATGTATGTGGCACTACTAACATAGTCAAAAAACAAGTTTTTCGAGGAATATCAAATGATAAAAAAAAAATATTACTAAATCAAAAAACGCTTGAATTAAATTTTTCAATTTATGGACATTTTGTTTCTTATCCGTTTGTTAACAATAATAAAACATATATTAATTATGTTTTTATACCTAATAGACTTTTTCAAAACTCAAATGAAATATTAGATAAACTAAAAAGTATTTCAAAATTTTCGCAAATAGATTGGAATGATGGGCATTTCTATATTTACGAAGACGAAATTCAAACAATTCACAAAAATAATGTTTTGCTATTTGGAGACGCTGGATTTTCTTTTGAACCCCATTTAGCCCAAGTAGGAAATAACATAATTGAAGATGCAAGTTATCTAAAATTCTTAGTTGAAAATACTAATTCATATGATGAAATTTTTGAAAATTTCTCAAGAAATACTTGTGAAAAAAAGAGAAAACTCAAATCTATTTCAAATATAGTTGGAATTACTTTTGGAATTAGTACTTTAACTAAATTAAGAAATAGTTTAGTTTCTAATTTTTCAGATCAACTAATGTCTAATTTTTTTAAAAAGATTTGGTATGATTAGTAAAAGTTTTTTAATTATGCTATTTACTTTTTTTATGAGCATAACTTTTCCTGCAAATTCTGATTTTTATGATTTAAGTTTTGAGAGTATTGATGGAAATACTATTTCATTACAAGAATTCAAAAACAAACCAATAATAGTTGTAAATTCAGCTTCATTTTGCGGTTTTACTTATCAATATGAACAATTAGAAAACCTTTATCAAGAATATAAAAAAAAGGGACTTGTTATAATAGCAATTCCATCTAATGATTTTGGAGGACAAGAATTTAAAGATAACAAAAAGGTAAAAGAATTCTGCGAAGTAAATTTTAATATTTCTTTTCCTATTACTACAATAACTACAGTCAAAGGGAAAAGCCAACATCCTTTTTTTAAGTGGGTTGAAAAGGAAGCTGGATATTTATCACTCCCAAAATGGAACTTTTATAAGTATTTGATAAGTAGAGATGGAAAGTTATCATCTTGGTTTTCAAGTGTAACTAAACCATCTTCAGAAAAATTTTTAAATGAATTAAAAAAAATAATGTAAAATAAAACCCACCTAAAAAAGATGGGCTTTATTTTTAAATTAATTACTCTCGATTACCAAGTAATGATAATAAAAACTGAAACATCAAAATAAAATCTAAGTACAAAGTTAAGGCACCAATTATAGATTTTTTACCTGCTGTTTCACTATCGTCAGCGGCATAATACATATTCTTAATCTTCTGAGTATCATAAGCTGTAAGGCCAGCAAATATTAGTACCCCTATGACCGAAATCATAAAGTCTAGACCTGATGATGCTAAGAAAATATTGACAATTTGTGCTATTATAAGCCCAAAAACGCCCATAATAAGAAATGATCCAAGTCCACTTAAGGACTTTTTTGTAGTATATCCATATATTGACAATCCAGCAAAAGATGCTGCAGTTATAAAGAATACCCTTACAACTGATTCACCAGTGTAGACTAATAAAAGTGATGATAGAGACAAGCCCATCAAACCCGCATATATATAAAAAAGGTTTCTAGCTTTTTGTGAGCTAATACTTTGCAATTTAGCTGAAATGTAAAACACCATTCCTAAAGGTGCTAATATAACTACCCACTTAAGAGGGCTTAGAAAGAAAAGTTCTCCTATTGGGGTCAACTGACCATTAGAAACTGATAGAAAGTTTAATCCTAATGCCAATAAACCAGTTAATGCAAGTGCTGTAGTCATATGATTATACACGCCTAGCATGTATGATCTTAGACCAATATCAATCTGAGCAGCTTGCGCTTGAGAACTCGACATGAAACGATTATCATTCATAATTTATCCTTTTGATTTGTTTTTTTTATTAATATAGTTATTAAAGTTTATTAAAGCAAGAACATCATGCGCTAAAAATATTGATAAATTCATATTAAATATTAATAAATAGAGGATAATAGAGATTTTTTTCTTTTTTCAGTTTTTGATTTAAGTTGACCACAAGCAGCCAATATATCATCACCTCTTGTTGATCTTATTGGAGTAGGATAGCCAGCTTTCATAATAATATTAGAAAAAAGTTTAATTTGTTCTTTAGTAGAGGTTTCATAAAAGGTTCCAGGCCAAGGATTAAAAGGAATCAAATTAATTTTTGAGGGTATTCCTTTAATTAAATTTAATAAATTGATAGCATCTACTTTTCTATCATTAACATCTTTTAACATTACATATTCCCAGGTTATTCTTCTAGAATTAGATAAACTTGGGTATTTTTTACACGCTTGTAAAAGAGTTGAAATATTGTATTTTTTATTTATTGGTACTAATTCATCTCTAAGCTTGTCATCAACAGCATGAAGAGAAATTGCTAAATTTACATCAAGATCTTTTCCACATTGCTCAATCATTGGCACAATCCCTGACGTAGACATTGTTATCCTTCTTTTTGAAATACATAAACCATTTGAAGACATAACTATCTTAAGGGCTTTTTTAACATTTTCATAATTCAGTAAAGGTTCACCCATTCCCATCATAACTAAATTTGTTACTTTCCTACATGTCTTACTCATTGGCCAATCTTTTAAATGGTCAATGACAGTAAAAATTTGTCCTAAAATTTCGTAAGCATTAAGATTTCTCACTAATTTTTGAGTGCCAGTATTACAAAATGTACAGTTCAAAGTACACCCAACTTGACTAGAAATACAAATTGTTCCTCGCTTACCTTGTGGAATAAAAACCGTCTCAATTAAACTTTTATCATCCATCTCTAACAACCATTTTATTGTTCCATCACTACTATTATGAACATTATTTATTTTCGGCCTAAATATGAATGAGTATTCATTTAGCAATTCTCTAGTTTTTTTATCTAGATTGGTCATTTCTTGAAAATTAGTTTTTCCAAAACAGTATATCCAATTCCAAATTTGTTTTGCTTTAAAAGATTTTAAACCTAATTCCAAACAAAACTTTTCTAATTCTATTAGAGATAAATCAATAATATTTTGTCTTTGCATGAAAAATTAAGAACAATTTTTGTCGATTAAAGCTAGCGCTTTAGTAAAACCACTTAAGGAATAATGATCTGTAACTAAATTACCAGGAGATGATATTCCTTCAATAATTAATTTATTTCCCTTTTTCATTTTTCTAACTAATATTTTGTCAACCTTAGGAGATTCTGACCATGCTCTGTCGTCGATTGGAAATAATAAAGTAGTATTTTTATCTATAGTAAATTTAACTTTAGTATTCTTTTTATAATTAAAACCTGCAACAACTGAAATCTCATGATTTGTTCCATTTTTTACGTTAGTTACAAAGACATAAGTTTTGCCTCTATTACTTTTATTATATTTACCAGACGATTTAAGTGGTTCAGAAGCTATAAAACAAGTTTTACCATTTTTTTCTTTATTTGAATAAGCTGTCCAGTCTTTATGTGTGCCAATAAATTTAGTCTTTCCATAGGCAGTACTCACAAAAGATATAATAAGGGCAAGGGGAAGTAATATTTTGTTTAGCAGATTAAACATTTATAGTGTAATATAATAATAAATCATCAATGTTACAACCACTACAGTCAAAAATCTTCTGAGTAGGATATACCAATTGAAATAGACCTTTTTCTTAAATAATATCTCATCTAAGATTTGACAAATTAAAAAACCTAGAACGAGAAAAATAATATTTAAATAATTTGAAACTGTTATCGCTATTATAGCAAACATAAAAGGGATAATTGATATTACTGGTAGCAAATAATTTAATTTTGAATTATTTTTAATAGGTGTTTTAATAGATAAACCCCAGTAAATTCCACTTAAGAAACATAAAATAGTTATTCCATACAAAATAGTAAGATCTAAAATTTTAATTTCAAAAAAATCTACTAAACCACTTTTTTCCATTAATGGAAGTACATAAGGTATCAGGCCAAGCAGACCAATTATTATTAAAATATACTTATTTTTTTTATGAATTAAATTTTTCATTTAAATGTACTAATATTTACAAATAGTTTAAATGAACAGAAAAAAACAAAAATTAATAGAAATATTTTTGATTACATTTTTTTTCTTCATATTTATTACATTATTTCAATTTCAATCTTTTGTTATAATTATACTTTTGGTGGCAAGCATAATAATAAGCTTACAATTCAAAAATGATATAATAGAAATTATACTTCCAAAAAAAAAACATTTTTTATATTTCATTTTTTTTGACATTTTCTTAATCATTTCAATGATTAAATTATTTGGAAATAAATTTTTTTTAAACGATCTTGATTTAACAAAATATTATTTTACATCAATCCTACTTTTATTTTATTTATTATTTTCCGTTATACCCCAAGAAATAATTTTCAGATTTCTATTTTTTTATAAATATAAAGACTATTTCAATAAATGCGAAATCCTATTACTTAACTCCTTAGTATTTTCTTTTTGCCATTTAATATATTTTGATCTCTATATATTATTATTCTCTTTTTTTGGTAACTTATTGTTCACGTTTAATTATATGAAAAATAAATCTTTGTTAGTAGTGATAGTAGAACATTTTTTACTTGGACAAACACTTATAATTTTGGGATTTTTTGATAATTTTAATTTTTCACTTATAAAAAAACTTTATAATTTAGTTCTTATCAACTAAAGATATAATTATGGATATTAAAAAAGTCGTACTAGCTTATTCAGGAGGATTAGATACTTCTGTAATATTAAAATGGTTAAAGGAAAAATATGATTGTGAAGTAATTACTTTTACAGCTGATATTGGGCAGGGTGAAGAAGTTGAACCTGCAAGACAGAAGGCAAAGCAACATGGTGTTAAACAAATTTTCATAGAAAATCTTAAAGAAGATTTTGTAAAAAATTATGTTTTTCCAATGTTCAGAGCTAATGCTTTATACGAAGGCGTTTACTTATTAGGAACATCTATTGCAAGACCTCTAATTGCAAAACGACAAATTGAAATTGCCAAAGAAGTTAATGCAGAAGCTGTGTCTCACGGCGCAACCGGAAAAGGTAATGACCAAGTAAGATTTGAGCTCGCTTACTTAAGTTTAAACCCAAATATTAAAATTATTGCACCTTGGAGAGAATGGGATCTTTCAAGTAGAACTAAATTAATAGATTATGCTGAAAAACATCAAATTGTAGTTCCAAAGGATAAAAGAGGTGAGGCTCCATTTAGTATTGATGCTAATTTATTACATATCTCAGCTGAAGGAAAAATTTTAGAGGACCCGTGGATAGAACCAAATGAATTAGTATTTTCACGCACTAAGTCACCTATAGATGCTAAAGATGAAGTCTCTGAAATCCAGCTTAGATTTAATAAGGGAGATCCTGTAGAATTAAATGGAAAAAGCTTATCTCCCGGCGAAATGCTACATCAATTAAACATTCTAGGTGGTGAAAATGGTATAGGAAGAATTGATATTGTAGAAAACCGGTTTGTTGGAATGAAATCTAGAGGTGTTTATGAAACTCCAGGGGGTACTATTTTATTTCATATGAGAAGGGCTATAGAATCAATCACTTTAGATAAAGGCGCATCTCATCTAAAGGATGAGTTAATGCCTAAATACGCAGAATTAATTTATAATGGATTTTGGTTTTCTCCAGAAAGACAAATGCTTCAAAAAGCAATTGATGAAAGCCAAAAAAACGTTAATGGAGTTGTTAGAGCAAAATTATATAAAGGAAATGTTATAATTACAGGAAGGAAATCGCCAAACTCTCTTTATGATGAAGACTTAGTAACATTTGAAGAAGGTTCATTTAATTATAACCATCATGACGCTGAAGGCTTTATTAAATTAAACGCCCTCAGACTCATGATGAACAATATTAAACAAAAATAAATTTTAATTACTACATATTTCTCCAATGGAACCATCATTTGATTTTTGTTTAAGTATAACTTTACCAGTCGGGGCTAATACGTAGCTTTTGTTATAGGGACCTGATTTACAAGATGTTGCTTTTACAAATTGATATTCAATCTTATTATGTTTATTAGCTTCAACTAGAAAGTTTTTTACATTTTTATCATTTATAGCAAATAATGAGTATAGAAATAAAATACCTGCTTCCATTTAATTCTCCTTTTTATATAATGTGAATATTATATATTAAATTGACTATAATTTGATCAAATCAGGCATTTTTTTGACCATTAATTCTGTCTTTACATTGTATCAATTAATATTAAAATTATCAGTTAATAATTAATTAAGAGATAAAATTGAATAAATTAAAAAAACCAAATGATACAATGAAAGCTGTTGAAATTGTAAAGTTTGGAGGACCTGAAAATTTGAAATTAAAACTTAGAAATATACCTAAGTTAAAAAAAGGGGAAATACTTATAAAGGTTCATTTTGCTGGGGTTAATAGGCCAGATATACTTCAAAGAGAGGGCAACTATCCAGTCCCGAAAACTGCAAGTGACATTCCAGGCTTAGAAGTTTCTGGTATAATTGTAGATAGAGAAAAGTCTGCTACTAAATATCCAGTAGGTTCTAAAATATGTGCTTTATGTCATGGTGGGGGTTACGCTGAGTATGTAGCAGTTAATCAAGATCATTGTTTGCCCATACCAAAAAGAATAAGTTTAGAGGAAGCAGCTTGTATACCTGAAACTTTTATTACAGTATGGAGCAACGTATTTTTGAGAGGTAGACTGAAAAAGAATGAGAGTATTTTAATTCATGGTGGAGCTAGTGGTATTGGTACAACAGCAATACAACTTGCTAAAATTTTTGGAGCTAAAGTATATGCAACAGCAGGTTCTGCAAAGAAATGTGCTGCAGTTAAAAAACTTGGTGCAATTGAATGTATAAATTATAAAAAGGAAAATTTTGAAAAAAAAATAAATTTATTAACAAAAGATAAGGGCATTAATTTAATACTAGATATGGTTGCTGGAGAGTATGTCGAAAGAAATTTAAAATGCCTTTCAGAAGATGGAAAGCTTGTCATAATAGCTGTACAAGGAGGTTTAAAAGGCACCTTAAATTTTGGGTATCTAATGAGAAAAAGATATACTATTACTGGATCAACTTTAAGACCTCAAGAAGATAAAGTTAAGGCATCTTATGTAAGAAGTTTAATTAAACATGTATGGCCTTTTTTAGAAACAAGGCAAATAGTACCAATAATTCAAAAATGTTTTGGTTTATCTAAAGTTTCATTTGCTCATAAAGCTCTAGAAAAAGGTGACCATGTTGGTAAATTTGTTCTAAAAATTTAAATTATATTAAAATTTTTTAAAGCAATTTGACAATCATCAAACACATTAGGATTTTCGACTGTTGGTGGCATAGTCCATTGTTCTTTATTAATTATACTTCTAATTGTTTTTCTAAGTATTTTACCAGATCTTGTTTTTGGAAGAGCTTGAACAATAGCTACTTTTTTAAAAGAAGCTACAGGACCAATTTCTTTTCTAATCAAATCAATAATTTCATTACAAATTTCAGAATGTTCTCTGTTACATCCAGAATTCAAACAAGCCAAACCTACTGGTACTTCTCCTTTTAATTCATCTTTAACACCAACAACAGCGCACTCAGCAACGTCTGAATGGTTTGAAATAACTTCTTCCATTGCACCTGTGGATAGTCTATGACCTGCTGTATTTATTACATCATCTGTTCTTGACATAACAAAAATATACCCATCATCATCGATATAACCTGCATCACCTGTTTCGTAATATCCTGGAAATTTAGATAAGTATGCTTCTATAAACCTATCATCAGCGGCCCAAAGAGTTGGAAGGCAAGATGGTGGCAGTGGTAATTTTATGCATATTGATCCTAACTCATTTGATGATAATTTTTGTCCATTATCATCTAAAATATCAATCTCATACCCCGGCAAAGAAACTGTTGGAGAACCTTTTTTAATTGGTAGCAATTCAATACCTGTTGGATTTGCAACAATAGGCCAACCTGTCTCTGTTTGCCACCAATGATCAACAATTGGTATATTTAATTTATTTTCTAACCACAGGACTGTATCTGGATCAGCTCTTTCTCCTGCTAAAAATAAAGTCTCTAATGATTTAAGCTTTTCTTTATCAATATATTTACCTTCATTATCTTCCTTTTTTACAGCTCTTAAAGCAGTAGGAGCAGTAAAAAATGACTTTACCTTATATTCACTAATAATCCTCCAAAAGGTGCCTGCGTCTGGGGTTCCAACAGGTTTCCCTTCAAATAAAACTGTTGAACAACCATGAAACAATGGAGCATATATGACATAGGAATGTCCTACAACCCAGCCAATATCTGAAGCTGCCCAGAAAACTTCTCCAGGATCCATATTGTAAACATTTTTCATAGACCATTTCAATGAAACGAGATGGCCTGCATTATCTCTTACTACACCTTTAGGTTGTCCTGTAGTACCAGAAGTATATAATATATATAATGGGTCATTACCATTTACTGGAACTATATCAGCAGGCTTAACATCTTTAATTGCCTCATTCCAAGAAATATCTAAATCTGCATTTAATTTTACACTTAATTGTTCTCGTTGAAAAATTATACAGTTTTTAACTTTATGGTTTGACAATTTTATAGCCTCATCCAAGAGAGGTTTGTACTCTACAATTCTGCCTGGCTCAATTCCGCAAGAAGCAGAAATAATAAGTTTAGGTGAACAATCATCAATTCTTACTGCAAGTTCTTTAGCTGCAAATCCTCCAAAAACAACTGAATGTACAGCTCCAATTCTAGCTATTGCTAAAACAGCTATTATAGCTTCAGGTATCATAGGCATGTAAACTATAACTCTATCACCTTTAGATACATTATGTTTATTTAAGGCACCGGCAAATTCTTCAACTTTTGACTTTAATTCATTATAGGTTAGTTTTGATTTTGAATTAGTTATTGGACTATCATAATAAATAGCAACCTGATCTCCTCTTCCTTCTAAGATATTTTTATCTACAGCATTATAACAAGTATTCATAACGCTGTCTGAAAACCATTCATAAAAATTCTCATTTTTTTTTGTTAGAATTTTTTCAGGAAATTTAATCCAGGAAACATCTTCAGCATTTTTTTTCCAAAATTCTATTGGATTATCTCTCCATTTTTTATAAATTTCCAAATATTTCATTTCTAAACAATCCTAGATTTTCTATAATTATGCATTCTCTTTAAATGATCTGTTGTATTTTCAATCACTTTATGAGCTGCATCAATTACTGAGGATCCAGGCCCAAAAATCTCAGACACTCCCGCATCATAGAGAAATTGATAATCTTTTTTAGGTATTACACCTCCACAAAAGACTAGAATATCATCTGCCTTTCTCTTTTTTAATTCTTTGATTAAATCAGGAATTAGAGTTTTATGGCCTGCTGCAAGAGATGAAACACCAATCACATGGGCATTTTTTTTTAGGGCTTCATCTACTGCCTCAGCAGGAGATTGAAATAAATTGCCAACTTCTACATTTATACCAAAATCAGAAAAAGCAGATGAGATAACTCTAGCTCCTCTGTCATGTCCGTCTTGTCCTAACTTAGCCATGTATATTGTGATAGTTTCATTATCTATTTGCTTGAATTTATCTAAAGAAATTTTTATTTTTTTTATTTCATTTTGATCATCAAAAGTGTTTGCATAAACTTCTGTAACTATAGATTGTTTCGTTTCATAGCGAGTATAGACTTTTTCTAAAGCAAAAGATGTTTCACCTACTGTTGCTCTATTTCTCATAGCTTCAACAAATAGTGAAAGCAAATTTTCATTTTTATTTTTAGCTGCATTAGTAATTTTTTCTAAAGACTGCTTTACAAGATTATTATCTCTTTCAGATTTGATTTTATCTAATTTTTCAATCTGTTCTTTTGTAACTTGAATATTGTCAATATCTAAAATATTAACTTCATCTAAATGATCTGATTTGAATTTATTTACACCAACAATAATTTCTTTTTTGGAATCTATTCTTGCCTGTTTCTCAGTTGCTGATTTTTCTATTTCTGATTTTGGGAAACCACTTTCAATGGCTTTTGTCATTCCACCCATATTATTAATTTTCTCAATAATTTTATTTGCATTTTGAATTAACTCATTTGTTAAATTCTCAACATAATAACTTCCTGCCAAAGGATCTACTACATCAGTCACCCCTGTTTCATTTTGAAGAATTAACTGTGTATTTCTAGCGATTTTAGCTGAAAATTCAGTAGGTAATGCTATAGCCTCATCAAATGAGTTTGTATGCAAAGATTGAGTTCCTCCTAAAACACCTGCTAAGGCTTCGATTGTAGTTCTGACAATATTATTATAGGGATCTTGTTCTTGTAGACTTGCTCCAGATGTTTGACAGTGCGTTCTTAAAATTTGTGATTTAGGGTTTTGATTATTAAATAATTTTTTTACCCAATAGGACCATAAATATCTAGCAGCTCTTAATTTTGAAGCTTCCATAAAAAAATTCATACCAATAGCAAAAAAGAAAGATAACCTAGGAGCAAATTTATCTACATTCAAACCTCTATCCACTGCAGCTCTGATATATTCCAAACCATCAGATATTGTAAAAGCCAATTCTTGGACTAGATTAGCTCCAGCCTCTTGCATGTGATAACCGGAGATAGAAATTGAATTAAATTTTGGCATTTTTTCAGATGTGTAAGAAATAATATCTGATACTATTCTCATTGAAGGTTCAGGTGGATAGATATAAGTATTCCTAACCATGAATTCTTTTAAAATATCATTTTGAATTGTTCCACTCAATTGTTCAACAGGAACTCCTTGTTCTTCACCAGCAACAATAAAACTAGCAAGTACAGGCAAAACCGCTCCATTCATGGTCATAGATACAGACATTTTATCAAGAGGTATTCCGTCAAAAAGAATTTTCATATCCTCAACAGTATCGATAGCTACACCAGCCTTACCAACATCAGCGCGAACTCTTTCATTGTCTGAGTCGTAGCCTCTATGAGTTGCTAAATCGAAAGCAATAGATAACCCCTTTTGTCCAGCTGTAATGTTTTTTTTATAAAATTTATTTGATTCCTTAGCGGTTGAGAAACCTGAATATTGTCTTACGGTCCATGGTCTAGAAGTATACATTGTTGCCTTAGGGCCTCTCACAAATGGTTCAATACCAGGTAAAGAATTCATATGATTTAAATCTTCTAAATCATCTTTTGTGTATAGTGGCTTAACTTTAATGCCCTCAGGAGTTTCTGTAATTAATTGATCTGTTTTAATTCCTTTTAATTCCTCTAAAGCAATTTTTTCCCAGTCATTAATATTAAATTTTTTACTCATAATTTGATATAATATCTAAAACTCAATAATTATGTCATCAACTTTTAGAAGATCGTTGACTTTAAAATTTATTTTCTTTACCTGTCCTTTCAAAGAAGACACAAGTGTATTTTCCATTTTCATAGCTTCAACTATGCACAAGTTTTGTCCAACCTCAATTTGATCTCCTACTTTTACAAATAATTCAATTAGCTTTCCAGGCATTGGGCATATTAAACTATTTTTATTTTCTTCATCATCCACTTTTTTCATAAATTTGGATAATTCTAAATTAACTGAATCTCTCGTGATACCTTTCACTGATGATCCTCTAAAATCAATCTGATAATAAGGAAAACAATAATTTAATTTTAAAAAAGTACTTAACAGTATTTGATCATCTTCATAAATATTAATGTTTATTAAATTTGTTTGAAAATCTATCTGATGATGTACTCTTAATTTATTATAGATTTTATCAAGTAAATGTAAATTTCCATCTAATTTGCTTATTTCAAACATTTTGTTATCTAATCTTACAATATATTCATCTGAAATATATTTTTTGTTATCAAAAAAATCAAACAACTCCACAGATGTTCTTTTATCAAATTTTTTAAGATTTAAATCTCTGATTTCATTTTCTGCGCTTACAGAGAGAATAATTATTTCAAATAAACTTTTATATTGCTTTATTGGAAGACCTTTAAATCCATTTTTAAATTCTCTTTCAATAAAAGCAGTTGATATTTTACCATCGACAAATTTAGGATTTAAATAAATTGATGAGAGAAAAGATAAATTATTTTTCAATCCACTAATACAAAATTCATCAAGTGCTTTTTCCATAAATTTAATTGCACTTTTTCTATCTTTTCCCCAGGTTGATAATTTTGCAATCATAGGATCATAAAAAATAGATATTTCATCACCTTCTTTTACGCCAGTATCGTTTCTTATTTCATAATCCATAGATTTATCCTCAGATGGAGGACTATACTTTGTCAATCTGCCTGTTGAAGGTAGAAAACCTTTATATGGGTCTTCTGCATATATACGACTTTCAAAAGCCCAACCATTCAACTTTATGTCTTTTTGAGAAAAAGATAATTTTTTTTTATTTGCTACATTTATCATTTCATTTACTAAATCAAGTCCCGTTATCATTTCTGTGACAGGGTGTTCAACTTGAAGTCTTGTGTTCATTTCTAAAAAATAAAAATTTTTATCTTTATCAACTATAAATTCAACTGTCCCCGCACTTGAATATTCTACTTCTTTAGCAAGCATAATGGCTTGCGTTGACATATCTCTTCTCAGAGTTTCATCTAAAAAAGAAGATGGAGCCTCCTCAATCACTTTTTGATTTCTTCTTTGAATTGAGCATTCTCTCTCTCCAAGTGAAACGACATTTCCATAATTATCTGCAATTATCTGTATTTCTATATGCCTGGGCTCGACCAAATATTTTTCTACAAATAACCTTTCATCTGCAAAACTATTTTTAGCTTCACTTGAAGCTCTCAAAAAAGCTTCCTCAACATCTTCCTCAAAATTAACAATTCTCATTCCTTTTCCACCGCCACCAGCACTAGCTTTTACAATCACTGGAAAGCCAATTTTTTTAGAAATTTCTTTAGCATGATTTACATTATTTATCTCACCAATAAATCCTGGAACAACATTTACACTTGCTTTTTCAGCAATCATTTTTGATTTGATTTTGTCACCCATTGAAATTATTGCGTTTTCAGATGGGCCAATAAATATAATTTTATTCTTAGTTAGCTCTCTTACAAAATTAGGGTTTTCAGACAAAAAACCATACCCTGGATGAACAGCATCAACTTCAGCTTTTTTACAAATTTCAATTATCTTTGATATATTTAAATAACTCTTTGAAGCCTCTGATGGACCTAAATAATAACTTTCATCTGACATAAGTACATGTTCAGCATTAATGTCCGAATCTGAATAAATTGAAACAGTTTTAATTTTGAGTTTTTTCGCCGTTTTTATTATTCTACAAGCTATTTCACCCCTATTAGCAATTAAAATTTTTTTTATCATTTATGTCCTTATAAAGGTATATTTCCAAATTTCTTATTTGGATTCTTTAATTTTTTATCTTTTAACTTTGAAAAAGCTTGAATAATTCTATACCTAGTGTTTTTAGGTATTATTATATCATCAAGAAACCCTCTCTCAGCTGCTATAAAAGGATTTGCAAACTTATCTTCATATTCTTGTGTTTTTTCATCAATAAACTTTTTGTCGTCAATTTTTTTTCTATGCAAGATTTCAACCGCACCTTTTGCGCCCATGACTGCAATTTCTGCAGTAGGCCAAGCATAATTTGCATCACCTCTTAAATGTTTTGAACTCATAACATCATAAGCTCCACCATAAGCTTTTCTGGTGATTAAGGTTACTTTTGGAGTAGTTGCTTCAGCATAAGAAAACAATAATTTTGCTCCATTTTTAATAATTCCACCATATTCTTGTGCTGTACCTGGCATAAAACCAGGAACATCTACTAGAGTAAGTATAGGGATATTAAATGCATCACAAAATCTAACAAACCTTGCTGCCTTCCTACTAGAATCAATATCTAAACAACCAGCTAAGACAAGTGGTTGGTTAGCCACAACACCTATAGTCTCCCCATTCAATCTGATAAATCCAATTAAAATATTTTTTGCATAATCTTTTTGTAAGTCAAAATATATACCTTCATCAGCGATGCTGATTATTAATTCTTTCATATCATAAGGAAGATTTGGATTATCTGGAATGAGAGTGTCTAATGAAGCTGTCTGTCTTCTAATACTATCTGTTGTATATCTAGTAGATGCTTTAGAAATATTTGAAGAGGGTAAGTAGGACAAAAATCTTCTCATTTCCAAAAGCGCATCAATATCGTTTTCAAAACAACCATCTGCAACAGATGATTTTGTTGTATGTGTTAACGCTCCACCTAATTCTTCAGCTGTTACTTCTTCAGAGGTGACAGTTTTGACTACATCTGGGCCAGTCACAAACATATAACTTGTATTTTTGACCATAAAAATAAAATCTGTCATTGCTGGAGAATAGACTGCTCCACCAGCGCAAGGTCCCATTATTAGTGAAATCTGTGGTATAACTCCCGATGCTAACGCATTTTGTAAAAAAACATCTGCATATCCACCTAACGATTCTACACCTTCTTGGATTCTTGCTCCACCACTATCATTCAAACCGATCAACGGAGCACCATTTTGAACTGCTAACTTCATAACTTTTACAATTTTAGAAGCATGAGCTGATGACAAAGATCCACCGAAAACGGTAAAGTCCTGAGCATAAATATAAACTAACCTATTATTAACTTTTCCGGATCCTGTGATTACGCCATCACCTGAGAAAGTATTATTTTCCATACCAAAGTCTTTTATCGTATGAACAACAAACATATCCGTTTCTTCAAAAGTATCTTTATCTAAGAAAATTTCAATTCGTTCTCGCGCTGTTAGTTTTCCAGTATCATGTTGTTTATTTACTCGATCAATACCACCACCAGCTCTAGCCTGAATTCTTCTATTTTGTAATTCTTCAATAATTTGTTTGCTTGTTTTTCTAATTTTTTTTTCCTTTAATAGATTAAAATTATGATAAGTATAAAAATATATTAAAAATAAAGTATTACAATTAGTAATGGAAGAATTAAATGGAAAACGAAAATAAAAAAATTAACCATATTGCAATTGCAGTTCCTGATATAAAAGAGGCTGCATTAAAATGGCAACAAGCATTAGATATGAAAAAGAGCGATATAATAATTTTAGAAGAACATGGTGTAAAAGTAGTTTTTTTAGAGTTTTCTAATTTAAAAATAGAATTGCTAGAACCGCTTGATAACGAAAGCCCAATTTCGAAGTTTTTAGAAAAAAATCCTAAGGGCGGAATGCATCATATTTGTTTTGAAGTAGAAAAGATTACAGAAACTATAAATTCATTAAAAAATAAAAATATAAATATTTTGGGTGACGGAAATCCTAAAATTGGAGCTCATGACAAACCTGTTATATTTATTCACCCTAATGATTTATCTGGAACATTAGTTGAGTTAGAAGAAACGTAATTCTTTTTGTATAAAACTTCAGACCTACAAATTTTACAGATAAGGTTCTGTTTTCTTCTATAACATTTTTGTTCCCAACAAAAATTTGAACAATATTTTATCCATCCTGGATTTGAAAAATTTAAAGAATGGTAAACTTTACCAGTACATCCTATTGATAGAGCTTTTTTCTTCCAGATATGATTATGACCCTGATTAGGCCCAACAAGGGCATGCGATATTTCATGTAATAACGTATCATTCAAGTCAAAAGAAGACGAGTTCCTTAAAAAATATATTGAAAAAGAAAGTTCTTTTTTGGAATAAATACAAGCACCAGCTCTTTTTTTTGCATAATCAAAAGTTACTTTCCAATCATTTAAATTAAATTGTTGAAGTTTTGAGTTTGCCTCATCATAAAAATTTTTAAACTCAGATTTATATTCCTCAAATTTATTCTTTGAAATATTTTTTTTTTTGTTTTTTATTAATTTAAATCTACTATTTTTAATTATGTTAAAAATCATGTTAAAAGCTTTTTGATCTAAAATGTTAGAAGTAAAAGATATTACATTTAGTTTTGATAAAAAAGAAAAAAAACCTCTCATTAAAAACCTAAGCTTTAAAGTTAATAAAGGGGAAATACTTTTAATTTCCGGGAAAAGCGGCCTTGGCAAATCTACATTGCTAGATTTAATTTCAGGCTTTCATGACAATAATTTAATTTGGACAGGTAAAATATACCTTAATAAACTTGATATAACAAATACTTCAATTCAAAATAAAAGAATTGGATATATGCTACAAGATTATTTTTTGTTTCCTCATTTTGATGTTAAAAATAATTTAATTTTTTCTTTACCAAAACAAACTAGAAACAAAAAAGTACAGGCCATGAATTATTTAGAACAAATTAATATGGTTGAATTTTCAAATCAATATCCATCTGAGCTTTCAGGAGGTCAAAAAGCAAGAATAGCTTGTTTAAGAGCAATTATTTCAAATCCTAATGCTTTGTTATTAGACGAACCATTTTCATCTTTAGATAAAAAAACCATGAAGTCATTTCAAAAATTTTTATTTGATTTTATTAAAAAACTTAACATTCCTTGTGTAATTGTATCACATAGGCTAGTTAAAAATTTAGATAATTACATGGAACTTAACATTACAAAATTCACATAAAACTAAATTTCTAATAAATCAGTTGTTTTGGGATGTAAGTATGTTACGTTTCTAATTAAGTATACCAAAAGGATTAAATATTATGTCTTCATATTCATCAATTACTAAAGCTTTTAAACGTGATGATGTAAAAAAAAAAGTGACAGCTGAGGAAGCTGAAAAAGCAGTTGAAACAATTATAGCATGGATCGGTGATGATCCTAAAAGAGAAGGTCTTTTAGAAACACCTAAAAGAGTTATTAAATCATTCAATGAGCATTTTGCTGGTTATAAAGAAAATCCATCAGAGATTCTGTCTAAGACTTTTAAAGAAATTCAGGGTTATGACGATATTGTTGTTTTAAAAAAAATAGATTTTGAAAGTCATTGTGAACATCATATGCTTCCAATTATTGGCAATGCAAGTGTCGGATACTTGCCGAATAAAAGCATCGTTGGAATATCAAAATTAGCAAGAATAGTTAATACATTTGCAAAACGTCTTCAAACACAAGAAATAATGACATCTCAAATTATCAATGCAATACATGATAATCTAAATCCAATTGGAGTTGGAGTTGTAATAGAAGCCGACCACCATTGTATGAAAACGAGAGGTGTTCATAAAAAAAATTCTATGATGGTGACTTCACAATTCAAGGGATCCTTTTCAACTGATGAAAAGTTAAGAAACAGATTTTTGGACTTTATAAAAGATTAAACCTATAATTAATTATGAAATTTCAACCTGTCATTAATTTAATAGGCTTGTTACTTTGTACTTTATCAGCATTTATGCTGATACCTGGGTTTATTGATTATATTCTTGGAGACGAAGATTGGGCAGCGTTTCTAGTATCATCTTTCATAACTTTATTTGTTGGAGCAGGGCTGTATCTATCTTCACGAGAAAGTAATCCTGAACACCTTGAACTTAGACAAGCTTTTCTACTAACTAATAGTGCCTGGATTTCTATCTCACTTTTTGGATCATTACCTTTTTTATTTTCGAATCTAAATTTAAATTTTATTGACGCATTTTTTGAATCAACATCTGGCATAACTACAACAGGATCAACTATAATACCAAATCTTGAACAAGTTTCTTATGGGATACTTTTATGGAGAGCTCTTCTTCAATGGCTTGGCGGAATTGGTATAATTGTAATGGCTATTGCAATTTTACCAATGTTATCGATCGGAGGCATGCAACTCTTTAAAACTGAATCTTACGAAACACCAGATAAAATTATTCCTAGAGCCGCTATTTTTGCTAGTGGCATAAGTATTGTTTATATCGTCTTAACATCCATATGGGCTTTTATGCTATGGCTTGCTGGAATGCCAATATTTGACTCTATAACACACGCAATGACAACTCTTGCTACTGGTGGATATTCAACGAAATCAGAATCCTTAGGTGCATTCAACTCAGTAAATATAGAAATGATTATTGTACTTGGAATGATAGTTGGATCCTTACCTTTTATACATTATTTATCAATTTTAAAAAATGGCTGGAAAAATTTGATTAATGACCAACAAGTAAAATGGTTTTTACTAATTTTATTTTTTCTAATTTCAATAGTCACGTTCAACCTCTATATAAATGGCCAGAATTTTTTTTCATCATTAAGAGTTTCAATTTTCAACGTAGTTTCAATTGTAACTGGAACAGGCTTTGGCACTGATGATTTTAGCCAATGGGGGGGGTTTGCAACAACTTTACTTTTAATATTAATGTTTATGGGTGGATGCGCGGGCTCAACAACTTGTGGTTTAAGAATGGCTAGAATTCAAGTTTTAATAGCTAATGCAAAAACACAAGTATTAAAACTTTTAACGCCTCATGCAGTAATTATTCCTTATTATAATAAAAAACCAATTCCAGAATCTGTTACTGAATCTGTTATGGGATTTTTCTTTTTATATATTCTTGTTTTTATACTTATTTCATGTCTGCTTGGAAGTTTAGGATTAGATTTCATGACTTCTTTATCTGGCGCAGCATCTGCAATAGGAAACGTTGGTCCCGGATTAGGTGAAATGATCGGACCTAACGGCACTTATGCTGAGATACCTAATTTAGGAAAATTAATTCTTTGTTCGGGAATGATATTGGGAAGATTAGAAATATTCGCAATATTAGTAATGTTTACAGCATCATTTTGGAAAAAATAACTATTCCATATCTTGTTCACTAAAAACTCTTTTTGTCTTACAAAATTCACATATTACTTCAATTGATTTTTTTTCATTAAACAAATATGTTATTTCTTTTTGATCCATTGACTTCAATGTATTTAAAACTCTTTCATTTGAACATTGACAATTATTATTAAGATTTATTTCATCAAAAATTTTTATTTCGTATTGTCCAAATAAGTTTAATAAAATTTGTTTTGATGTTTTGTTTATATTTAAAAATTCTTCAGAATTCATAGTTTCTAAAAACATTAATATAGTTTCCCAATCTTCATTTGATTTTTCAGCATTTTTGAAGTCATTTATCTCAGGCATTAATTCTAATTTAATTGCACCAGCAATATGATTGCTCTCAGGGTCGTATTTTTTAAGATTAAAAATGTTAAATAATTTAAAAAAAGATTTAACTTGCTCAGATGAATTGAAATAGCTGTCAATAGCATCTTTTATAGATTTACCTTTAATTTCAACTAGACCTTGGTAATTTTTAGAAAACTTACCTTCTTTAATATTTAAAGCCAAAGTTCCATTTGATATTAGTTTTTCAAAAGGAAGATTTTCAATATTTTCCAAATTATTAACTGATATATAGCCCCGAACTGATGAGGTGTTATTCAAATCGACAAAAATTGTTTTAATTACCCCCTTACTCTGAGCTTGAAAACTAAAAACACCATCATTTTTCATTCTAGATCCAATTGAAGCAGTAATAGAAATAGAATCAGCAAATATTGAATTTATGTTTTTAGGATATTCATTATTAATAATTTGAGATGCTACAGAGCTTAATCTTACAATAGTCCCTTTAATAATGTTATTAATCTGAAAAGGAATAACTAAATTTTCTAAAACCACAATAAAACTTTTTAATAATTATCTCTACAACAATGTTTTATTATAGATTTTTGAGCATGAACTCTATTTTCAGCCTGATCAAAAACAACTGACATTTTAGAATCTATAACTTCATCTGTAACTTCCATTCCTCTATATGCGGGAAGACAGTGCATAAAAATTACATCTTTTTTAGCTAATGCTATTACATTTGAATTGACTTGGAATGGTTTGAAATGATCCACAGATTTATCTTTTTTATCTCCCATAGATATCCACGTATCGGTCATTATACAATCAGAATTTTTAGCAATATCATTCACATTATCTGAAATAATTAAATGTTTGTTTTGCTCTTCTAACCATTTAATTGTATTTTTTGAGACAGAAACTTTACTTGGGCAAGCAATATAAAAATTTATGTTTAAAATCGCGGCTGCTTCTACCCAACTTTGAGTTACATTATTATAATCTCCAAACCAAGACACTTTTTTATTTTCAAAATCTCCAAACTTCTCTTTAAAAGTAACTAAATCTGCAATAACTTGGCAAGGATGACTATGATTTGTCAATGCATTAATAATAGGTTTTGAAAAATTACTTTCTACTTCTTTCAAAATTGAATGTTCAAAGGATCTGATAATCATAAAATCCACATATCTATCAAGAACTTTAGCACTATCATAAATACTCTCTCTTTCTCCAAATTTAAACTCATTTGAATTTAAAATTAGAGAGTTTCCACCTAAATCATTAATACAAACTTCAAACGAAATTCTTGTTCTAAGAGATGGTTTTTCAAAAATCATTAAAACATTTTTATTTTTAAGTATTTTGTCACATCCCTTTTTTTTTATATTAATTGATTCATCGATAATTCTTTCTAAGTCTTTTTTAGAAAGATCTTTTATATCGAAAAAATTAGTCATTTTTTTTATACAACTCTTGGGCTAACTCTTTTAATTTTAAAAAAGCTAAATCAATCTCTTCAAATGATGTATTGAGCGGTGGTAAAATTCTAATAGTATTTTCTGCTGCACCAACCAACAAAAGGCCTTTTTTTCTAGCTTCTGTGGAAAAATCAGCAACAGAAAATTTTTCGGATAGTTCTATGCCACGTAAAAAACCATATCCTTTCGCTTTTACAAATAAAATTTCATTGTGATTTTCTAAATTATTTGTTTGATTTTTAATAAGAGAATTAATTTTAGTGTCCAAATATTTAATTTTTTCATTAAGAGTTTCTAAAAATCCATCTTCAATGATTAAATTAATTACCACCTCTGCAGCTCTCATTGCTAAAGGATTGCCACCAAAAGTACTCCCATGAGTTCCAGGGACCATAGCATCACCTACTTCAGATTTAGCAAGAACTGCTCCAACTGGGAAACCTCCCCCTAATCCTTTTGCAAGCGCAATTATATCAGGTTCGATATTCTCATTTTGATAAGCAAATAACTTTCCAGAACGACCCATACCGATTTGGACTTCATCAGATATCAGTAAAGATCCATTTTCTTTTGTTAATGCCTCAACTTCTTTTAAATAATTAATTGGTGCTTTTCTAGCACCACCTTCACCTTGAACAGGCTCAATTAATACAGCTGCTACTTTATTATTTAATTTCTTTTTTAAATCTTCAATATTACCCCACTCAGCATGACTAAATCCTGGAACCTTAGGACCAAAACCTTCTCTAAATAGAGGTCTATCATTAGCTGCAAGCATAGCTAATGTTCTGCCGTGGAATGCTCCTGTGACACATAAAATTTCATCTCTTTCAGTATCCTTTTTAGACCAAGCATATCTTCTTGCTACTTTAACAGCACCCTCAGTAGCCTCAGCACCAGAATTACAAAAAAAAGCTTGGTTTGCACATGAATACTTTACCAGTAAATTCGCAACTTTATCTTGTTCCGGGATTTTATAAAGGTTTGATACATGCCATAATTTAGAAGCTTGATCTTGCAATGCATTTATTAAATCTGGGTGAGAATGCCCAAATGCATTTACAGCAATGCCAGTTGCATAATCTAGATATTTATTTCCATCCTCAGAAAAGAGAAAACTACCTTTACCGTGTGTAAATGCAATATCAATTCGACCATATGTTTTCATTATGTCTGGGCTTAAAGCCATTTTAAAGATCCTTAATTAAAAATAGTAATATTAATCTAATTTATACAAAATGTTTAGATAATTTTAAACCTTGGGATTGATAATTATTTTTGCCTTTTATTTCACCATATAATTTATCTGGGATATTTGACATGGGTTCATAAACTAATCGACAAATAGTTTGTCCATCTTCAATTATAAATGGCACATCATGTGATCTTACCTCAAGTACTGCTTTGGTATCATTAGCATTCAATTCTGGAGAGCCAAATCCAGGATCAAAAAAGCCTGCATAATGAGCTCTGAATTCTCCAATATTAGTATCGTAAGGCCGCATTTCAGCAGCTAGATTTTTTGGAACTGAAACTGATTCCTTACTACATAATATATAAAAAGCATCTGGACTTAAAACTAAAGATCTATTTTGATTTTCTTCCGAAATTATTAAATCGTCAATCGTTATCTTCTCCCAAAAAGAGGAGACCTTATAATTTTTAACTTTATCACAATCAATTAACTTCGAATGTTTTTTTGCTTTATATCCTACAATCCCATCAACACCCTTTAAATCTACTGATAAAGGCAATCCGTTTTCTAATTTATCCGATAGTTCAGATGATTCATTGTTTTTTATCAAATCATGTTTGTTTTGAAGTTCAGCCATTTGTTTGTCTGTTAAACTTGTATCACCAATTGAAAACCTCAATTGATTTAGTCGAGTACCAGTTCTCACAACTACTGAAAAAGTTCTTGGAGAAATTTCCAAGTATAAAGAACCTTTATAACCTTTTGGAACATTTTCAAATTGCTGAGTTCTATCAACAATTAAACGTGTAAAAACATCTAATCTTCCTGTTGAGCTTTTTGGGTTAGCCATACCAGATATATTTTTTGGTAAATTCAGACCTTCTAATAATTTTACAATGTATACACAACCACATTCTAACACTGCACCATTTGATAAACTAAATTCATGCATTGCTATTTGATTTAACTTCTCTTCAACCGTACTATTTTTGCCAGGTAAAAATGATGCAGGAACACGCCAGGCTTTAAAACCTAACCTTAGATCAATGGATGCTGGTTGAATTAGGTCTTCATTGATATTCTCATTGCTAAACATAAAGTTTCTATCAATTAGCTCCTTAATGTATTGAGACGGTAAAACACCATTTTTTTCATTATTTAAAAAGACCATTTATGATTCCACTATCGACTATGATTTTAATCTATAACCGCTATTAAGCACGTACCAAGCAGAATAACTTAAAATTAAATTGAAACCTAATAATATTATCAATGAAATATAAGGTGATATATCACTGACACCTAAAAACCCATATCTAAAACCATCAATTATATAAAAAAAGGGATTTGAATACGCTATTGGTTTTAAAAATTCAGGTAAACGTTCAATAGAGTAAAATGTTCCAGATAAAAAAGCCAAAGGTTGAACCACAAAATTTGAAACAATCGCTAATTGATCAAATTTTTGAGCCCAAATACCTGCAATGATGCCTATACATGATAATGCAAATCCTCCAGATACTAGGAATATAAATGTCCAGATATAATTTATTGGTAAGTTTGTCATTCCAAGTATTAGTAATAATAAAAGTGAAGCAAGGAATACTATAATACCTCTTGTAATTCCTGCCAAATTATGAGCAGTAAAAATTTCTACTGACCCTAAAGGTGCTAATAATAAATCTACAATCGATCCTGTAACCTTAGCAGTCATAAAAGCAGATGAGGTGTTTGCAAAAGCATTTTGTAAAACACTCATCATCATGAGGCCAGGAATTAAAAAAGAAATATATGAAACACCCTTAATGCCTGCAGATCTATCAATTGCAATAGAAAATACAACTACAAACAATAATGTGGTAACCATTGGAGCTGTTATAGTTTGAAGAAAAACGCTAGTGAACCGTTTTACTTCTTTTAGGTAGAGAGTATATAAACCAAGCCAATTTACAATATTTATGTCTCTTCTTATACTTAAGTATTTGTTTTTATTTGTCATAGTTATTAGTATTATTTTTAAATACAATTTATAAAAAAAATCAAATTTAAAATGAATAATAAAAATGAAATTTTAGAATTTCTTAATAAAAATGGATTAAGATATTTATCGAAATTTGAAACCACAGAATTTCAATTTAAATTTTTTTTAAAGAAAAAAATTGATGTTTTCGAACCAAATTTAAGTACTTACAAAAAAAATGAATTTATTCATTTAATTACAGAAAAAATGAAAAAGTTAAATTATATCAATGATTTTAGATATTCTGAAATTAAGGGTGAAAAAATCTTTAACAGTGGTGGTTCAAAAAAGCTTCTTAAATTTAAATTAGATGAGAAAGGCATTGATCCTGACGTTATTGAAAAGATTACAGATAAGTTTTTTTCTAACAAATTAGACGAAATTCAATCCGCTTTAATTTATACAAAAAAGAAAAAAATAGGTCTATTTTATAAAAAAAATTTAAATAAAATAGATGCCAGTAATTTAAAAAATAAATGGTTTGGGGCTCTTGCAAGAAGAGGTTTTTCATATGAAATAGCCAAAAAAGTTTTCGAGATAGACAATTTGTCTGAAGCAGAAAACATTATTAATAGAACAGTTTGAAAATTTATTATATTATAATGTATCAGTAAGTTAGAAAAATAATTTCAAAGGTAAAAACAATGGACGATTTGTATAAACCAAGTAATAAAATTGTAGAAAATGCTCACATTAATAAATTGAAATATGAAGAAATGTATAAGGAATCAATTTCAGATCCAATTAAATTTTGGGGTGAACATGGAAAACGAATTGATTGGATTAAAAATTATGAAAAAGTAAGAGATTTTTCATATGACCAAAAAAACTTATATATAAGATGGTTTGAAGATGGAACATTAAATGCCAGCTATAATTGCATTGATAGGCACTTAAAAAAAAATGGTAATAAAACCGCAATTATATGGGAAGGTGACAACCCAAATGAACAAAAATCAATAACATATAACGAACTATATAAAAATGTTTGTAAATTCGCTAATGTTTTAAAAAAATTAGGCGCTAAAAAAGGCGACAGGATTACCATCTATATGCCAATGATACCAGAAGCAGCTTATGCTATGTTAGCTTGTACTAGGATAGGAGCTATCCATTCTGTTGTTTTTGGAGGGTTTTCACCAGAAGCTCTTGCAGGAAGAATTGAGGATTGTAATTCAAATTTGATAATAACAACTGACGAAGGTATCAGAGGTGGCAAGACAATCCCTTTAAAACAGAACACTGATGAAGCATTAAAAAAAGCATCCTCATGTAAAAAATGTCTTGTTATCAAAAGAACAAATGGTGATATCAATTGGATTAATAACAGAGATTTTTGGTATCATGAGCTGTTTGAAGAAGTTGCGGAAACTTGTGAACCTGAAGAAATGAATGCTGAAGATCCAATGTTTATACTATATACATCTGGTTCTACAGGAAAGCCAAAAGGTGTCATGCATACAACTGGCGGTTATATGGTTTACACATCTATTACTCATGAATATATTTTTGACTATAAACCAAATGAAGTTTACTGGTGTACAGCAGATGTTGGATGGGTTACTGGACATTCATATATAGTTTATGGACCTTTATCAAATTGTGCTACCACTCTAATGTTTGAAGGTGTTCCAAATTATCCAACTTCTAGTAGATTTTGGGAAGTTGTTGATAAGCATGAAGTAAATATTTTTTATACAGCTCCTACAGCACTTCGAGCATTAATGGCTGAAGGGGAGGCTCCAGTAAAAAAAACACATAGAGGTAGTTTAAGAATTTTAGGTACAGTTGGAGAACCTATAAATCCAGAAGCATGGAATTGGTATAATGAAATTGTAGGTGATAAAAGATGTCCTATCGTTGATACATGGTGGCAAACAGAAACTGGAGGAATACTTATTACTCCACTTCCTGGAGCAATAGATGCAAAGCCGGGTTCTGCAACAAAACCCTTTTTTGGTATTAAACCAGTATTAGTTGATAATGACAATAATGAGTTAAATGGTGAAGCTGAGGGAAATCTATGTATTGAGATGTCATGGCCTGGTCAAATGAGGTCAGTCTATGGGGATCATCAGAGATTTATTGACACCTATTTTAAAACATTTCCAGGACGATATTTTTCTGGTGATGGATGTCGTAGAGATAAAGATGGATATTATTGGATAACTGGAAGAGTTGATGATGTAATAAACGTTTCTGGTCATAGAATGGGTACAGCCGAAGTTGAGTCAGCTTTGGTTGCTCATACTGATGTTGCAGAAGCAGCAGTTGTTGGATATCCACATGATATAAAAGGACAAGGAATTTATGCTTATGTTACTTTAAATATTGGTGTAGATTCATCAGATCAATTATATGCTGAATTAAAAAAATGGGTTAGAAAAGAAATTGGTCCTATAGCTACTCCAGATTTATTACAATTCTCTCCGCAATTACCAAAAACTCGTTCAGGTAAAATAATGAGGAGAATTTTAAGAAAAATCGCTGCTAATGAATACCAAGATTTAGGTGATACATCAACATTAGCTGATCCTTCAGTAGTAAATGATTTAATTGATAATAGACAAAATAAATAAAATTTTGTGAAAAACAGTAAATTTGAATTTGCAAAATCTGATGGTTTTGTAGCAATAACCTACATGATATTGTCAGGATTTTGTTTTGTTATAATGCATGCAGCTGTCAAATATATTTCTGAGGAAATACATCCTTTTGAAATTGCATTTTTTAGATGTGCATTTGTTATTGTGATTTTGAGTCCAATGATATTTTATCAAGGAAAATCGATTTTAATTACTAAAAATCCAAAATTACAAATTTATAGGATAGGATTAAATTCAATCGCGCTACTCTGTTTTTTTTATGGTTTAAGTAAAATTAATTTAGCTGAAACCACAGCTCTAGGTTTTACAGTTCCAATTTTTACAACAATTTTTTCAGTTTTATTTCTAAAAGAAATAATCAGGATACGAAGGATATCAGCTTTGATAATAGGTTTTATTGGCACACTTATAGTTTTAAGACCAGATATTACTATTGAAATGGGATCCTTAATGGTGATCCTATCATCTTTACTTTGGTCAATTTGTCTTATCATTATTAAGAGATTAACTATTACAGATTCAGTTTACACAATATCTTTATATGCTGGCGTAGGTCTTGTACCAGCCACATTATTTCTAGCAATACCAGTTTGGACAACGCCAACATTAATACATATTTTATTTTTTCTGTTTATTTCACTTACAGGAACATTTGCACAAACTTTAATGAATAGCTCATTTAAAAGAGCTGAAGTTGCTATGCTTTTACCATTTGATTTTTTAAGATTAATTTGGTCAGCTTTACTCAGCTATACGATTTTTAATGAAACACCTGAAATAACTTTATGGATTGGTGGAATAATTATACTTAGTTCCACTTGTTATCTCGCTTATAGGGAAATGATTTTAAGAAAAACTAGTTAAACCATAATTTTTTTGCGAACTGTGGATAAAAATTTAATACTTTAGGAGCAATCAAATTTCGTAAAATATCAATTCTTTTTTGAGAGGGCATAGTAAAATATTTTAAATTTTCATTAGTTTTAAATTCAAAACCTGTACTTTTAATTACCTCGTCTAATGTAAATTCTGGATTTATTTTTTCAATTTTAAAATTTTTATCCTTCGCATTAAAACTAAATAAAGCTTTATTTGTGATTAAATATTTAGGACCACCTGGCCTATAAACGTTAGGTGGCGAAATACCAGGAGCAGAGATGAAATCAACTTTTTTTACTAATGTTCTGGGAGAATGTTCTTCACGAAACAGAATAATTTTGGGGACTACAAAATACATTAATGCTGAACCAAACGATCCTGAAAAACGTTTATTCAATTTTGGGTAATGACCAGTTCCAACTAGATTTATGTTAGCTTCACCATCTATTTGAACTCCACCTAAAAAGAAAGTGTCTATTCTACCCTGAGCTGATGCATCAAACAATTCTCTAGAGCCATCAGTAAAATTATTAAATTTCTGAGAATGTAAAATTGTTACTTTTAACTTTGAATCAGAGTTTTTTCTTTCTTCTTCAGCTAAAAGAGCTGCTGAACCAGGTATTGGAGATGCTGCTCCAATTGCGACATGTCTATCATTTCTTAATAAATTAGATATTTCACTTATTATAATTTCAGATTGAAATATTTCAGACACTTGGATCAAATATTGGAATAATAATTGCGTGCAATAAAATTTCTCATATATTCATCGAATGTTTCTTGGTATTTTGCAGACTTAGCATACTTGCTCATCTCATTACTATCTATCTCATAACAGTTTGTTAATCCACATGGCCATGCACCATTTCTAGCCAATGATATACCGTCAACATACAAAGATGACAAAGTAGCAGCAGCTTTTAATTCACAATCAAAGAAATCTTCATCTACAATTTCTTCTACTGTAACAAATACTTTTTTTGAAGCATGTGCCAATGTAGCTAATTCTCTTCTTCTTCCGATTTGTACATTTCCATTTATATCAGCTTTACTTGCATGAAAAATAAGAATGTCTAATTGTACAGCTGGTAAAATAACAATTTTTTCATCATTCGTTTTAGAATTCATTGGGTTATTAATAACAGACCAATCATTTCTGTTCTTATACAAATCTGAACCTAAAATTCCTCTCAAAGGCATAAAAGGGACTGATTTTTCAGTAGCTTGAAGTTGGGCATGTAAAGCCGGACAGGTAGAATCCTTAATCTTGATCTTACTATTTTCAACTGCATCTTGAAACCTCGGGGCTTGTCCATACTCTCCTAAAGTGACCGCAGCTGTTTCAATTTCACTTACACAGCCTGCTCCAATTAACATATCACCTTGAATTGTAGTAAGTGGTAAACAATACAACCTCAAGCCTTTGGTATTATTTTTAATTATTTCAATTGTTACTGACATTGGAACGCCAGAATAATCAGCAGGTATACCAAGTAAGCAATTATCTTTAACTTCTTTAGCAATCTCTTTTACAGTTATTTGCGTGAAGTTCACCATTGTTAGTAAGAACTCTTTTTACCTGATTTTTTATTCATAATTGATTTTTTAAGTTTATCAAACTCAGAGCATCCAAGAAAGCAAATTTTATCTAATTTTTTTAAATTTTCTTCAGCTTTACCAATTTGGTTTAAAGTTAAAAACATTTCTCCTTGATACTCAAGAGCACCTTTATGCTTAGGATTTATTTCAAGAGCTTTATTGTAAAAAAATGCAGCCTTTTCCATTTTACCTAATTTTCTATGGGAAAAACCTAAGTAATTATATATATCTGCGTCTTTGCTATCAGTTGCTAATGCTTCATTTAATTTTATAATAGCGTCAGAAAATTGTTTTTTATTTATAAATTTTTCAGCAGACAAATAGGCTAATGATTTAGTTTTGGTATTATTTGAATCTGAACTTGATCCAGCCGAAAAAACATTATTTGAACTTACAATTAAAAAAGTAGTTAGCATAAATAATTTTAAAAAATTCATTTTGTTCCTCTTTAAAAAATAATATTAGTGACTACGATATACATATGCATCAATCCAGTTATTTAAAGAGACTCAAAATTATAACCTTAATGATTATACTGTCTGTATCATTTATTTTTAATTTTGAAAAACTTTCATTTGCTGAAATTAAACCAAATGATAAATTCAGCCCTCTAGAAGTTGTAGACATACAGTTAGTTTCACTTCAGAGTAATTCTGACGATAATAAAGGTATTTATCAGTGTTGGTTGTTTGCTCATCCAGAAAATAAAAAATATACAGGTCCACTAGGTAGGTTTGTTGCAATGATTAGATCAAACCCTTATGATGTACTACTAGGGTCACTGTTTTTTGAAACTAAATTAATTTCTAAAAATCAAACTGAGGCAAAAGTAGAAGTTTTTTTAGATGGAAAAAATAAAAACAGATACAAGATTTTGTGGATTCTTAGTAAAAGTAATATAAGTAAAGAATGTACTAATTGTTGGATGACAACAGGCGTATCACAACCTCTAAATTTAGGCCCAATAATATAGTTATTATAAAATAGGAGAAATATATGAAAACTGCACAAGATTTTTTAAAAGAAGCAAACGAAATTGTTGAAAAAATTGATACTTTAGATGCAATTAAAAAACATGGTTCTGATGCAACAATATTTATAGATGTTCGTGACAGTGGTGATATTCAAAAAACTGGAACTATTAAAGATGCACTTACAATTCCTCGAGGTTTTATAGAATTTGCTGCAGATGATCAAACACCCTATTTCAATACAAAATTAAATAAGAATAGCGAGATAATTTTAGTATGTGGTGCTGGTGGACAAGCTGCTTTGAGTGGGAAAACCCTGATCGAAATGGGTTACAGTAACGTAAAAAACGTTGGAGGAATTGGAGATTGGGAAAAAAATAACGGCCCTATGGATAAATAATTACAGTGATTTCACAAAAGCCAATTATTGGCGTATTAATGCCTGGTGACATGGGTCATGGAATTGCAAAGGTTTTAGTTGAAAATAATTTTAAAGTTTTAACATTTTTAAAAGGCAGAAGTAAAAGAACGCTTAAACTTGCAAACGAGGCAAGAGTAATAAATATAGATAATTTTAAAAATTTTTTAAAAGAAGTTGACATAATATTATCCATCATTCCACCTGAAAATGCATTTCAACAAGCAAATTTTGTTGCTAGTTTTTCATCTCATATAGAAAAAAAAATAACATATGTAGATTGTAATGCTATATCACCAAATACCTGCTTAAAAATTGAAAAATTATTTGATAACAAAAATTTTGAATTTTTAGACGGAGGTATCGTAGGTTTAAATCCAATATTAGAAAAAGGTAAAACTCGTCTCTATATCTCAGGTAAAGATACAAAAAAGTTAGAAATAATTAATAATAAAGGTATTATAATTAAAAGTCTTGGTTCTAAAATTGGGAAAGCCTCAGCATTTAAAATGATTTATGCTAGTGCTACAAAGGGTACTTTTGCACTTTATGCCGCAGCAATAACTGCTGCTTCAAAAACCAAGTTGTTTGACGAATATGTAGAAGAACTTGAATTTAGTAAACCTGAAATATTAAAATCTATGAAAAATATGACTCCCAGAATCCCATTGGATGCCAGCAGATGGGAAGGAGAAATGTATGAAATAGCAAAAACATTTAAAACATTGAATCTGACTCATAAACTTCATGAAGGTGCTGCTGACATTATGAAACTAGCTCAAAAAACCCCAATCTCTAATGAAACTAGACAAACTTACAATGAGTCCAGAACATTTGAAGAAGCTGTAAATATGTTCGTAAAAGCAAGTAAGAAAAATTAAATTTGTATTTAATTGCTTAAAAATTAATTAACATGTAAATTAAATTGATAATGTTTTTAATTAACTCTAAAACTGTAAATGAAATTAATACAAAGATGTTTTATGGTTGGATTATCGTTTCAATTGGTGGTTTGGGTATTTTCAGTAGCGGAGCAGGACAATCCCATACATTTAGTGCGTTTCTTCCAATTATTACAAAAGAACTTAATATATCAAGTACTTTAATATCAACAGCTTATATGATTGCAACTTTAGTTGCTGCTTTCTTGCTTCCACGAATGGGTAAATTTGTTGATAAATTTGGGCCTAGAATTGTTTTAATTACGACTATCATTTTGCTTGGTTTTGGATGTTTATTATTTGGAGCTGCATCAAATTTTTTAATGTTAGCAATAGGTTTTGGATTTTTAAGGTTTTTTGGTCAAGGCTCTCTTATGCTTTGCTCGTCCAACATTGTAACACAATGGTTTGACAAAAAAAGAGGATTCGCCCTTGGATTAATGGGGCTTGGATTTGCAATATCTATGGGTTTGCATCCTCCTATTTCGAATTACCTAATAGAGGTTTATGGGTGGAGAATAGCATGGGTCATCATTGGTTTTTCAACTTGGATAATTATGTTGCCTCCATTGATATTTTTAGCAGTAAATAAACCAGAAGATGTAAATATGTCACCTGATGGAGCTGAAAAAATTACAAATGAGAAAAATACGAAAAGTAAAATTATTGGTCTAAATCTTAGTGAAGCCCTTAAAGAAAAATGTTTTTATATTTTGGCATTTTCCTTTTTCTCTATTTCTATGTTAGTAACTGCTTTACATTTCTTTCAAGTAACAATTTTGAACGAATATTTTAATCTTTCAAGTCAAATCGCAACAACATTATTTATACCAACGATGATTGCCATGATATTATTTATACCTATTATAGGTAAAATGTTAGATAAATTTCAAACACATATTATTATCGGAATAGCCTTAATAGTAACAGGATGCTCATTACTTATGATAACTTTTGCATCTTCTTTACAAAATGCAATAATATATTCTGTTATTTTTGGTATCAACAATGCTTTTAGTATTTCACTATTTGGGTATATTTGGGCCAGATATTTTGGAAGATTACATGTAGGATCAATACAAGGTACAGGACAAATGATTTTAGTTGTTGGAGCATCTATTGGACCAATACCTTTTGCAGCTGCAATTGACTATTTAGGAGATCCAATTTCAACTATAAGAATTTGTTCATTATATCCATTTTTAGCTTCATTTCTTTGTATTTTATTTTTGAGAGAACCTAAAAAATTGACAAACTTAAAATTACGAATTGAAAACTAAAATCTTGAAAATAAGTTTTTCAAATAATTTTATTGCTATTTGCGCAATGATAATTGCTGTTGTAAGTGTTACCTTAATGAGTGCAATTGCAAAGTTGATTGGGCCAGAGTATAACCCAATACAAATTGCGTTTATAAGGGGAATAATAGTCATAATTTTATTATTACCTATAATTAATAAATTAGGGGGATTAAAATTCCTTTACACAAAAAAACCATTTCTTCATTTTTTTAGATCAGTTGCTGGAGTAATTGGAAATATTTTCTTTTTTTATTCTTTTCAAAGATTACCCATTGCAGATGTTACAGTTATCTCAATGGCTGTTCCTATTTTCAGTTCAATTCTTGCTATAATTTTTTTAAATGAAATAATTGGCTGGAGAAGATGGACTGCTATAATTTTTGGATTTACTGGTGTTGTGATTGCATTAGATCCTTCAACTAATATAGAAATAGCTTCAATTACAGCATTAATAGCTACATTAATGTGGTCAACAACAATTATCTTTTTGCGAATACTTGGAGAAACTGAAAATCCATTTAAAACAGTATTTTATTTTATGTTAGTAAGTGTAATAACCACCTCTTTTTTTCAACCCTATGTATGGAAAGATCCAACTTTAGATGTTTATATATTGCTAATTTTATTAGGTGTATGCGCTTTTATAACTCAAAGTTTAATGACCTTTGCATTGCAAAAGGCAGAAGCTTCAATCGTAAGCCCTTATAATTATACAGGTATTATTTGGGCAATAATTATTGATTTAGCGATTTGGAATGTTTATCCATTGACCAATACAATTATTGGAGGAATTATTATTACAATATCAGGCATTTACATTTTTCGAAGAGAGACTAAAAGATCCATTAAATCTTCTAAGAAAATAAATATATGATAAATACCCTACAATGGGAGTTAAAATTAAAACTAGTTCTAATGGAATTATTTCACCAAACAAACCAATCAAAATACCACCAATAGATAAAGATCCAAATGAAATTGTTGACCACCATGTCAGTACACGAGCCCTAAATTGTTCGGAAACTTCTAATTGAATTAATGTTTGTGTTCCAATTCCTATCAGAGTTGTAGAAAAACCCAAAAATAAAAATAATAAAATAATGATTTCTATATCATTAAATATCCCAATGAATAATGAAGATAAAAATCCAAAAATTATCATAGGTAGAAATATTTTAGATAAATTATTTTGTAAATATTTACTAGAGCCAAGGAAAATAGAAGCAAGTAACGCTCCAATTCCTGCAGATGCAGTAATTAATGATAAACTTGTACTACTTCCAGATAAAATTTCACCTGCGATAGTTGGTTGGATTTCCAAGACTCCTCTTACAAATAATGCATTGATGAAAACTATGTATAAATTTATTTTAATAATTTTGTTTTTTAAAGAATATCGTAAACCCTCAAAGAAATCCTTTTTAAAAGTCTCTTTTCTAAAAGAAAAAGTATCTCGTTTTTCCAATGGTATAAAAAAAAGTATTAATATTATTGGTAAATATAACAAAGCTGAGACTAGAAATGTTAATTGTAAATCAAAATATAACATAAGAAAACCAGCAATAGCTGGTCCAATGACCCTCGAGGCATTAAATGAAGCCGAATTTAAACCTATTGCGCTTCCTAAGAAAGATTTTTTTACTACTATTGAGACAAAAACTAATCTAACAGGATGATATATAGCACTTAAAATACCATATATTAAGGTTAAAACAGCTAGTGAAAAAATTGAATGAGCTTGAACAAATTGTAAGTAAAAAATCACAATTGAAATAAAAAACATTGAGAATTTTAAAATAATTGTTGCCTTTCTCATATCCCATTTTTCAGCCCAAACTCCAAAAAAAGGACCTAAAATGCCAGCAGGTGCCATTAGAGATAATGCAACAAAGCTTGTCCAAAATGTTGATTCGGTTAAATTCCATGCTAGCCAGCCTATACTTACTTTTTGCATCCATAGACCAAGTAATGATAGAGAATTGCTGACAAAATAAATTGCAAATGGTTTATAAGATAAAACTGTCATTAAGTTGATAAAAATGAACTAATTTTTTCATTAAACTCCAGTGCATTTTCACAATAAGGAGCATGCCCAACACCTTTAATTTCAATATGGATAGCATTTTTTATTTTATCGTAAAGAAACAATGACTTCTCCCTAGAAACTACAATATCTTCTGAACCGGTTAAAATTAAACATGGAACTTTAATTTTTGATAATATATCAGTGGTATCTAATATTTGCATGGAAGAACCACCACAAACAATTGCTTCACTTGAAGTTTCTTGACTAATTAAACATAAAAAATCAAAAATTTTCTTATCTTGAAATCCTGGCAGCATTTTAGATATCCTTAATTTTCCATATTCCACATCAGAAAGTTCATGTCTTTCTTGAAGTCTTTTATTGTATGGCTCTCTAAGAGGTTTCTTGTATTTCATGGAATATCCTTTATGTGTGCATGAGAGTACCATTTTAATGACTGATGAATTGTTATTTGTACTTAATATTTGAGCTAACATGCCTCCCATTGAATGCCCAATTATATAATATTCTTTAATTTTTAAATCTTCTAATGCGCGGATTATCAAATTAGACACTTTGAACATATCTGGATCTTTCATATTATCAGATTCACCAAATCCAGGAAAATCAAATGAGATCAATGAATATTTATTTTTAAAAAATTTAAATTGATACGCCCAACTTCTGCTGTTTCCATTGTATCCATGCAAAAAAACTATAGTTTTTTTATTTTTATTTTTTACATATCTATATGATAGTTTTAAACCAGAAAATCCATCATTATAAATTTCATTTTTTGGAAGTTCATCAATAATTGATAGCGACATATGAACTAAGATAACACCAAAAAAAAATTTAAACAGATTAAATTGACTCTTTAATTTATTTCATTCACTGTTTTTGTTAGTTATTATTATAGTTATTAAAGGAGGTAATTATGAGATTAATTAAAACTTTTTTAGTTCTATTTGTAAGTATTTTATTATCTAATCTATCATTTGCAAAAGATCTTACAGTAGGATTGAAATCAGAACCAAGTTCTATTGACCCTCATTATCACAATTTAGGTCCTAATAATGCATTTGCAACTCACATTTTTGGAACTCTAGTGGGAAGTGACGAGAATCAGCAACATTATCCTGACCTAGCTACATCTTGGAAGCCTATAAACGATACAACATGGGAGTTTAAGTTAAGAAAAGGTGTGAAATGGCATGATGGTAGTGATTTTACAGCAGATGATGTAATGTTTACTGCTCAAAGGGCTCCAAATGTACCTAAATCACCTTCGGGTTTTGGAACATATTTAAAGGGTAAAACTTTTATTAAAATAGATAGTCATACAATTCATATCAAAACTAAAAAACCTTATCCCTTGATGCCTAATGACATAATGACGGTAAAAATTATTTCAAAAAAGTATGGAGAAGGTGCTACTACAGCTGATTATAATAGTGGAAAAGCTGCAATTGGAACTGGTCCTTATAAATTTGTAAAATGGGTTCCAGGTGACAGGATTGAATTAAAAGCTAATGAAAATTATCATGGTGCCGGAACAGGTAAACCAAAATATAAAAATGTACTGTTTAAGCCGATTAAATCTGGACCTGCACGTATCGCTGCACTACTTGCAAAAGATGTTGATTTTATTGATAATGTTCCACCTTTAAATGTTGCAAAACTTAAAAAAAATCCAACTTTATCAATCAATAGCGGAGCATCTAATCGCGTAATTTATTTGCATATGGATCAATTTAGAGAAAACTCTCCTCATATAAAAGCTATTGGGGGTGGAAAAATTAAAAATCCTTTAATGGATGTTAGAGTAAGAAAGGCTATATCTTTAGCAATAAATCGTGACGCGATGGTATCTAAAGTGATGGAAAATATCGCTGTGAAAGCTGGTCAACTTCTTCCAAAAGGTTTTCATGGAGTATCTCCAAATATGAAGCCAGATCCATATGATCCTGAAACAGCAAAAAAACTAATGGCAGAGGCTGGATATGGAAAAGGGTTTGAAATGACAATCCATGGTCCAAATGATAGATACATCAATGATGCTAAAATCGCTGAAGCTTTAGCACAAATGTTATCAAGAATTGGAATTAAAGCTAAAGTTGAGACAATGCCAAAAGCTGTTTATTTCAAAAGAGCTTCTAGGGGCGGTCCAAATAAGAGTCCTGAATTTAGCTTCATGGTTCTTGGATGGGGAGCTGGATCTGGAGAGGCATCTTCACCTTTAAGAGCTTTGTTACATACATATGACAAATCTATAGGAATGGGAAGAGCTAATAGAGGTAGACACTCTGACCCCTCTGTAGACAAAATAATACAAGAAGCTCTGGCAACAGTTGATTCTGATGCTCGAGGAAAACTTCTTGCTAAGGCTACTGAGATAGCGGTTGGCAAAAATTATGGTGTGATCCCAATTCATTATCAAATGAATACCTGGGCAGCAAAATCTACATGCTCTTATACACCGAGAACTGATGAAAGAACTATTGCAACTTATCTAAATTGTAAATAGTTTGATTTTAAATAACATTAAACCCAGGATTTTTTTCTGGGTTTAATGTATAGATAAATATTTTCATATGTTAGAATATATTTTAAAAAGATTTGGACAGAGTTTCTTAGTACTCTTTATAATGTCCATATTAGTTTTTGTTGGCGTTAATTTGGTTGGCGACCCTGTTGAAATGCTAATAAATCCTGAGGCAGATCAGGCTGAAGTTGAACGCGTGATTAGAGAACTTGGTTTAGATAAGCCAGTAAGTGAACAATATTGGTATTTTCTAACAAATGCACTTAAAGGGGATTTAGGAAGTTCTTTTATTTATAATGAACCAGCACTAAAATTAATATTACAGAGAATGCCAGCCACACTTGAGCTTGCTTTGTTTTCTCTTTTTATCTCCTTAATTATCGCTATTCCTCTTGGTATTTATGCTGGCTATAAACCTAATAGTAAAGCTAGTAAAACTATTATGGCAGGATCAATTCTAGGGTTTTCAATGCCTACATTTTGGGTAGGAATTATTTTCATAATGTTTTTTGCTGTATATTTAGGGTGGTTACCTTCTACGGGAAGAGGAGAAATTGGATCTTTTTTAGGTATAGAAAGTTCTCTATTCACGCTAAATGGCCTATCTCATGTTTTTCTTCCTGCTTTAAATTTAGCATTATTTAAGATTTCATCAGTTATTAGACTTACTAGAGCTGGAACAAGGGAAATAATCTTACAAGATTATATAACTTTTGCTAGAGCAAAAGGTTTGTCTGAAAAGCGAATAGTTTTAGTTCATATTTTAAAAAATATTTTAATACCTATAGTTACAGTTATAGGTCTTGAATTTGGCTCTTTAATAGCTTTTTCAACAGTTACTGAAACTGTATTTGCGTGGCCAGGAATGGGTAAATTAATTATCGATTCTATATATAATTTAGATAGACCAGTAATTGTTGCTTATTTAATGATAATAGTTACATTTTTTGTATTTTTGAACCTTGCCGTTGATATTCTATATACTTTTCTTGACCCTAGAGTCAGATTAAAAGGAATGAATCAATGAGCAGTAGAGACCAAAACTTTAAAAATTTTTGGAGAGATTTTTCTGTTAACAAAATTGCTGTATTTGCCCTTTTTATTTTTCTTTCTATATTATTCGTCGCTATTTTTGCGCCACTGGTGTCCCCAACAGATCCATATGATTTGAATAATGTAAGCATAATGAATAGTAGAATGCCTCCAATGTCTGAAGATTTTGCTGGTAATTTATATGTCCTTGGAACAGATGGAGCAGGTAGAGACATGCTTTCAGCAATATTTTATGGTTTACGAGTAAGTTTAGGAGTTGGAGTTCTGTCTGGAGTATTTGCATTAATTATAGGTTCAATATTTGGAATTTCTGCGGCTTTTTTTAGAGGAAAATATGAAACAATAATAATGAGAATTGTTGATATTCAACTTAGCTTCCCATCAATATTAGTTGCTTTGATAATATTGGCTGCATTTGGAAAAGGAGTTGAAAAGACAATAATTGCTTTAATATTAGTTCAATGGGCATATTATGCGAGAACTGCAAGAGCTTCAGCACTTGTAGAAATTAACAAAGAATATATCGACTCTGCAAGATGTCTGGCCTTTAGCAATGCTAGGATAATGTTTAAACACATTTTACCAAATTGTCTTGCTCCATTAATTGTAGTTGGCACATTACAAACAGCGCATGCAATTTCACTAGAAGCGACATTAAGTTTTTTAGGTTTAGGATTACCAATAACAGAACCCTCTTTAGGATTACTTATTGGTAATGGATTTGAATATATGTATAGCGGTGATTTTTGGATTAGTATATTTCCAGGTATTGCTCTTTTAATAACTGTAGCATCTATAAACTTAGTTGGAGATCATTTAAGGGACATGTTTAACCCTAGACTTCAATAATTAATATACGTAAAAATTTAATCTACATTATAGGCAAGTCTAACTGCTGTTTTACCAGGAAACAATCTCTTAGTAGGCATTATCAATATAGTTTCTTCAAAAGGAGCATATATGATTTCATCTCCATCCTTTCCAATAATTGAACCTTTAGGAAGTTTATCGAAGCCTTGCCAATTTTTTTCAAACTTAAAATTCTTTGTTTTAATAGTCACAATTTCACCAACTTTAAATACTTCAATTTGATTAGACGAAACAATTTCACTTGATATGATATCTTCTCCAAAATTATTGTCCATAACTCCGGTATGTCTAAGAAACTTAATCAATGTCTCAATCGCCACATCTTCAGAAGATTTCTCCCAATGTTGTCCACATTCAACTAGTAGAGCATTTTTTTTGCTTTCTGGATTTGAGAAATCACCATAATCTCTCATCCTCATACCCTCTTTATGCCCTGAATCCGTAATAATTTTAATTTCATAATTTAAATTTTTAGCTAATTTTATACCTTTATCCAACATACCAGCCATCATTAGAGGCACACATGGTTTTTGCATTGAATGAATATCCAAAAGAAAATCGGCATCAGAAATTATGTGTTTTACTTCATTAGCTCTAAAAAATTCGTAGGTTTTACTTCCATTTTTTTCTTCTAAAACTCCAGGAGCCCAAAGTCTGTTAAAATCTTCATCTACCCATCTAGTTCTATTAGGATTTTCTGGATCAAAAGCTAAATATGCTTCTATATTCATAAATCCAAGTGTGAGTTTACCTTCTTTAGGTCTAAAATTATTTTTTAAATACCAATCTATAGCAATTGCCCCACAAGGCTCGTTACCGTGAACAACAGCAGTTACTAAAACATGAGGTCCTGGAAACCCACTATCTAAAGTTAAAATATAATCTACACCTGTGTTAGTTTTTTTATATCCAGATATGTCAGGAGGTAAAATTTCTACTGGGTACTCATTTGCATAATTTAATCTAGGGTCATTCATCTTAATTCCTTTTCTACAAACAGTTTTATCTCTCTAGTCATCAACGACAAATGTTTTTTTAAAGCATTAAAACCATCCGTTTTGATTCTAGTTTTTTCATCCATATATAACCCTCGATTAACTTCAATTTGTAATGAATGTTTATTTTGAGCTGGATTACTATAAGCAGAAACTAACTCCATACCTTTATAAGGATCATTTGTAACTACATCATAATTTAAATCTTTAAGAATATTAACAATAAGATTTGTAAACTTTTTATTACAAGAAGTACCATCTCTATCACCTATAACAAAGTCTGGCCTAAGTGTCCCCTTTTCTTGAGTGGACATTGCGCTTGCATTATTTTGCATAGAATGACAGTTTATATGAAAGAAACATCTATATTTATCATATGTATTTTTCAAAATTAATTTAAGTTTTTTATGATATGGTCTGTGATAATTTAAGATCCGATTCGCAACTTGATCATTTGTTAATTTTTTTGCATACATATCTTCACCATCAGGTGGTACTTTAAGCCAAATCAAACCAATTCCTAAATTTGTTTTGATTGTTGGTTGGAAATCTATATTTAAAATGTCTTTACTAAAATCAGAAATCTCACTTAAAGAAAAATCTGTTTCCGCTCTATTTGGATCTATATAAGATCTAGGAAAATTTGCTTTTAATAAAATAGCACCAATATCTGTGGCTTCGTTGTAGAGCTCATCTACATAACTATCTTCTGCCTGTCTTAATTTTTCAAATGTTGTATTGTGTTTAAAATCATTAGGATAAATATTTCCACTATGTGGTGAATCAAAAATTAGAGGAATTGTTTGGTTTTTTTCCCCAAGAATTGTTAATATATTATCAAATGCTGAAACCATTATTGAGTAAATTATAATGAAATTTAATAAAAACATACAAGATTTAATTCCAACAATGAAAAAGTGGAGACAAACAATTCATTCTTTTCCAGAAATTGCTTATGAAGAGTATAAAACTGCGGAATTCATTGAAAAAAAACTTAAGGAATTTGGAATTAAAGTTATTAAAAATATTGGTAAAACAGGATTAGTTGGTATTTTAGAAGGCAAAAAAAAATCAAGTAAGTCAATAGGTTTAAGAGCTGATATGGATGCATTGCCCATGGATGAAAAAACAAATTTAAGTTATTCATCAAAAAATTTAGGTAAAATGCATGCTTGCGGTCATGACGGCCATGTGACAATGCTATTAGGCGCTGCTAAAATATTATCTGAAGATAAAAACTTTAACGGAAAAGTATATTTCATTTTTCAACCAGCTGAAGAGGGCGGAAGAGCTGGAGCCAAATCTATGATTAATGATGGATTATTTAAAAAGTTTAAAATTGATAACGTTTGGGGAATACATAATTGGCCAGGAGTTGAACTTGGGAAAGCTGTAATACATAAACAGTTTGCTATGGCTGGTGGTGATATATTTGAAATCAATATATTAGGAAAAGGTGGTCATGCTGCTCAACCAAATGTTTCAAACGATCCAATAATAGCTCTAGGATTTATAATTGTTTCTCTTCAAACTATTGTGTCAAGACAATTAGATCCATTTTCAAATGCTGTTCTATCAATTACGAAAATTAACAGCGGTTCAGCCTTTAATGTTATACCTGAAAGTGCATATCTAGGAGGAACATTAAGATCTACTAATGAACACGATAGAGATAATCTTTTAAACAAAATTAAAATTTTAGTTGAACAAACTGCAATTTCACATAATTGTAGAGTTGATTTTAGAATTATTCCAGGTTATCCACCGACCGTAAATGATGAAAAAAGTGCATCTTTTGCCCATGAAATTTATGAAAAACATTTTGGAACAGATATGATAGATGAAAATTGTACACCTACAATGGGTTCTGAAGATTTTTCTTATATGTTAAAAGAAAAACCAGGAGCTTATATATGGTTAGGCGCTGGAAATAATTCTGAAAAATTACATTCTCCTTATTTTGATTTTAATGACAAACTTTTGCCTTTTGGTGTTAAATATTGGGAGTGTTTGGTTAAGGAAAATTTAAAATAACAAATAATAAATTCAAAAAACTAAACGTTAAATATCCCTGTGTAATATTGGCAGGAGGAAAGTCTTCAAGAATGAACAATGTCAATAAAGCATTTGTTTTAATAGATAATCATGCCGTAATTTCAACAATAATTAAAAAGATTTCAAATAATAATTTACCGATAGCGATAAATGCTAACGAACATTTAGATAAATTTTCTAAATTTGGATTAGAAATAATTAAAGATAAATTTGTTGGTCATCTAGGTCCATTGTCAGGAATATATTCTGCGCTAAATTGGGCAAATCGTTTAAAGTATAAATGGGTTTTTACTTTTCCTTGTGATGTACCCTTTTTCCCAAATGATATATTTTTAAAAGCCGATAATCTCCTAGATGATAAAACTAAAAATTTTGATTTAATATCTGTAACATCCAATCTAAAAAAACATCATATAATATCTCTGTGGAATATAAAATTGATAGAAGATTTACGAATAAAAATAACTAGCGGATTGAGAAAAGTGGATCAATTTACATCTAATTTAAAAATTGAGTATATCCATTATAATTTTAAAAAAAATGAAGTTGATCCTTTTTTTAATATAAATTCAGAAAATGAGATTAGAGAATTGGATAATTATAAAATACATTCTATTAGTAAATAATAATTTAAAAATTTTTATATTTAAATCTATTTTTTTTTATTATAATTTGTTAATTAGTAAAAAATGAAAGATTTGTGGTCGTTAAAAGCGAGTGAAATATCTAAACTTTATCTCTCAAATGAAATATCTTTAGATGAAATTATTAATTCTGTGGAAGAAAGGTTTAACCAAGTTAACCCAAAGATTAATGCAATTCCAGAATCAACATTTGAACATGCAAGAAAACAGGCTAAACTTTTAGACGATAATAAAAAAAATAATGAACCATTAGGTTGTTTGTCTGGAGTTCCAGTAACTGTTAAAATCAATACTGATCAAACCGGCTTTGCATCAACAAATGGCTTGAGATTAAACAAGTCTTTAATCGCACATAAAAATAGTACCGTAGTAGATAATTTAGAAAAGGCAGGTGCTTTAATTATTGGTAGAACAAATACACCAGCATTCAGTATTAGATGGTTTACTAATAACTCACTTCACGGCCATACTTTTAACCCACATAATAAAAATATTACACCAGGAGGATCCTCTGGGGGTGCTGCTTCAGCAACTGCTAGTGGTATAGGTTGTATAGGTCATGGGACTGATATAGCTGGCTCCATAAGATATCCTGCTTATGCATGTGGAATTCATGGAATTAGACCAAGTCTTGGTCGAGTTCCAATGATAAACTATTCTGCTCCTGATAGATATATTGGTGGTCAAATAATGGCTGTTTCCGGTCCTCTCGCAAGGTCAATTAAGGATTTAGAGTTGGGGTATGATGCTATGAGACAATCAAATTATGACGACCCATGGTGGATACCCTTATCAAATGATTTGCCACCATTGAATAAAAAAATTGCATTGCTAAGTGAAATTAAAGGCATGACAATCTCTAAAGAAGTTAAATTAAATCTTTTAGATGTAGCAAAAAAATTAGAAAAAGAGGGCTGGATTGTAGATCAAGTAGAAGGACCAAACTTTGAAGAGATTGCTCATTATCAAGCTGTACTTTGGCTTGCTGAATTTAGAAGATCTTCTGGCAAAGTCATTTTTGATGAAAAAGATGAAGAAGCTATATTTGTTTTTGATCAAATGTCAAAAAAATGTCCTGACACCTCTATAGAAAAATTCATGGATTCACTTCAAAATAGAGCTACCTTAGGACGAAAATGGTCACATTTTTTTGATAAATACCCCTTAATATTATGTCCAATCTCGGGAGATCTTCCTTTTGAAGATCTTAAAGACACAAAGTCTGAAAAAGATTTTGACGAAGTTTTTACATCCATGCTACCACAAATTGCACCTCCTTATCTGGGTTTGCCCGGATTATGCTTTTCAAATCATGTTAATGAAAAGAAAATACCTATAGGTGTGCAATTTATTAGTAGAAAATTTAGAGAAGATCAGTTATTTAAAGTAGCATATGATTTAGAGAAACTTTTTCCAGAAATTCACCCCATCAATCCAAATTATTAGGTGGAAGATTAATAAATGTTAAAAAAATCAGTCAAAATTACATATGCTGAACCCTGGTTGCCTCTTCATCACAGACTATTTATTGAAGTCGTCGAAACTTGCTCTGCAAGGTTTGCTCTAAAAAAAAGATACGATAGTTATACAAAAAATGTTCAAAATAAAATTGGGAATGATTGTTGGGATTTAGCCATAAATAGTTTGGGAGTCCAATTTCCAAATTTAAACTTACCAAAAAAAAATAGAAATAAAGGATTAATTATTGCAGCTAACCACCCTTATGGCGTGACTGATGGAGTTATACTTTCATGGTTAGCTTCACGATATGATTCTGATTTTAAAATAATAGCTCATGGTATATTGCAAAAAGAACCTTCGTTAGCACCAAATATATTACCAATCGATTTTAGCGATAATAAAAATGCAATGAGAAATAATGTCAATATAAGAAAAGAAGCAATAAATATTTTAAATAATAATGGTGTTATTGCAATATTTCCAGCAGGTGCAGTAGCTTGGTCTAGAAAAAAAGGTGAACCTATTCAAGAAGAGTATTGGAAACCAATGATTGGTAAACTATTAAACTCATCCGCAGCAGATCTTTTGTTAATAAAATTTAAAGGAAGCAACTCAAAAATTTTCCAGACAGCGTCTAGAATTAATCAAACAATGAAACAAAGTTTGTATCTTTACGAAATTAAAAAAAGCTTGGATAAATACATTGATCTAGAAATATGTGAATTTATCAAGAATAAAAATTTACCAAATTTAAATGACAAAGAATTAGCATTATTTCTTCAAAATAAAATTTAAAGATTTATTTTCTAAATAATTCACCACTACTTGTTTTCAACTGAGGTGGAGCTGTTGGTCTATTCAAAAAAGCTGCAGCCTCATTTGGATTCAAAAATTTTAAACCAGCTTTTTTAATTTCTTTGTCTTCAAGTTTTTCTATTGGCGTATAATTAGGGTGATGATGCTCAATAAATGGATTATTATCAGCTAAATTATAACAACATAATAAAGTCCATCTTCTTTTATCTGAGTTATTTTTATCTGATCTATGTAGAGTATTACAATGAAAAAACAAAACATCTCCAGGTTCCATTTCACAGTAAATAAGATCTAAGTGTTTTTTAGCTTCTTCAACTCTTCTTAAGTCTACACCAACTTGTCCACTTTCCAATAAGGCATGATCAATTCTACCAATTTTATTTGAACCTGATAATACCTGTAAACAGCCATTTTTCTTTGTACATTTATCAAGAGCAATCATTGCACTAGCCATATATGGAAAAAGACAACCATTATTATACCAATATCCATAATCTTGATGCCACTCCCAAGCACCACCTTCAAATGGTTCTTTTGCGGTGATTTTTGAATGATAATGATAGACTTCACCTCCTAACAAATGTTCCATGGTATCAACCATTTTATTGGATCTAGCAACGGTTCCATAAATGCTATCATCAGGATGATTCCAAGCTACCATCTTTGTTATCAATCCTTCTGAGTCCTTTCTATCGTAAAGATGTTTTTTAATGTTTTTATCTTTGTAAGATGCTTGTTGAAGTAAACTTGTTTCTTCTTTATCAAAAAAATTTCTAATTAAAATAAAACCTTTTTGATCAAATTCTTTTTTTTGAGTTGCATTTAATACACTGGCCATAAGTAATTAATCTTTTTTTACTGCATTTCTCTTTTCATTATATCTTCGAATAGCGCTTTCTGGTATATCTTCAGTAATTTCACAAAGATCATAATCCAGTTTTTTCATAAAATTTTCAGCATCTTCTTTTTCGTTCCAACATTGAACTACGAGTTCGTCAGGATCTCTGTAAAGAAACCAGTCATCCATATTGCGCTTATTAGGTATAATTTTTATAGCATACATAATTAATCTATAAATAATTCTAAACTATTTTAAAAATAATTTTCAATAAAAATTATTTTAGTTAATCTTTTAATTTAAACTATTTTAAATCTATTATATATTAAATTTGGGCACTTCAGATGAGATTTTATAACCATAAATCATCAGCAATATTTGATATATATTTAAAATTATATGACAGTGAACTTAGTTTTGAAAAAAAAAAACTAATATTTAAGTCATTATTGGTTGGTGAATCATGGTCATGGAAAGTGACTGGTATTTCAAAATTGTGTCTTGAGAGTTTTAAAAAAAATAAATTTGAAAAATCTAGAAAACTTAAAACAAAACGTCAAACTGTAAAAAATGTAATACGTCATCAACTTACAAATGTTGATAACACAATTAAAGATATTTTTATTACCAAAAGAACTAAAGAGGAATGGTGGGATAAAATTTTAACTGAAGAGAAAACGCATCTTGTTACAAAAGATGAATTGAAAGAAGAATATTATTTATTCACTGATATTCCTGAAGATGGTGGATATTTTATAAATGGTACAACTGGGTATCTTTATAGTGAAAAAGAAAAACTTTTATTAAAACATATTAATAAAACTAAAATTTTGTGGAAAAGAAGTAATGACCCTTCAATGCAATAAGCAATTCTTTATATGAGCACATTTCATTGCATAATTAAATAGCATCTTTTTGAAATACTGATTTTTATTTAGTCATATGTTTAAAACAACCAAACTCTTGTAGTTAAATCCGATAATTATGTAACTAATATGTTAAGACAATGAATGTTAGAAGAGAAAGGTTTATTATGTTTCAAGCAATTATTTCAGTATGTAATTTAATTAATATGGAGTGTATGCTTCTCAAAGATACTGTCGGTCTAATCAACACTCATAAAGAATGTGTAGTAAGAGCTGAAAACATGCGGAAAGACTTCATTGATTTATATAAAGGACCAGTAATTATAGAAAAAAATTGTATTAAGCTGAATAACTATAAAAGTGCATAACAATTAAAAGTATTTATAGCTAGACTTAAAGCATTTTAATTTATATTTTTAGTAATGGCTAAATTACTATTTAATATTACTAATGGTACTAACAATCCTACCAAAGCATCTTTAGGCTTTATGTTGGCTAGAACTGCAGTTGAAGAAGGTCATGAAGTTCAAGTTTTTTTAAATGCCGATGCTGTAAGTTTGATTAGAAAACCTGTTTTAGATAGTTTAGTTGGCTTAGGTACTGGTAAACTTAGCGAGCATTTCAATATTTTAGTGAATGCAAATGTTCCTATTTACGTATCAGCAATTTCTTGTGAGATTAGAGGTGTAACAGAAAAAGATCTAAAAGAGGCTAATTCAATAAAAGTTTTTCCTAAAACTCTTCTTAGTTTGTCTTTGCAGTCAGATAGAACATTTGTTTACTAAAAAATTTTACTCACTAATTGCAATCATGCAAAAAATCTTGATAATCATAGGAATAGTTATTTTAGCTTTAGGATTGCTTTATCCTTACTTAAAAAAAATAGGACTCGGTCAATTACCTGGTGACATAATTTATAAATCAGATAACTCAACTTTTTTCTTTCCAATAGTTACTTGCATAATAATAAGCGTTGTTTTAACTGTAATATTTAATTTATTTAAATAAACCAAATTTCTAATTCTTTAACTCTAAGAAATATAAAATCAAAATAATTAAAATAATAATTCCAAAAATTTTAAGATAATTTGTTTTTTTTTCTTCAACTTCAACTTCATTAATCTCAGAAATTTCTTGTTTTTGGATTTCAATTATTTTTTTCAGTTTTTTTGTTTTTTTATAAAAATAATAATTTAAAAAAATAGATATCAATAATGATATAGGACCTATTATTACAAATAACCAAATATTAATTTCCTCGTAACTAATGCCATGTAAATCTGCAACTTTATATAAAAAATTAACCAACCAATCAAAAGTAATATCTATCCAATAAATTCCTGAACTTGCCAAAATTAACCTATAAAATATTATTAATTTTAATTTTTAAATTAAAACACAAACAATAGTAATCTACAAATTTCAAAAAATAATATTTTTATTTTTCAATAATTCTATAATGATCAAATTCATTGTCTACTGGAACTTTTATACCATTTAAAAGATTATTTGTACGACCTGCAAGAGAAACTATTGACAAAAATTCAGCATACTGTTTATCTGTCATTCCTTGGGCACGTGCTGCTGCTGTATGTGAATGAATGCAATATTCACAACTATTAGCAATAGATACAGCAGCATAAATAAGTTCTTTAGTCATTGCATCAAGATGACTAGGTTTTGCCATTACTTCTTTTACGTCTCGCCAAGTATTTTCAAGTAATTCAGGATCAAAAGCTAGGTAATACCATAAGTTATTAATAAAATCACTTCCACGAGTAGTTCTAATATCGTCAAAAACTGATTTTACACGAGGATTCTCTTCAGGATTTTGTGGGCATGATATGGTAGACATTAAACAACCTTTCATTAAACAATATTAAGAGTAAATTTTAACATATCGTCTTATCTCAAACAATGTCTTAGTCCACAATTAGGTGATTGTTGATGATTTAGAGTAAAATAGCTTTATTAGCCTTCGTGAACAAAATTGGGACCCACCTTAGTTTTATGACATAGCATGACCTAACATAGTTAGGTGCATGGCGGAGAGAGAGTCCCCCATACTATTATCTGTTAAACTATTAAAAAATACTTTTTTTGGCGGATTTGCAAGTATTTTTCAAATATAATCACTTATCAAATATAATAAGATATTTTTAGGTCTATTAATTTATTGTGGGTAGAGTTGTGGGTAAGCATAATTAATTATGGTATTTTTGAAGTCAGCAAGAAGCGTAGAAGCTATTACAAAACCAGGTTATCATCGTTGCGGCCGTGGATTATATTTACAAGTTACTATCAACGGAACCAAGTCCTGGATATTTCGATATAAATCACCAGTTACTCACAAACAACGTGAAATGGGCTTAGGTTCACTGAATATTGTCTCTCTCGCTAAAGCTCGTGAGATAGCTTCTGAATGTCATTTGCAATTACTAAAAGCTATTGACCCAATTGAAGAACGTAAAAGAATTAAACAAACCGCACTATTAAAGCAAGCAAAGGCAATGACTTTTGAAGAGGTAGCTGAACGTTGTATTGATAGTAAAAAACCAGAATGGAAAAATGTTAAACATGTCCAACAATGGTCAAACTCATTGAAGGCTTACGCTTATCCAGTTTTTGGAAAATTATCTATTTCTGATTTAACTACTGATTTAATCCTTAAATCACTCGAACCTATTTGGATAACTAAAACTGAAACTGCAACCCGTGTTAGGCAGCGTATTGAGACTGTCTGGGATTGGGCTAAGGCAAGAGGTTATGTTGATGGTGAAAATCCCGCACGCCTTCGTGGCCATTTAGATAAACTTTTAGCGAACCCTGCTAAAGTAAAGAAAGTTAAACATCATGCGGCTGTCGCATATTGTGTTCTTGCTGTAGAACGAGACCTGAAGCTTTGTGCTCCTATACATGATGCTTTATTAATTGAATCATCAAATGATCAAATTGATACAGATGTTACAAAATTGAAAGAATGTATGTCTGAAGCTAGTGAAGGGGTTCTTGGTAATGGTAAAATATGCCGAGTTGATGCTGAAATTGTTAAATACCCTGACCGTTATATGGACGATCAAGGACAGGAAATGTGGGATAAAATCATGATACTATTGGCAAAAAGGCAAGGTCAACTGACTCGTTATCCACGTAACACAGATGCTCTATCCACGTAACCGTATCTTTATCCTTAATATTCTCCTTAATAATAAATATGAGATAGTAATATGAGTAACCTAAGAGATGCCCAAAGAGCAAAACGTGATAAGTTATTTCTGAAAGGTCCTATTTATTTTGGGTGGATCAGGGAAAACATTGCAGACCCAACTGCACGTCTGCTATTAGTAGCACGTGGGTATATGAACATGTCTAAACCAATAAAGACCTACTTAGAACTTACCCTAAAAGAATGGGATAGTGCTGGGATAAATGACAGAAGCAAGAGGACAAGAGTTCTTAAAAATATTGATAAGTATGTGAAGGATTATTGGGTTGAAAGACGTCCTGGACGAACTGTAGTTCTTCATCATGAATCAAAATCAAAATCAAATGAAATGAAATGAAATAAAACCTTTATGAATTCCAGATAAAAAAGTTTAGTAACAATGGTCAACTTAGCTTAGATTCAGTTTTTTAAATTTTATTTTAAGAGATTATCCCAATCTTTACGCCAATTCTTTTTCAAATATCCATGATCAATGAACCATGTTTCAAGTTCTTTTAATTCACTTCGAATTATTCTTCCTTGCTCAACTTTAGCCTTAGCCTTTGCTCTTTCAATCTTTGTATAGCGTCCATGCTTAGTTTTAGAGGCTGCTAATCTTTTTAAACCTTCCTTGGTCCTTGGGCCTGTACTAGCACCTCCGTGAAGCCTACATCGACCCACTGGTAGTTTAGCTGGGCGTTGACAAGGTGTGCCTTTTCTAGTTTTTGCTTCACATCTTTTACCTGGCCAGTTAGGGCCAAAACGCCAGGGTATTCCTTTTAAAAGGTTTCTTTTTGTTGTCTTTTTAATGTCACCTAACATGGGTTTTATTATACCAAAAAATAATAAACTTATCAGCGGAGTATTTTCTTAATAAATTTTACATATTAAATTCGATGATCACGGGACCATTGACCCTGAGGGGTTTTTTGTTGTGTTTAATCAGCAATAGTCAAATGCATGCTTGTTTCAGATAAAATTGGTAAAAAAAAATTCCAACGTTAACAATCAAATCATATGGATTCAAAAAACACCAAAAATTTGAAATTTAATATTTTTGCAATCAATAAAAGTATATCTATATGTATGAAAATTAATTCAACAAGTAAATCAGTTAAAAATAATATAATTACATGGCTTCCATTAAAAGATTCTATGTTTAATGAGTTTAATTATACTCAAAATTTTGGAAAATTAGGGTTGTGTGGTTGTCCAGGAACTATATTAGATGCTAATAATCAGATTATTGGAATTCAAAAAACATTAAATATTTTTAAATTTCATAAGATTGATATTGTTGTATCTCTTGTAGAGACGTCAGAATTAAAAACACTTGGGTGTGATGATTTAATAAAGAAAATTAAATTGAATAATTTTCTTTGGTTTCATTTTCCTATCACTGACTTTGATATACCCGCTAAAAGTTCACTTTTTGAATTAAATTTACTTCTTTCAAACCTAGAAAAATTTTTAAAAAAAGAAAAAAATATAGTCATACACTGTAAAGCAGGTCTAGGTAGAACAGGTACAGTGGCATCACTTTTATTAGTAAAATTAGGAATAACAGCAAAAGTTGCTATTCAATATATAAGAAAATATCGACCTGGGTCCATTGATACTAATGAACAAAAAAACTTTGTTTTAAATTGGAAAATTTAACAAAGTGATTCTCTGTAATTAAATAAATTATTTGTTGTGAGGATTAATAATATATAAAAAAAACTTAATAGATTTTTTTTTTTAATTACTAAATTATTGATTTTTTTAATAAAAATTCAATTTAATAATTCAGTAATAATATTTTAACAAATTTGAAATATTAACAGTATACGAATCCAAGAATTATGGAGAATCGTATGCTGCAAATTAATAATGTGTGTAAATTTTTTGACCAAGTTAAAGCAGTTAATGAAGTGTCAATAAATGTAGATAAACCTGAAATGATAGCTATTATAGGGAGGTCTGGTGCTGGCAAATCTACTTTGCTTAGAACTATAAATAGACTGACGGATGCTAGCTCAGGTGAAATTCTTTTCCAAAATCAAAATATATTAAATTTGAACAAAAAAGATAAACTCGTATGGCAAAAAAATTGTGCCATGATATTTCAACAATTTAACCTCGTTCCAAGATTAGATGTGCTTACGAACGTGATGTTGGGCAAATTAAATGAAATGTCCACTATTCGTGCTAGTTTAAAACTTTTTACATCTAAAGAAAGACATACAGCACTAAATTTATTAGATAAGTTTGGCATGATACAAACAGCTCTACAAAGAGCTGAAACACTCTCTGGTGGCCAGCAACAGAGGGTTGCAATATGCAGAGCTATGATGCAAGAACCTAAATTAATTCTTGCCGATGAACCAATAGCCTCATTAGACCCTTTAAATGCAAGGCTTGTAATGGAGGCACTTAGAAAAATTCACGATGAGAAAAAAATTACTGTTATTTGTAATCTTCATACCTTGGATACAGCAAAGCAGTATTGCGATCGCATTATTGGAATGCAAAATGGAAGGGTGGTTTTTGATGATTTACCATCAAAACTTACTAATAAAAAAGCAAGAGAAATTTACGGTGCAGAGGCTGAGGAAGCTTTTGAAGGCACTATGACATCAGTTTCTTTAGGGCATGCAGAATTGAAAACTGCATAAACATAAGAAAATTTAGGGAAAAAAAGGAGAAAATAATGATAAAAAATCTATTAAAAATGATAACGACATTATCAATGGCACTAGTTGTATCTAGTGCAGTTGCAGATGGCCATAAAAAATACGATGGACCAAAAATGGACCTCAGTAAATTTCAGCCTGAGTTCAGAATTGGTTTTCTTGGTGACGAGGCTTCACAGGATATCATCGCAAGAAATGGATGTCTAAAAGATTATGTTGAAAAAGCATATAATGTGCCAGCTAAAATGTTTACATTTAAAGATTATGCTGGAACAATGGAATCAATGCTTGGTGGTAACTTAGACTATGGTTGGTTTGGAGCTTCCGGATATGCAGGAATTTACCTTCAAAATCCTGATGCTGTTACTCCAGTTTTAACAAGAATGCAACCTACTGGTGATACTGGTTATTATTCAGTGATGGTAGCGAGAAAAGATTCTGGTATTAAATCACTGAAAGATCTAAAAGGTAAAAAATTAGGTTTTGCTGACCCTAACTCTACATCTGGATATTTAATTCCATCTATTGAACTTCCTGAACTATATAATGTTGATATAGATACATATTTTTCTGGAACACAATTTTCTGGTGGCCATGAAAACAACGTATTAGCTGTTCTAAATGGTGACGTTGATGCAGGTGTAACATGGGTATCAGGTGTAGGTAAATGGGAAGAAGGTTACACATCTGGTAACTTAAGAAAAATGGTAGATAAAGGTATTTTAAATATGGATGACCTACAACAAGTATGGTCTTCAAAGCTTATTCCAAACGGTCCAATAGTTATGCCTAAAAAACTTCCTCAAGAGGCAAGAGACGTAATGGTAGGAATGAAACAATGGATACTTAAGAACGATCCAAAATGTAGCGAAGATGTTGCTAATGGAATAGTTAAAGCCTGGGTTCCAGTTGATCATTCTTTCTATGAAGTTGTAGTAAAGGCTAGAAAAGCAAAATTAGAAGCTAAAAAGAAAAAAGGCTAATAATTTAATACTTAAACGAAAGACAGAAAAAACTGTCTTTCGTTTTTTATAACAAAATTTTATACTTTAGAGTTACTTCAATATGAATTCAGACATCGCATTAAGCTTTGATACCATAGAAAAAAATTTGAAAGCTATGGCTTTTAAAAGACTACTTTATTCTTTAATCAGCATTTTGGCCATCATTTTTCTCCTATCAAGCGGTCTTACAATTGCAGAAAATAATAATGCTGGTAGTTTTGAAAGAGGAATAAGTAAATTTTTCGATTACCCTGTTGATCTTTTCAAAGAAGCTTTTGAATCTGGTTGGAGATGGTACGCGTATGTTTTTAAATATTTACCAGATTTAATATCTACTATCAATATGGCTTTTTTTTCAACTCTGTTTGGGGCAATCTTTGCTCTTCTCCTAAGCTTGTTTGCGAGTAAAAATTTAATTAAAAATCCATATATCGTTACTTTCGCTAGAAGAACTATGGATATTTTGAGATCATTTCCAGAACTAGTTATTGCTATGATTTTTTTATATTTAATGGGAAAATCAGAGTTACCTGCAGTTATTGCAATTGTGATTCATACTGCTGGGGCTCTTGGAAAATTATTCTCCGAAGCAATTGAAAACGCCGATAGCAAACCAATTGAAGGTTTGCAATCATGTGGAGCTCGTTGGTGGGCTAGAATAAGATTTGCAGTCATACCACAAGTTGTTCCTCTTTTTATTTCATATACTCTGTTAAGATTAGAAATAAATGTCCGCGCCTCAACAATACTAGGTTTTGTTGGAGCTGGTGGTATTGGGGAAGCTTTGTCAGCTGTAATTCAGTTCAGATATGGGGACGAAATTATAGCTATTATGTTTTTATTAGTTGTCACTATAATTTCCTTAGATTATTTCTCCAGATTTCTCAGAGGTAGGTTAATAGGAGATAATAAATAATGAATTATGCTATAACTCATGACATTACCAATGAAGTAGAAATAAAGCATAAAAAGCATATTAGAGTTCTCATTATTTCAGCTTGTGTTTTTTTGATTTACTTAATTGGGTCTATAATCCATTTCAATTTACCAGGATTAGCCAAAAAATGGAATAATGATAGAGCATCTATGTTTATGCTGGATATATATGCTCACAAAGATCACATAAAAATGAATTGGAAAGAGCCCGAAAAGATCGATGTACGATTTGAAGGTGGATATAGAGAGGTTTATAAACAAGATCCATCATGGTTGATCAGAGACAATCAAAAGAAATCTACAACTGTGAATTTTGAAAATGGTGGAAAATTTGTTTTTTTTCCTGACAGGGTTGAAATGAGAAATTTTCCAAAAACAAAAGAAACTTTTGTTTTCAAACTTAATCAACAAGGCAAACCTTATGTAGAAAACTATGTTGGTAAAGAAGAGTTGTTACCAAGTTGGATGCGTGCAACTGAAAATAAAGTTGAAGTTAGGCCTTCTTTATATGAAAGACTTCAAGTTTACGGATCAAAAGTTGAAGTTCATAGATATGAGTTAGGATGGAAATATTTTTGGTTTGATTTTAATAGTCCCTTGGAGGGAAAAGGGTTTTTCGAAGGTATCGCACTTATGTTTGATAAAAATAGGATCGATCCTGAAATCTCAAACTTTAATTTAGTGATAAAAGAATTTTGGGGAAACGAAATTTGGCATCATGATACTGTATTATTTGCTATGGTCGAAACTTTATTAATGGCTATTCTTGGCACGTTAATAGCCTCTATTGTTGGACTTCCATTAGCTTTTCTTGCTGCTTACAATGTTACCCCACTTTCCTCAATTAGATTTTTCCTAAGAAGACTTTTTGACATGTTACGTGGTATTGATATGCTTATTTGGAGTCTAATATTTTTAAGAGCTTTTGGACCTGGTTTGTTTACTGGTATCTTTGCAATAGCATTCACAGATACAGGCACGCTCGGAAAATTAATGTCTGAAGCTATTGAAAATACTGATAAAAAAGAAAAAGAAGGAATTCAATCGACTGGAGCAAACAAAGTCCTTCAGCACAGATTTGGAATAATTCCACAAATAATGCCAATCTTCATATCTCAAAGTTTATATTACTTAGAATCAAACACGCGAGCAGCAGTTATTATTGGGGCAATGGGAGCTGGAGGTATTGGTTTACATTTCTTAGGTGCACTTATGACAGGTAATGACTTCGAAAACGTAGCATATATGGCAATCTTAGTGTTGATTGCAGTTATGTGTATAGACACAATGTCAGCCAAACTAAGAAGATTATTAATTGGTATTGAAGATAAAAATAACTAGAGGAGTTTTAAATGAATAAATTAATTATTGCCATAGTAATAGCCATTTTCCCTTTTATTACGTATGCTCAAACAAAATCAGTTAATGAACTTACTGAAGAAGCTGCATCACAAGGTGCCGGAAAACTTGTAAATACAGAAGAAATTTTTCAAAAGCTTATTGATAAGTGTGATGATGTTAATCTTCTTATGTTAAGGGCGAGAATAAGATTAGAATTACCTAGAATAGATAAATCAGATGCCGAGAAAGTTGAAAAGATGATGTTAGAAGGTTTTGAAATTTGCTCGAAGAACAACCCTGAGGAAGCTAAAGTAAAATTAACAGAAGCATATGATATTGCCAAAAAGGCTGCATCTGAGAGATTTGGCCAGACTGGTACGGGTGGATTAGAGACTGTTAAAAAAGATATTGAACCACTAAAAGATACAAACTCTTCTAATGGTGGAAAAGATAAGCCATGGTGGAAATTTTGGTAATTAAAACTTAACTTTTTATTAAATTATTTGTAAAAAAAATGAAAAATTATTTCGTAATGATCTTCTAAAAAAGGGGATAGTATGAAATTAAAACCATTTGACAAATCTGGAAAATTTTACAAAGGCAATTTGCATGGACATAGCGATTACTCTGACGGACTGCTTAAACCAAAAACTGTGATTGAGTTTTACAAATCATATAGCTATGATTTTACATGTCTTTCTGATCATTTATGGCATGACAAGAGATTTGCTGCAGAAAGTGTAAATGATGTTTCTGATTTTAATTTTAAAGATTTTATTACAATTCCAAGTGCTGAAATTCATGTAAAAGGAAAAAAGTACGAAAGAACTGGCTTGTGGCATCTTGTTGCTAACGGTTTGCCTTTGGATTTCAAAATTGCATCTGATAATGAAACAGTAGATGAACTACTTAACAGAATCATAGAGACTGGAGCATTTGTAACAATAGCTCATCCAGAGTGGTATTCATTATCTTCTGATGAGGCCATTAAAGTAAGTAATGCTCACGCAGTTGAAATCTATAATCACGCCGCAACAATTAGCTCAAATAGAGGTAGTGGAATAGCTACAGCTGACTTCCTACTAAATAATAATAAAAAAATTTTACTAACTGCATCTGACGATTCGCATTTTCATAAAGAAGATGCTTTAGGAGGTTGGGTATTCGTAAAATGCAAAAACCTGTCTATACAAAATATTTTATATTCTCTTAAAAATGGCAATTATTACTCTTCTACAGGGATAGCAATACATAATATAGAACTTGATGATAATGAACTCTTAATACAATGTAGTCCAGCTTCACACATAATGATTTCAGGCTCCTCTAATACCTGCCTTTCCAAAAATGGTTACAACATTACAAGTGCCAAATTTGATTTAAATAAGCTTGATACAAGTTTTTTTAGAGTAACAGTATTAAACGAGTATGGAAAATATGCTTGGTCTAATCCTTATTGGTTAGATGAAATTTATTAATTACGGGAGAAGAAATTGAAAATATTACAATTAACAGATATCCATTTGACTAGTCCAGGTAAAACTATTTTAGGTCGAGATCCAATTTTAAATTTTGAACTTGCATTGAATGATGCATTCAAAAATCATAACGATATTGAAGCATTAATAATCTCAGGAGATTTATCTGACTGGGGAGAAAAAGCGGATTATGAGTTTTTGAAAGAAAAAATATCTAAGTTAACAGTTCCAACTTACCTCTGTATTGGTAATCACGATGATAGAGAAATTTTTTCAAAAATTTTCCCAAATTTTGTCAACGATGAAGGCTTTGTTCAATACCATAAAAGTTTTTCTGAGGGCAATGGAATTTTTCTAGATACTTGGGGTCCAGAAACTCATGCAGGTTTTTTTTGTAAAAAAAGAGCTGATTGGCTTGATAAAACTTTAAGTGATTTAGAAAATCAATGTTTCATTTTTATGCATCATAACCCAATACCTACTTATATTATTCCGACAGACAAAATAATGTTATTAGACACAACATATTTAGAACAAGTTTTAAGAAAATATAAAGAAAAAGTTAAACACATATTTTTTGGTCATTGTCATATGCCATTATCTGGTTCATTTTGTGGGATCCCAGTTAGTGCTCCGAGAGGAACTAATCATGCTGGATATCCAAACTTTTCTGAAAAATACCTTTTATCTGCTTCATATTTACCCGAATCATATTCAGTAATTATATATAATGAACCCAGTGTTACAGTACATATGGTTGAATTTGGATACAAAGGAGACATTATTGTTGAAGGTTCACCTGACTACGCTTCTTGGGACAAGGGAACAATGAAAAGGTAAGGATTAAGTTATTGTTTTTATTAATAAATTTTTATTTGAAATAATTTATAATTTATAAAAATAAATATACTATTTATGTAATTTTGTAAAAAATTTGTAATAATTATATAGGTTAATGTGGTTACGAGAAAGTCATGTCTAATATTCAAGTAAAAGAAATTTATAAATCATACGGAAATACAAGTGTAATCGAAGATATTTCTATAGAAATAAAGAGTAAAGAGTTCATAACACTAGTTGGTCCGTCTGGCTGCGGAAAATCAACTTTATTAAGAATTATAGCTGGTTTAGAACAAATCAATTCTGGTAGGATTTATATTGACCAAAAAGATGTTACTTTTGTCAGACCGTCCGATAGGAATCTTGCAATGGTTTTTCAATCATACGCACTTTACCCTCATTTAACAGTAAAAGAAAATATGTTAACTCCATTAAAATTGAGAGATTTGTCGTCATTTCAAAGATTCCCTTTAATTGGTAAGTATTTTGCCAAAAAAGAACTTGAAAAATTGGATATTCTTGTTTCAGAAACAGCCGAAATTTTAAGATTAAAAAAACTTTTAAATAGAAAACCTGGTCAATTGTCTGGAGGACAAAGGCAAAGAGCAGCTCTTGGAAGAGCAATGGTTAGAAAACCAATTGCTTTTCTAATGGACGAGCCATTATCAAATTTAGATGCAGCCTTAAGGGTGCATATGCGATCAGAGTTGTCTGAACTTCATAAGAAATTAGGGATTACATTTATCTATGTAACTCATGATCAAGCTGAGGCGCTCACGATGTCTAACAGAATGGCAGTAATGATGGATGGTAGAATTTTGCAGCTTGATGAACCAAACAAAATTTATTCTGAACCAAATTGTATTAAAGTCGCAGAGTTTATTGGTTCTCCAAAAATCAATATTTTACCTGCTACTACTGACAAGTTAGGTTATTTATCAATAGGTAACTTCAAATCAAATTTTAAAACTAAAATCAAAAATACTAAAATTTTTGTTGGTTTTAGGTCTGAAAATATTATTTTAAATAAAAAAACTAATCAATTTAATGGTAGTGTAAAGCACATTGAGAATCTAGGTTCAGACTATTTTTTACATTTAAAAGTTAAATCATTCAGCGATAAAATTATCATAAGAATACCCCATAGTGATTTTACTAATATTAAAGTTGATAGTTCCATTAATTTTTCTATAAATCTAGAAAAGATTCTATTTTTTGATGTAGATGGGGTCAGATTTAATGCCTCTTATCATACTTTCCAGAAAAAAATAGCTTAATGAATTCACAAAGAGCACATTATTGGTTTGTATCTCCTGCATTAATTTTAATGTTACTAATATTTGGAATCCCAATTGCTATCGCAATTTTCTTAAGCTTCACAGATTATTCACTAGGCAACAAAACTTTTGAATTTGTAGGTTTTGAAAATTATTTCAAAATTTTCACTAGATCATCATATGAAAAAATGTGGGGAGCAACGCTTAGATATGTAATTGTTGTTGTGCCACTTACTGTTGGACTAGGCTTAGGTGCTGCTCTTTTAATAAATTCAATTACAAGATTTAGTGAAATATATAAAACAATCTATTTTTTACCTGTTATGGCAACTTTGATGGCAATGGCAATAGTTTGGCAAGTTATGCTTCATCCTACTGCAGGCTCAATAAATAGATTGCTCTCTTCCGGATGTGAAATTGATTATATATACAATTTATTTACCCTATCCTTTGTTGGACAGGAAGCCTCAGAAAGTTGGTATGGCTCTATATGTAACGGCAATATGCCTAACTGGTTAGGAGATAAAAAATATGCGATTTGGGTAGTTTGCTTTGTTGGCGTTTGGCAGGGGTTTGGTTTTAATATGGTTCTTTATTTGGCTGGTTTAACAAGTGTTTCAAGAGAACTTTACATGGCAGCTGAAATGGATGGAGCAAAATCTGGATGGGAAAGATTTAAGTTGGTAACATGGCCTGCTTTAGGACCTACAACAGTTTTTGTTGTAACTATATCATTCATAAAAGCCTTTCAGGTGTTTGATATAGTTGAAGCTTTTTATGGATTTGGAAGCGCAGGACCATCCAAAACAGCATATGTAATGATGTTTGCAATTTTTGAAAAAGGGATTAAACAAAACCTTATTGGAGTTGGAGCAGCTATTTCTGTTATATTTTTAATTTTAGTTTTGTCTATTACCTTAATTCAACGTTTTCTAGTTGAAAGAAAGGTTCACTACTCATGAATTATGACATTGGTCAACCTATAAAACATTTTTTACTAATATTGGGAGCAATTATTGTAATCCTCCCCTTTTATAGCATGATTAGCTATTCCTTTCAGTCACAAGGAGAGATAGAAACTGGGAAAAATTCCAAAGGAGAAAAAGCAGGTTTTTTAGGAACACAGGAAAAAATTGTTGATCAATTTTGCTTTAAATCTAATACACCTGAGAAAGAAGAAGTTAATTCTTTAATGCTTAAAATGCCAGGTAAAACCGAAAGAGAGGTCTACAATATTCTTTTAAAAAATGTAACTGAAAATTGTCTAAAAAAACCTGCATTTATGAATTACACTCAAGCTTTTACAAAAGCACCATTGCTGAGATATTTATTAAATGGTGTAATAGTAACAGCTTCAATATTTTTATTACAAGTTGTTGTTGCTTTACCAGCAGCTTATGCCCTCGCAAAATTAAGATTCGTAGGAAGAGAATTTATTTTCACATTAGTTTTACTATGTCTACTAATTCCTATTCATGCTGTTGCCTTGCCTTTATACATTATGCTTGCAAAATTAGGTTTAACAAATTCTTATGCTGCACTAATTATCCCCTGGACTATATCTGTTTTTGGAATTTTTCTTATGAGACAATTTTTTATGACTGTACCTGATGATTATATTGATGCCGGAAGAATGGATGGGATGAGTGAGTTTTCCATAATATGGAGGGTTATGCTTCCTACTGCCGTACCAGCATTGTTAGCTTTTGCAATTTTTTCTGTGGTCGCTCATTGGAATGATTATTTTTGGCCAAGAGTAGTTATAACTGGTGATCCTGACTTATTTACTCCTCCTCTTGGAATGAGAGTTTTTAAACAAGATACCGAAGGTGATTTGCACGGACCTATGATGGCAGTAGCTGTTACTATTGTCACACCACTTATAGTTGCGTTTCTTATCGCTCAAAAAAGATTTATTGAAGGAATTACTTTTTCAGGAATGAAATAATTAAAAGAATTCATTTAGCAATCAAGCTAAATGATAAAACGGGGTTCTAAGTTTTAAGGTCATAGAACCCCTCGAATAGGAGAAAAAATAATGAAAAACTTTTACTCAGCTACTCTAATATATTTGATTACAATATTTCTAGGTGTAGCACAAGCTAAGGTTGTAGTAGAATTTGCTTATCCTTATGCTGGTCTTTTTGAAATTACGTATGAAAAGATACTTCCCAAATTTTACAAAGCTCATCCAGATATTGAGATTAAAATAAGAGCTCCATATGAAAATTATGAAGACGGTACAAATTCAATTCTTAGAGAAGCTGTTGCTAACAAACTTCCAGATGTAACAATGCAAGGTTTGAACAGACAGGCTATTCTAGTAGAAAAAGGAATAGCAAAATCGTTAGAGCCATTTATAGCTAAAGAAGCTAACTTTAAAAAAGATGGTTACCATGCGTCCATGTTAAATTTATCAAAATTTAATGATAAAGTGTATGGATTACCGTTCTCAATCTCATTGCCAATTGGTTATTATAATATGGATGTTATGGCCAAAGCAGGCGTAAAATCAGTAAATGATCTACCTAAAACTTGGGAAGACGTAGTGGGTGCTTGCAAAAAATTAATTGCCGCAGGTGTTAAGCAACCGATGTTTTGGGGATGGAACATAACTGGAAATTGGTTTTTGCAAGCATTGATGTGGAGTCAGGGTCAAGCGCTTATGGAAAATGGAAAATTTATGATTAATACTCCCGAAGGACTAAAAGCCCTTGAGACGATGAAAATGCTTTTTGAAGGCTGTAATATGCCTAATTTAGGTACCGGCGAAGCTCAAGCATTTTTTAATTCAGGAAACTCAGGAATGTTTTTTTGGTCAACTTCTTCAGTGGCGGCTGTAGAAAGAAATAAAACTGATTTTACCTTCAAAACCAATGAGTATCCTGGATTAATGAAATCAGGCCCAAAAGGTTTGCCTGCTGGTGGTAATGCTGCAATGTTAGTATCACAATCAAAAGATCCTAAAGTAATTGATGCTTCTTGGAAGTGGCTCAAATTTATTACTTCAGGCGAGGGAGCTGCAGATGTAGCTAGAACAACTGGTTATATGCCACCTAACCAAGCAGCAAACGAAATTGTTTTGAAAGACTTTTATTCAGAAAATCCTAATAAAGCGACTGCAGTTCGACAACTTCCCTTGCTGAGCGATTGGCAAGCATATCCTGGTGATAAAGGTCTTGCTATCACTCAAGTTATTTTCGACAGTATTGAAGGGATTGTTACTGACGAGTATAATGATATGAAAGAACTTCAACAACAAATGGATGAGGAAGTTAAAGATTTACTTCCAAGATAACTTTAAAAGTTAAAATGGTATTAGTACCATTTTAACTTCTTTTTTAAAATCATGAAAAAACTAAATAAAAACAAGCCTTTAATTCATTCAGATTGTCAAATTGTAGACAGTAATTTTGGTTCATTTGTTGAAATAGGCGAATATTCTATTATTTCAAATTCAAAATTCGGTGATTATTCTTATTGTACAAGATTTTGTGATATAGCCAATACAGACATAAAAAAATTTTCTAATATTGCAAGCTCTGTTAGAATAGGTCCAACGGACCATCCAATGGAAAAAGCAAGTCTTCATCATTTTTTATATAGATCAACTGACTATTGGGAAGACAAAGAACATGACAAAGATTTTTTTAAAAATCGATATTCCAGAAAAACTATAATTGGCAATGATACATGGATAGGACATGCTGCTATTGTTAAACCTAAAATTACTGTTGGGGATGGTGCTATAATTGGAGCTGGTTCTGTTGTTACCAAAGATGTAGAAAGTTATACTATTGTAGCAGGAAATCCTGCTAAGATTATAAGAAGAAGGTTTTCAGAAAAAATTGCAATTCAATTGTCTGAAATTCAATGGTGGAATTGGTCTCATGAGAAAATAGGATCTTCCTTAGACGACTTTAGAACTTTAAGTGTTGAAGATTTTATATCAAAATATAAATAGATTAGAATACAGAATTAGATGACCTAATAAACCTGTCAGCAACACTTTTACATATATTTGCAATCTCTCCATTACATATTGTTGCTTCTATCTCTCTTGTTTTTGGGTTTATAATTACTAAATCTGCGTAATTATCTACTTTTATAGCTCCTCTTTTGTCAATATTTAGTGCCTTCGCAGGATTTTCTGATATTAATGCCCATGCATTTTCAATAGAACAAATCTTATGATCTAATAAATACCAAATTGACTGAAGTAGTGATGGATAATAATAATCTGATACTAAAATACTACAGTATCCTAGTTTTAATAATTCTAAGGTAGATATATTTCCATTATGTGAACCACCTCTTACTAAATTAGGCGCACCCATTATTACATTTTCATTTTTAGAGTGTGCTTCTTTAGCAGCTAAAATAGTTGTTGGAAATTCACAAATTTTAGCACCAAAACTTCTAAACCATTTTCTATCTTCAATGCTTTCATCGTCATGCGAACCAAATTTAATATTCTTTGATTTCAGAAAATCGCTTAATATTTTCAAACTATGACTTACTTGCTTTTCTTTTGATACTCGATAACGAACTATATTTTCAAGTTCACTATTCTTAAGAGACATTTTATTAGCCCATACAGAAAATGCGAATGGTTTATTTTTAATTTTATCTAGAGCATCTGGAATATGATTATTGAACACAACATAGTTAAGATTATATTTTTTTATTAAATTAATAAGCTCTTGAACTTTTTCTACTAGGTGTGTCTCATATCTTATCTGAATATCAATATTCGTAATCATAGATTGTTTGTATTTATTTAAATTTTCTAGAAATGTTTTAGCATACTCTGGGCTTCTCACTTTTCCTTCCCAACTAAAACTGCATGCTAAATAAGCCATTGTAATTCCATTTATAGATAGCTCTTTATCAACAATTTTTAGCGATTCACTTATATCAAAACTTACACCTGGTCTAGGAAACAATTGTCTTTCAAAGCCATCTCCATGCAAATCTATTATTCCAGGTAATACCCAAAAACCTGTCAAATCTACAACTGGATAACTTTTTTTCAAATTTTCTAATTTTTTGTTAGCTTCAATTGATGAGATAAAGTCATCTTCAATGGTCAAAGTCCCTGACTGCATTTGACAGTTATGTAAAATTTTTGCTCCGTGTAAAATGTACCCTGAGGTATTAACTGATTTAAAATGGTTCATTAGTTGTAATTAGCTTGTTTTTATGAAATTTTTATTACAAATATTAAAATATTTAATTTTCTAATGCTAATTGAATTCGCTCCCCTACAAACCATGTTTGACTATACTCTATTGGAATGAGATTTAGATCTTGGTTAATGTATGTTGTTTTAAGGAGAGGACTATTTATCTTACAATGAAGTAAATTAGCTTGAATACTGTCAGCCTGTTCTGCAGTCACAAGAGTATTTTTTCTAAAAAAATCATTTACGCCTAATATTTTAAGTGTTTTTGTTATTGATAATTGTTTTTGAAATATATCAAAAAAATCAGGAAATCTTTTATTTGAAATTATTCTCTTAGTTTTAATTGATGGAACGTTGTTAATTTTTCCTATTGTTTCAATTAAAAGAATTTCATGTTTTGAATTTATTTCTAAATTTTTTGCCTCTATTTTTGAAGCTTTTCTAATTTCTGACCTAAGTATAGTTGTTTCGGGAACATAGTTTTCGTTTAAAATATTTTGAGAAAATCTCACTCTTTTTCCAATCTTATATTTAAATCTATTATCATGGACAATTATACCAGACCCTCTTTTAGAAAATAAAATTCCCTCATCTTTTAAAAGTTGCAAAGACCTTCTTATAGTATGTCGATTCACTCCAAATCTTTTTGAGAGAACATTTTCAGAAGGTAACTTCTCACCTGGTTTATATAAGTTATTACTGAGATCTTTTTTTAAAGATTCATATATTTGATAATAAATAGACATAAAATTTATGTAACAAAACTTTAACAAAAATAATGTTGTGCAATTAATATAACATAACTATATTTAATTAAAAGTTGTATAGTTGTATAGTAAAGACATATTTATAATGATTGAAAAAAGAAAATCTTGGATGAGTTTGTTAGCAATATCTGATCAGAATGATTTGCTAAATCTTTGGGATCAAAAAAAAATAAAAATTTCTTATGAATGGCTAAGACAACCTGAGATTGGTAGCATAATGGCCCAAGGGAAAATGGGTGTTACTGGTGATAAATTTAATATTGGCGAGGTCACAATAACTAGATGCTCCGTAAAATTAGATTGTGGTACAATTGGTCATAGTTATGTTCAAGGAAGAAGTAAAAGAAAAGCTGAAATAAGCGCTGTATGTGATGCCCTTTTACAGACTAAAATGTCCAAGGAAGTTAATGAAAATATTATAATTCCTTTAGAGAAAATTAAAAAAGATAAAAGAGATAAAATTCTTTCAAAAGCTGAAGCTACTAAGGTTGATTTTTTTACTCTTGTAAGAGGAGAGAGTGATTGATGGAAAATAATTATCATTTTTCAGAAGAATCTATAAATAGTTCTATTTCTTTTAGATCTTTAGTTAATGCTACCTCTTATCCAGGTAGACACTTTCAAATCACTAAACTTAAAAAACCAAATATTTTGTCAAATGCTGCCGCTACAATATTGATTACATTATGTGATAATGAAAGTAATGTTTACCTCTCTAAAGATTTTAGTACAGACGAAGTTAAAGATTGGTTAATTTTTAATACTGGAGCTATTGTTTCTGACAAACAAAATGCTAATTTTGCAGTTGGAGATTGGGAATCTTTACTACCTTTGGATGAATTCAAAACTGGAGTGCCTGAGTATCCAGAACGATCTGCAACTTTAATAATAGAAGAGTCAAATTATAAGAAAATAAAATGTAATATTAATGGGCCGGGTATAAAAGATAAACTGCAAATTGAATTACCTAATCCAGAACTATTTATTAATAATAGTCATCTTTATCCTCTAGGTTTAGATTTCTATTTTACAAATGATTTAGACATTTTATCTATTCCTCGTTCAACAAAAATTAGCGTCACAAATTCGGAGTATTAAATGTATGTAGCAGTTAAAGGTGGAGAGAAAGCAATTGATAATGCACACTCTTGGATGTCAGAGATAAGAAGAGGCGATCCTTCTGTTCCAAATGTTTCTCTAAACCAAATTACAGAACAGCTTACACTTGGAGTAGATAGAGTAATGTCTGAAGGATCTCTTTATGATAAAGATTTGGCAGCATTAGCTATAAAACAATCCAGAGGTGATTTGATTGAAGCGATTTTTTTGTTGAGAGCCTACAGAACTACTCTTAAAAGATTTAGTTATAGCAAACCTATTGATACAGCTAATATGCTATGTCTTAGACGCATCTCAGCAACATTTAAAGACATACCAGGTGGTCAAAAACTAGGTCCTACTTTTGATTATACCCATAGACTTTTAGATTTTAAATTACTAGCTGAAAATGAAACTCCCTTAAGCCCAACACAACAATTTGAAAATAAAAAAGTACCTCATGTTTTGAGCTTTTTAAATCAAGAAGATTTAATGCAAAAAGAAAAAGACAATAATCTTGATCCTATTGATATTACTCGAGAGCCTATTAGCTTTCCAACATCACGTGCAGCTAGATTACAAGCATTATCAAGAGGTGATGAAGGTTTTTTGCTAGGTCTTGCATATTCTACTCAGAGAGGATATGCAAGAAATCATGCATTTGTAGGAGAGCTTAGAATAGGTATAGTTGAAATTGAACTTAATATACCTGAATTAGGTTTTGATATTAATGTTGCAGAAATTATCTTAACTGAATGTGAAACGGTTAATCAATTTCAAGGATCAAAAATTGAACCTCCACAATTTACAAGAGGCTATGGTCTTGTATTTGGACAAACGGAAAGAAAAGCTCTAGCTATGGCCTTAATTGATAGAGCATTAAGATGGAAGGAACTAGGTGAAGACTATTCTGGTGCACCAGCACAAGATGAGGAGTTTGTAATTTCACATTGTGACAATATTCAAGCAACTGGGTTTCTAGAGCATATAAAATTGCCACATTATGTTGACTTTCAATCTGAACTTGAACTTATTAGAAAAATTAGGGCTGATGCTAAACGAAATGTAAAAAGGTTATAAAATGAATGATATGAGTAAAGATAAAAATATAGATATTCAAATTTATAATTTTGCTTATTTAGATGAAAATACAAAAAGAATGATTAGGAGAGCGCTATTAAAAGCTTTATGCATTCCTGGATATCAAGTTCCTTTTTCCTCAAGAGAAATGCCAATGCCATATGGTTGGGGGACTGGTGGGATTCAGGTAACATCTGCATGTTTAATACCTAAAGATGTCTTAAAAGTGATAGATCAAGGTGCAGATGACACTACAAATGCTGTATCAATTCGAAAATTTTTTCAAAAAACTGCAAATGTAGCTGTAACTGAAAAAACCTCCGATGCATCTCTTATACAGACTAGACATAGAATTCCAGAGACAAAATTAAAAGAGCAACAAATATTAGTATATCAGGTTCCAATTCCAGAACCTCTCAGATTTTTAGAACCTAGAGAGACAGAAACAAGAAAAATGCATGCTCTTTCTGAATACGGATTAATGTTTGTGAAACTTTATGAAGATATTGCAAAACACGGTCATATTGAGACAGCATATGCATATCCAGTAAAAACAAACGGTAATTATGTTACAGATCCTTCTCCTATTCCAAAATTTGATAATCCCAAAATGAATAATAATCCAGCTATTCAACTTTTTGGTGCAGGAAGAGAACAAAGGATTTATGCTATCCCACCTTACACAAATGTTAAAAGTCTTGATTTTGAAGACTATCCTTTTGAAGCTATGAAAGCCAATTTCAAATGCTCAATATGTGGATCCAGTGATAGTTATTTAGATGAAATTATAGTCTCTGATGATGGTAAAAGATCATACATATGTTCAGACACGGATTATTGCAAAGAACAAACACAATTAAATTCAAAAGAAGAAGATCAATAATGATGCAAGATTTCTTATTTAAAGCTTCAAATATTTCCAAATACTATGGCCAAAATGTAGGGTGTAAAAATGTATCTTTAGATATTAATTCTGGTGAGGTCCTTGGAATTGTTGGCGAATCCGGCTCTGGAAAATCTACATTATTAAACTGTATATATGGAAATTTAAAAGTTGATGAAGGAGATATTCTTTTAAACGATAAATCAAAAAAAATCCTCAATTTCACTAAAATCGATGAACCAAAACTTCGTTTAATTCAAAGATCTGATCTAGCATTTGTGCATCAAAATCCTCGTGATGGTCTCAGAATGAATATAAGTGCAGGAGGAAATATTGGGGAAAGATTAATGGCAATAGGTCATAGAAATTATGGAGAAATTCGCGAGATTGCTTCAAGTTGGTTAGAAAAAGTTGAAATTGATGTTAGTAGAATTGACGATAAGCCAAGTACTTTTTCTGGAGGAATGCAACAAAGGCTTCAAATTGCAAGAAACCTAGTAACTAAACCAAGACTTATTTTTATGGACGAACCTACTGGGGGTTTGGACGTATCTGTTCAAGCAAAAATTTTAGATTTATTGAGAAACCTTGTAAGAGAACTTGGCATTGCAGCAATAATAGTTACACATGATCTTGCAGTTGTAAGACTATTAGCTGATCGTATCATTGTAATGCAAAATGGAAATGTAATAGAAGCTGGTTTGTGTGATCAGGTTTTAGATGATCCACAACATAAATATTCACAATTATTAGTAAGTTCAGTACTTCAGGTGTAGCATGATACAAATAAAAAATTTAAATAAATCTTTCGAACTTTATAATCAAAATAATACAAACATAAATGTTTTTAAAAATATAAACTTCAAAGTGGATAAAGGGGAAGTTGTTGCTCTTACAGGAAACTCTGGAACAGGTAAATCTACTTTACTAAAATTGATATATGGAAGTTATGTTATAAGCAAAGGTGATGTTCTTATCGCAGATGTAAACGTTAGAAAATCAAGTGCAAGAGATATTTTGAAATTAAGAAAAAATAAGCTAGGCTATGTTAGTCAATTCTTAAGAGTTGTTCCTAGAGTGCCAACAATAGAAGTTGTAATAGAACCTTTACTTGATATTGGATGTGAAAAGAAAATAGCATTAAAAAAAGGACAAGAAATTTTAGAAATCCTAAAAATTCCTAAAAATTTATGGAACTTATCTCCTTTAACTTTCTCTGGAGGTGAACAACAAAGAGTAAATATTGCAAGAGGTTTTATTCATAATTACCCATACCTACTTTTAGATGAACCAACTGCAAGTTTGGACCACAATAATAAAAATATTGTATTGCATTTGATAGAAAAAGCTAAACTAAATGGCTCAGCAATAATTGGAATATTCCATGATGAAATAGCTAGAAACAAAGTTGCTACCAGGGAAGTTAATTTAGAAAATTTATAGAGATTTTGTAATCAGATGAACAAACTTAATGGTAATTTATTTGTGATTGTAGGTGCTTCTGGTGTTGGTAAAGATACTTTATTAAACGAAATAAGAGATAAATTTAAAAATTTTTATTTTGTCAAAAGGTATATTACAAGAACTCCCGATGACAATAATGAAGACCACGTATCAATATCCGATAAAGATTTCCAAAAAAAGGTTAAAGATAGCTTTTTTACGATAACTTGGGATGCTCATTCCTTATCTTACGGTATCCCAAAAAAAATAGATGAATTCTTAAAAAAAGGTACAAATGTAATTTTTAATGGTTCAAGACATGCTTTGAAGGAAATAAAAAAAAAATATCCTAACGCAAAAATTATTTGTATTGTTGCATCAAAAAAAAATATTGAAAATCGACTTCTTATAAGAAACAGAGAAAACAAAGATGAAATCAATAAAAGACTTAATAGAAAAATAGAAAATTTGCCTTCTGATACAATTTATGTCGAAAATGACTCTGATTTAGAATCGGGAGTTGATAATTTAATTAATGCTTTGAATGGGTAAAATTAATTTTTTTAATAAAATAAAATTTTTCATCAGTCTTTTGTCCAAAAATACAAATACTTTTAAAGTGTATTTTTCTTAAATTTACACTCTTTAAAATTGTTTGAAGATATTTATAAACATTGTCTATTTCTTCAATTCTAAGTTTACCTGTAAGAGTTAAATGAAATTTGAATTCATTAAATACATAAGGATAACCCCATTTGAAGAGCATTTTTTTTTGGTTAAAAGACAATTTATGAGGATGTCTTTTTTTAATTTCATCTTCAGAAAGATCATCTCTTAAAAAATCTAATCCTTCTACAAATTTATTAGATACGTTATTTACTTTGAGGTTTTTAGATGGAGTTAATGCTATGAAATTACCTAATTTTTTAATAACTAATTTATCTAAATGAAAACTTTGTATTTGTTTTGATATTTCACAAACTTTATTTTCAAGATCATTATACGTATATTTATTTTTTAATCTAAATGGAGCTTTTATAGTGCCATGAAATCCATATTGTTTTGGTGTAAGAACTAAGCCAGAAAATTTTTTGAAACTAGGTAATTTTGAAAGATCTGACTTTGTTGTTTCTTCACCTTTGTAAGGATCCCAACCAAGCCAACATTTTCCGAACAGATCAAGCTCCGGATTTTCTATAGGTGCGTAATATATTGCATATCTTTTATAATTTTTTTCCATAAGCTTTATTTATAGTAGTTTTATTTCAATTTAATTAAATTTTTTTTACATTTAAAAAAACTGTAATATTAGATTTGTATTTGTAGATTAGAGGTGTTTATTTTGTCTGACGTAATCTTAAATAATATTAATATTGTAACTCATGACGAAGTCTTTTTGGGAAATGTCCAATTAAAAGATGGGCTAATTAAAAGTATCAACAAAGGAAAAAGCTCTATACCCAGATCTATTGATTGCAATGAAGATTATTTAATCCCAGGTTTAGTAGAATTACACACAGACAACTTAGAAAGACATATGAAACCTAGACCTGGAGTTAATTGGCCTATAAATAATGCTCTTATAGCTCATGATGGTGAATTAGCATCTGTGGGAATTACAACAGTGTTCGATGCTTTAAGAGTAGGATCTATAAACAAAGATGGTGTACATAGATATGACAAATATGCAAGAGAAACAGCTACTTCTATTAATAAATTATCAAAAGAAAAATCGTTTAAGATTGACCATTTTATCCATCTAAGAGCTGAAATATGTTCAGAAAATTTAATTCAAGAATTAGAAGAGTTTAATACTCAAGATAAGGTAAAAATAGTAAGCCTAATGGATCACACACCTGGCCAAAGACAGTTTCGTGATATTTCACAGTTCAAACTTTATTTATCAGGAAAATTTGGTCTTTCAGAACCACAGATTGAACAACACTTTTTGCATTTAAAAGATTTACAAAAAATGTTTGGTAAAAAACATAAAAGTGAAACAATAAAATTTAGTAAAAAAATTAATGCAGTATTAGCTAGTCATGATGATACTACAATTTCCGATGTAGAAGAGAGTTGTTCACAAGGTATAAATTTAGCTGAATTTCCAACAACTCTTGAAGCAGCAACAAAGTGTCATAGTAGTAATATGAAAATAATAATGGGAGCTCCAAATTTAGTAAGAGGAGGGTCTCATTCGGGTAATGTTTCAGCTCAATCACTTATTGATGAAGACCTTCTTGATATTTTAAGTTCTGATTATGTTCCGTCATCATTATTAATGGCAGCTATAATGTGGGGTATAAGGTCAAATAATTTACCTAAAAGTATCTCTGCTGTAACTACAAACCCTTGTAAAGCAACTGGCTTGAATGACAGAGGTCTAATCAAAGAAGGTTTAAAAGCAGATTTGGTAAGATTAAGCATTAAAGATGATTTGCCAATCATTAGAAAAGTATGGGTAAATGGTCAGGAAGTTGCTTAAAAAACATGAATCTTAAACACAAAAAATTAAATCTTTCATTTTTAGATAGATATCTTACTTTTTGGATATTTCTTGCAATGATTATAGGCTTAGCTTTAGGTAATATTTTTAGTAATATGCCTAAATTTCTTGATTCAATAACCTATAGTAATACGAATATTCCTATTGCAATAGGTCTTATCTTAATGATGTACCCACCTTTGGCAAAAGTGAAATATGAAAAAATAATTGAAGTATTTAAAGATAAGAAAGTCTTAGCTTTGTCTTTATTCCAAAATTGGATAATTGGTCCTGTATTAATGTTTTTTTTAGCTGTTACTTTTCTCTCTGATAAGCCTGAATACATGACTGGTGTTATATTAATTGGTTTAGCAAGATGCATAGCGATGGTTCTTGTTTGGAATGATTTGGCTAGGGGGAGTTCAGAATATGTAGCAGGGTTAGTTGCCTTTAATTCAATCTTTCAAATTATTTTCTTCGCACCTTATGCATGGTTTTTTTTAAAATTTTTGCCTGAATTTTTTGGGTTTAGTGGACAGATTTTTGATATTTCAATATTATACGTAGCCAAAATAGTTATAATTTATCTAGGTATTCCATTTTTAGCTGGTTTTGTTACAAGATCATTATTAGTCAAGAAATTTGGAGAGGAATGGTATGAAAAAAAATTTATACCTAGAATAAGTCCCATTACACTATTTGCGCTTTTGTTTACAATAATTATTATGTTTACTCTAAAAGGAAATGAAATTTTTAAGCTTCCTTATGATGTTATCTTAATAGCAATTCCTCTTATTATATATTTTCTAATTATGTTTTTTATTAGTTTTGGTATGAGTAAATTTACGAGTATAGATTATCCAAAAGCTACTTCTTTATCATTCACAGCTGCTTCAAATAATTTTGAATTAGCTATTGCAGTTTCAATAGCTACTTTTGGACTTGCATCAAAAGAGGCTTTCGCAACTGTCGTTGGTCCACTTGTCGAAGTACCAATACTAATATTACTAGTTTCAGTTGCTTTAAAATTTAAAGAAAAATATTTTAAAAAGACTTAAAATTTCTAATTACACTCTAGCCTTATATTGACTGAATTTAAGTGTTTATAAAAATTTAATATTTTTGTAATCAATAAAAGTATATTTATATGTATGAAAATTATTATAAGCTTAATTTTATTTATTTAATTTTTTAGAAATAAATCTGTAATAAAACCTATGTATAAGGATTTTAAATTAATTCTAAAAAATTCTATTTAGATATGGATAAGTATCAAAATAAAAATTATAGAGCTATTTGGATTTCTGACATTCATTTAGGTTCAACTGGTGCACAAGCTGAACATCTTCTTGAATTTTTAAAATATAATGAAAGTAAATATCTATATTTAGTTGGTGATATTATAGATGGGTGGCGTTTAATGAAAAAGTGGTATTGGCCTCAATCACATAATGATGTTATCCAAAAAATTTTAAGAAAAGCTAGAAAAGGCACAAAAATTACATTTATTCCAGGCAATCACGATGAAGGGGCAAGAACTTTTTTAGGTATTGCATTTGGTGATATTAAGATAAAAAATGAGGCTTTTCATATAACTGCAAAGAAAGAAAAATTATGGATAGTTCATGGTGATCTTTTTGACGAAGTAATGCAACATGCCAGATGGCTAGCATATTTAGGAGACTCAGCATATACTTTTCTATTATGGCTAAATAGGTGGTTTAACAAAATAAGACGTTTTTTTAAATTACCGTATTGGTCACTATCCAAGTATTTAAAATTAAAAGTTAAAAAAGCAGTTTCTTTTATAAATGCATTTGAAACTCTTATGGTAAAAGAGGCGTCTAGAAGAGGATGTGATGGTGTGGTATGTGGTCATATACATAAACCTGAATTGAAAACAATCAATAATAAAATTTACGCAAATGATGGTGATTGGGTTGAATCTATTTCAGCTTTAGTTGAACACCAAAATGGAGAACTGGAAATTATTAATTGGGCTGAATTGAGTCATGATCATTTATATCAAAACGATCTAACTAAAGTTAAAAAAATAGCATGAAAATTTTAATTGTAACAGACGCTTGGTATCCTCAAGTCAATGGGGTAGTAAGAACTTTAGATGAGACATCTAAGCAATTAAAGAAATTTGGTCATGAGGTAAAGTTAATTACACCAGAGGGTTTTTTAACAATACCATGTCCAACTTATCCTGAAATAAAATTATCTCTTTTCCCTGGTGCTAGAGTTTCATCTATGATCAGAGAATTTAATCCAGATCGTTTACATATTGCTACTGAAGGTCCTTTAGGTCTTTCCGCGCGTGGATATGCTAATAGAAATGGTTTAGCTTTTACATCAGCCTATCATACGAGATTTCCAGAGTATGTTCATGCAAGGACAAAACTTCCACTTAAAATTACTTATTCATTCTTAAGATGGTTTCATAATAGCTCTGATCTTGTAATGGTTCCTACAGAAGAAGTCAAAAAAGATTTAATAAAACACAAAATTAGCAACCCTAAAATATGGTCAAGAGGTGTAGATTTAGAGATTTTTAAGCCCAAAAGAGGCAGAAAAAAAAATCAAAAACCTATTATGTTAAATGTAGGAAGAGTATCTGTAGAAAAAAATTTAGAAGAGTTTTTAAAAATAGATCTGCCATATGAAAAATGGGTTGTAGGAGACGGCCCTGCATTAAGAGAATTAAAAAAAAAATACCCTAAGGTTATTTTCCATGGCGCTAAGAGTAAAGAAGAGTTGGAATACTACTATAACAAGGCGGATATATTTGTTTTTCCAAGCAAAACTGACACATTTGGCTTGGTATTATTAGAGGCTATGGCATGTGGTTTGCCTGTTGCGGCTTTCCCTATAAGTGGTCCTTTAGATGTTATTGGTAACTCAAATGCAGGTATTCTTGATTCTAACCTAAAAGAAGCATGTAAGAAGGCTTTGCTAATACCAAGAAAAGTGCCAAGAGAATACGCTAAAACATTTTCATGGGTATCAACAAGTAAAACCTTTGAGTCTTATCTGGTAAGCATAAGAAAAAAAGACACTACGTATAATATTGAAGACAATCCTCATAAGGGTAATACTGGGATTACAAGAGCATATCATGCGGCTAAAAACTCGTTGTCAGGTTTAAATTTTGCTTTGAGAGAAGAAAGTGCTTTTAGACAAGAAATGTTTTTATCAATAATTTCATTATCTATAATATTGATTGCCGAAGTTAGTACTATTGAAATCGTGCTAATGATTTTCACAACTTCCCTTGTCTTGATCATAGAATTATTAAATTCTAGTATAGAAGCTGCAATTGACAGAATATCATATGATTATCATGGTTTATCTAAAAGAGCTAAAGATTATGGATCAGCTGCTGTAATGTTAACATTAATTTTATGGGTCGTAATTCATGGATTAATTTTATTTAATAATATCCATTAAAGATGACTTGCCAATCAAAAGACTTAAAATTTCTAATTATACTCTAGCCTTATATTGACTGAATTTAAGTGTTTATAAAAATTTAACATTTTTGAAATAAAAATTTAATACAGACAAATTATGATCTTGTATATTGAATGGTATATGCATTGACACATTGACTCCTCCTTAAGACAAATAATACATATACCATTCAAATAAAAATCTTTGTTTTTTGAAAATTTTTATTTTTAACTCAAAACAGAAAAAGTTATTTAAACAAAAGTATAAAATTTAAATAAAACTAACAAATAACAAACTTAGCAACCCATCAATGAACCTTGGTCCGTGTTCCATGGACTACTGTCAGTGGGCAGACCAGATTAATGAATATTAACCAATAGCTGATGATGATTAAAATAAAATAAAGAGGAGGTTATCTCCTCACTAATTCATCTTAACCATGCTATGTATTTATATTTTTCTAGTTCCTCAACTAACTATCTTTTGAATTTCACCGAACATGGGTTTTATAATAACAAAAAATAATAAACTTATCAGCGGAGTGTTTTCTTAATAAATTTTACATATAAATGTCTATTTATTTTCCATAACTAGAAATAATTTCATTATCAGCAATTAAACTAATTTTATTATTCCATTTATCTTCTATTGATTTTGCTGCTTTCCAGGCACGTACTCCACTTCTACACATGAAGATTAGGTGTTTGTTTTTATCAAACTCTGAAATTCTTTTTTCAATATTTGCTATTGGAATTCTGATAATATTGTTAGTTCGGTTAACAGGCATTTCTTTGTCATCTCTTAATTCAATCACTATGTCATCCTTTTGGATTTGATTGAGACTTATAAATTTAAAGTTAGATTTTTTGGGTTCAGATGCATTATCAAATCTGAAGGATGAAAATTGATAATTTTTAAGATTTATAGAAATCATTTGACCGATAGGGTTTGGACTTAAATTAAGAATATAATTTATAACCATTTGTGCTTGCATTGATCCTAGCACACCAACAACTGGGCCAAGGATACCTGCAGTATTACAATTTTCAATATTGTCAGGAAGGTCTGGAAAAACTGCTCTTAGGGAAGGGCCACCACCACAAAAACCACCAACATAACCTTCAAACCTTATTGCAGACGAGGTAAAAAATGGTTTTTTGAGCTTATAACATGCATCTGAAAGGATGTAACTTAAAAAAAAACTATCTCCACAATCAATTATAACGCTATGATCTTCAATAATTTCAAAAGCATTTTCAGAATTAATATTGTCATCTACGATGGTAATTTTGCAATTTGAGTTTAATTTACTTAGGATTGATTTGGCAACTTCAACTTTTTTTAAACCAATATTAGTTTCGTTGTATAAAGTTTGCCTATGAAGATTAGTTTGATTGATTAGATCTTTATCGCATATTGTAATATTACAACAACCTGCTCCTATTAAAAATTGAAGGGCAGAACAGCCAAGCCCCCCTGCACCTACTACTAAAATTTTAGTATCATTTAAAAGAGACTGTCCATTTTTTGATACTTCTGGTACCGTTAGCTGTCTTACATATCTCTCAAACATTATTTACTGTTTCTAACCACTTTATTACTCTATTTTTTGGATTTTCGTTTAACGTTATGTCAGTTACAGCTGAAACAATGTCAGCTCCTGCATCAAAAGCCTCTAATGATCTCTCCGGCGTCATCCCGCCAATTGCAACTAATGGAATTTCCCCAATCTGCTTTTTCCAGTCTGTTAATTTTCTTACTCCTTGGTGTCCCCATTTCATTTTTTTTAGAATGGTAGGGTATATGGGTCCTAACGCAATATAATCAGGAGAATTCGAAAGTGCTGTTTCTAACTCATCTTGATCGTGTGTACTAATACCAATTTTAATACTATTTAATTTTAATTTTTTAATATCACAATTTAGTAAATCTTCTTGGCCTATATGAACAAAGCTACAATTTTCCTCTAAAGCCATTTCCCAATAATCGTTTATCACTAAAATGGCGTCATACTTATCACATATTAATTTTGCTTTTTGGATTTCATACCTAATTTTAGTTTTAGGTTGGTTTTTTATTCTAAGTTGTACAAACTTTATCCCACCTGGAATTAGTTTTTTTAACCAAAGAGAGGAATCAAAGATTGGATAAAATTTACTGATCATAGTCTAAGAACGCCTTGCCAAAAATTGGGGTTGAGGGAACTGCCATTTCTCTTGGCTCCATAGGATCAGCTTTTTTGCCTAAAGATCCAGATAAAATTGCATAAGAAAAAGCCTCTGCCATCATTATAGGGTCTCTAGCTTTAGCAACTGCTGTATTTAATAGGACTGCATCAAAGCCTAATTCCATTGCTTTTGTAGCATGAGATGGTACACCAATTCCAGCATCTATTACCATTGGTATTTCTGGGAAATGAGACCTTAATGCTTTTAATCCAAAAATATTATTTAATCCTTGACCAGATCCAATAGGTGAGCCCCATGGCATCAAAACTTTGCATCCAGCATTTAATAGTTTTTCTGCAACTACAAGATCCTCAGTTGTATATGGAAAAACTTCAAAACCTTCATCTGAAAGTATTTTAGAAGCCTCAACTAATCCAAAAACGTCTGGTTGTAGAGTATCTTCTTCTCCTATAACTTCTAATTTTATCCATTTAGTGCTAAAGATTTCACGGGCCATATGTGCAGTAGTAATTGCCTCTTTAACAGTATGGCAGCCAGCAGTATTTGGAAGAATTCGGACATTCAGTTTTTTAATTATTGACCAAAAATTATTACCTGATTGACTAGTACTGCTTTCTCTTCTTAGGGAGACTGTTGCAACTGAAGCTTTACTTTTATTAAAACATGAAATTAAAATTGATGGAGAAGGGTACTGTGCTGTGCCTAACATCAATGGGCTTTCAATCTCTATTCCATAAAATTTTTTCATCTAATTATCCACCTTGCTGTGGTGAGACTACCTCTATTTTATCACCTTCTTTTAAAGTGGTAATATTTCTATCTTCTACAGACACAAATTGACCATTCAAAGCTGTTGCACATTTTACTTTCTTATAGCCAAGTTCACTCATAGCTTGCTGCAAATTTAAACTTGTAATTTTTTTGTTTTCACCATTAACTACTATATTCACTTATAATCTCCGGTACTTTATTTTCAAATATAAGTTCTGATACCATTCTAGCTAAAGCAGGAGCAAGAAGGAAACCATGACGAAAAAGTCCATTTACTGAAATTACATTATCTTTCCTTCTTATACTAGGTATATTATCAGGATAAGAAGGTCTTGCATCTACGCCTATTTCTTTAATTTTCGCCTCTCCAAAAATAGGGTTAATTGCATACGCAGCATTCAACAATTCCATTAGAGATCTAGCAGAAATATTTTTATTATCATTACTTTCGATCATAGTTGCACCAAGCATGTATATTCCTTTACCTCTTGGAACAATATATAATGGAATTCTTGGGTGTAATAACCTTATAGGGCGTGTAAAATTAATTTCTGGACATTCAATAATTAACATTTCGCCCTTAACCCCCCTAAGGCTCTTTTGTTCATCTTTGGAAGCTAAACCTCTACAATCAATAATAATTTCTTTTTTATCATATGTGTTCTCATCAAATTGAAATTCTTCATTAACAAATTCAACCCCATTTTTAATAAGATCATTTTTAAGTTCAGAGAGTGAATCCCTTGGAGACAGGTGTGCTTCATTTTTAAAAAAAAGACCCTTATTAAATTTTTTCCCTAGATCTGGCTCTAATTCACATACTCCTTCATTTTCAAGAATATCATAATTTTCTGTTCTTCTTTGAAACCTTTTAAGTTCTCTTTCATCTCTTGATAAAGCTACAATTAAAGAGCCATTTTGAACTACATTTTTAACATTTTTAGACCACCAAGGAATAGACTCTTGGCCAAGATCAACAATTATTTTCTCTGTAGATTCTCCCTCACACCAAGGTGCAAGCATTCCTCCAGCCCACCATGAACAACTTTCAGGACCGGGTACATTACACTTATCTATTACTGTTATATTAGTTTTTTTTTCTATAAGTTCCTTGGCAACACACAATCCAGCTACGCCTGAACCTATAATTTTAATTTGAAACAACAAATACTCCGAAATAATGTTTTAATAATTCATTTTAAATATAAATATTACAATAATTAATTATAATTAAACTTCAATTATTTTACATTATTTTAGAGATTTCACGGAAAGAAAATTGTTAGCAATTGTTGCAGCAGACATGGAAGCGGCAAGATTATTTGAAGATGACGAGATTAATTAAACAAAAGTATAAATTTTAAACCAAACTTCCTAACACCAACTCCACCAACCCATCATTGAACCCTGGTCAGTGTTCCATGGACTACGGTCAATGGGCAGACCACCCCCCTGATTATTGACCATTGTTGATTAGGAAAAGGGTGCAGTAACCCCCAACAACATTTGAGTTTAAGATTATACTTTATTGTGGGTAGGATTGTGGGTAAAAAATATATTAAATTTAAAAATATAATAATATCAATATATTATATAAATATTATGGCGGAGAGAGAGGGATTCGAACCCTCGAGAGGCTTTCACCCCTACACACTTTCCAGGCGTGCGCCTTAAACCACTCGGCCACCTCTCCATAGTGATTTTTATAATTGAAAAATTACATTAATCATATTAAAAAATAGCATAAGATGGGAAGAATATTTATTACATTTGGTTTAATTTTTTTTGCAATATCAGTTCTTGGTATTTATTTAGATGTTTTGTTGCATATAGATGGTAATGTCGGATACACCAAGATAGGACAAATATGGTACAAGTATGCTCCTAACAGTTTACAAATTGCTGAAGCAATTGTAAGTAGATATATTGATCCATGTTCATCTTTAGATATTTTAAATTGTTCAGGTTTTGTGTGGCATCCAATCATATCCACATTTTTAATCTTCCCCGCCGGATTAACATTTGGCATCTTAACAATTTTTTTTATTTATTTTGGAACCAAAAAAAGAAGAATAAATAAAACCAGTTAAATCTTTAAAGCTTCAAAAAAAGCGTTTTGAGGAATCTCAACTTGTCCAAATTGTCTCATTTTCTTTTTCCCAGCTTTCTGTTTCTCGAGAAGTTTTCTTTTTCTAGAAATATCTCCTCCATAACATTTAGCTGTAACATCTTTTCTAACAGCACTTATGGTTTCACGAGCTATAACTTTAGTGCCAATGGCAGCTTGTAAGGCAACCTTAAACAATTGTCTAGGTATCAATTCTTTTAATTTCAAACAAATAGCTCTACCTCTTTTTTCAGCATGATCTTTATTTGTAATCATTGCTAATGCGTCAACTTGATCTCCATTAACTAAAATTGAAACCTTTACGAGATCTCCTAATCTATACTTATCAAACTGGTAATCAAAACTAGCATATCCTGAAGAAATACTTTTCAGTCTATCATAAAAATCAAAAACAACTTCGTTTAAAGGAAGCTTATAAATCAACATAGCTCTTGTCCCAACATAATTAAGATCAACTTGTTCTCCTCTTCTTTCAGTACATAAGGTTAAAACTGAACCTAGATATTGATCAGGAACAAAAATTGTAGCAGTTATCCAGGGCTCTTGAATAGAATCTAGATTATTAGCATCCGGTAAATCAGCTGGATTATGTAGTTTAACTATATCACCATTAACTTTTTTGATTTCATACACAACTGAGGGTGCAGTAGAAATTAGTTCTAAATTAAATTCTCTACTTAACCTCTCTCTAATGATTTCCATATGCAATAAACCTAAAAATCCACATCTAAAACCAAACCCTAATGCTGCAGAAGTTTCTGCTTCAAAACTAAATGATGAATCATTTAAGGATAATTTCTCTAAAGCATCTTTAAGATCACTAAAATCAGCACTATCAGTTGGAAAAAGACCACAAAAAACTACAGGTATTGAAGGTTTGAACCCTTCTAACATTGAATTTGTAGGTTTTTTGTCATCAGTAATTGTATCCCCAACATTACAGTCAGCTACAGTTTTAACTGAAGCTGTGAAAAAACCAATTTCACCAGGTCCGATTGTGTCTACATTTAATATTTTAGGAGTAAAAATTCCTAAGCTATCTACAGTATAACTTGATCCAGTTGACATAAACCTTATCTTCTGACCCTTGAATAATTTACCATCCACAATTCTAACTAAAATTAAAATTCCTAAATAAGGATCAAACCAACTGTCGATTAACATTGCTTTTAATTGATTATCAATTTTTCCTTGTGGGGGAGGAAGTTTTTCAACTAATGAACTTAAAAGTGATTTAATTCCAGCCCCAGTTTTTGCAGAAACCTCAATTGCGTCTGCACCTGGCAAACCTATAACTTCATCTATTTGCTTTTTAATTCTTTCAGGCTCTGATGCAGGAAGATCAATTTTATTTAAAACAGTAACTATCTCGTGATCAACATCAATTGCTTGATAGACATTTGCAAGAGTTTGCGCTTCAACTCCTTGAGAAGAATCCACAATCAATAAAGATCCTTCACAGGCAGATAAAGATCTTGACACTTCGTAAGAAAAATCAACGTGTCCAGGAGTGTCTATTAAATTCAAAGTATAGATTTCTCCATCATCATGTCGATATTTTAAACGAACTGTTTGAGCTTTTATAGTAATTCCTCTTTCTCTTTCTATATCCATGTTATCAAGAACTTGTTCTTTCATTTCTCTATCTTGTAGAGCTCCACATTCTTGTATCAATCTATCTGCCAAAGTTGATTTTCCATGATCTATATGGGCTATAATTGAAAAATTTCTGATTTTTTTTATGTCTTCCATTTAAGTAATTTAACTATTAAAAAAAAATTTACAATTTGATATTCGTAATTTTATTTTAAGTTTAAATCCTCTTGACTAAACTCGTTATATTGTTAGGTTAAATTATGAATTTATATGATTTGTCAATATATAATCTCTTGATCCTATGATGCCCTGTCTCTTTGGAGCCAGGGATGTTAAAACTTTTATTTATAGGATTTATGTAAAATGACAAAATATAACAAATATACTCAATACAAAATGGTAGATATTAAACAAAGGGATTGGCCTAATAACCCTTTAAGTAAATGTCCTATTTGGTGTTCAGTTGACTTAAGGGATGGAAACCAAGCATTGGCAGAACCAATGGACAGTGTCCGTAAAATGAAATTTTTTAAAAAACTTGTAGACGTAGGGTATAAAGAAATAGAAGTTGGATTTCCATCAGCTTCAGACACGGATTTTAATTTTATAAGGGAACTTATTAATGATGGCCACATACCAGACGATGTAACCATTCAAGTCTTAACACAATCAAGGGAAGAATTAATTATTAAAACAATTGATAGTTTAAAAGGATCAAAGAACGCAATTATACATCTTTATAACTCTACAAGTACTCTGCAAAGAAAAGTTGTTTTTAAAGAAGATATGAACGGCGTAAAAAAGATTGCTACTGATGGTGCAAAAATAATTAGTGATAACATTGGTATTTTAAATAATACCAATGTTAGATTAGAATATTCACCAGAGAGTTTTACTGGGACTGAGTTGCCATATGCTCTTGAAGTATGCGAAGAAGTTTTAGACACTTGGGAGGCAAACGAACTTAAACCTGTAATAATAAATCTTCCAGCAACTGTTGAAATGTCATCTCCCAATATATATGCTGATCAAATTGAATGGATGAGCAAAAGCTTTTCTGATAGAGAAAGAATTTTGCTTTCTTTACATCCTCATAATGACAGAGGCACTGCTGTTGCTGCTACAGAATTAGGATTGATGGCAGGAGCAGATAGAGTTGAAGGAACTCTTTTTGGAAATGGAGAACGAACTGGTAACGTAGATTTAGTAACTTTAGGTCTAAATTTATTTACGCAAGGAATAAATCCTCAGATTGATTTTTCAGATATAAATTCTTTAATTGAAACAACAGAATACTGTAATAGGTTACCAATACATGAGAGACATCCATATGCTGGAAAACTTGTACACACAGCTTTTTCAGGAAGTCATCAAGATGCGATAAGAAAAGGAATGGATGCTATTGAAAAATCGAATTCTCAAAAATGGGAAGTTCCATACTTGCCGATAGACCCCGCAGATATTGGAAGAACTTATGAAGCAATTATCAGGGTTAACAGTCAATCAGGAAAAGGTGGTTCCGCCTGGATATTAGAAACTGAACATCATGTAAAGATTCCAAAACAAGCAGAAATCGAGCTATCAAAATATGTTCAAAAACTAGCTGATACATCTGGACTTGAAATTTCTAGCAATGATATTTGGGAAATATTTCAAAACCAATTCATAAAAACTGATCCTTTTAAATTGATGAACTTTGTTTCTAAAGCTTCAAATAAAACTTCTGGTCTAGAAATAATTAACGCTGAGATACAATACAACGGAAGAATAGATAATTTCACTAGTGAAGGAAATGGGCCTATATCTGCATTCGTAAATGGAATAAGAGAAAATTATAATTTAGAATTTACACTTAAGGATTTTGGACAAAATACTAGAAGCGCCACCTCAAAAGCAGAATCTGCGGCATACGTTGAATTAAAAGATAAAAATGATCAATCTATTTTTGGATGTGGAATTCACACCAGTATAACTTTAGCTCCAATCCTAGCTGTAATTAGTGCAATAAATAAAATTAATTAGGCGGTAATGGTGCACTTACCACGGTATTTTGGAAAGAGTTCATTTCTTTCAATTTAATATACCAATTATTAATATTTGGAAAATTATCAAAAGATATCTTTAGATTAACACATCTATTACACCAAATTCCAAGTGGTATGTCTGCTAAACTAAATTTTTCATCTACAATGAAATCTTTTTTAGCTAAATGAAGGTTTAATATCTTTAATAGATTGAAAATATCATTTTTTGCCTTGTCAGCAATTAATTCATCTCTTTGATCTTGAGGTAAACTTAATTTATGTGCTGTAAGAAGAGAACATGGAGCTGCAAAAGTAAAACTACCCCAATCAATCCATTGATCAATTTTGCCA
>CACMNV010000001.1 GCA_902615025.1 uncultured SAR116 cluster alpha proteobacterium | reverse complement strand
TAGATTATCCCTCTAGTTTAAAGTGTAAAAGTTTTTTGAAACTTGCATATAAAAATTTAGGTCTAAATTAGTAATTTGTTTAGTTAAATTTTTACTTTTTACCCTTTTCATTTAGTCAAACAAAGAATATAATCTCTTGCGAGATGCAATTGTATTTTGTTTAATTCGGATATAAGCAAAATCAGCTAATAAAATTTCTTTTTTATAGATTACACTTTTAAATTGAATCTCCAATTATAATTATTTTTTTGTTTTGGTGAATTTAATTTTTTTAGTCATTTTTTTATTCTTTTGTTTCGTAGTTATAATAATAATGTAACAACTGGACACGTCATATCTTGTCGTGGTAAATTTGATATTATGAAAAATACACGTTTAAGAGATATTTTGAACCTTGCTGTTGATTTGCAGTCATCATCTATCGGTATGACTAAAAAACAGATGTTGGAAAACATAAAAGGTAGAGGATATGAAATATCCCAACGGACACTTGAACGTTGGCTTTTTCAATTACAAGACGTTGGATTAGAGTATGAAGTTACAAGTGTTGAAACTGACCACGGAAAAGCAAATAGATATAAAGTAACAGGGTTGCCAAATGCTTTGTTAAAGCTACAACCAACCGAAAGAAGTGCGTTAGAACGTTATGCAACTATGGTAAGTGATACAACAACCAAAGATGCTTTAAATAAAGTTCTTTCAACTCAAACCAATTTATCAACTGCTATGATAAACAATCTTCAAGAACTCATAGACCAAACAGCACACACAAACAATGTGCAACCCACAATAGAAGTTAATCCAAAGCAAATGGATATTATTGAACGCAGTATTCAGGGTTTAACGGAGATTAGGTTTAAATATAAAACCCAAAAGAGCAGAACTGCAACCCAAAAACAAGAAAAGCCGATTGGATTAATTTATGGAAGATTTGGTTATTTAGTCTGTCTTGGTTACAAAAATAAACCAATAATTTATAGATTAGATTTAATCGAAGAAGTGTTAGAAACAAATACTTTTTTTGTTAAACCTGAAACCTTTAATTTTAAAGAATGGAGTGAGGAAAGTTTTGGTGTTTATCACGGAGATGAAAAAATAACTGTTGAAGTTGTTTTTAGTCCTAACGTTTCAACACGTGCAGAAAAGATTAAGTTCCACCCTTCTCAACATTTAGTTTGGCAAAAAGACAATAGTTTAAAAATGTATTTTAAATGCAAAGGTTGGAAGGAATTAATTCACGAACTGTTACACCCTGATTGGCAAGGCGAATTAAAGATTGTTTCCCCAAAAGAATTTAAAGATGCAGTTAAGGATTATCTCAAGGAAAGCAAAGGTTTAATATAATGTATTTGTTAATTTCTATTTTCGTTGCGTTTCTAATTTTAATATGTATTTTGCCAGTAGGTATTATAGTTCAAAGATTAGTGATGTGTGCGTTTAAATGTTTGGAAAAAGAATGAAAATTTGGCGAAGATTTGGCGAAGAGGTTTTTGAGTGAGAATAGCAACTTGGAATATTAACTCTGTAAGGCTACGTATACAACATGTTTTGAGGTTTATAAAAGAACAGAATATAGATGTTATGTGCTTGCAGGAAACAAAAACTGAAGATGATTCTTTTCCAGTATCTCAATTTATTGATGCTGGAATAAAGTATTGTAACTTTAGAGGAGAAAAATCATATAATGGTGTTGCAATTTTATCAAAAATACCAATTAAAGAAAATAGTTTTGAGTTATGGTGTGGTCTAAATGATGCCAGACATATCTCAGTTGTTCTAGAAAATAACATTAAAATACATAATTTTTATGTTCCTGCTGGAGGTGATGAGCCTGACATAAAGCTTAATAAGAAATTTAATCATAAAATAAATTTCATAAAAGAGATGACTTTATATTTTAATAAAATTAATCTTAAAAAGACTGTTTTAGTTGGAGACTTGAATATTGCACCGTATGAAAATGATGTTTGGTCTCATAAACAATTGTTAAATGTTGTGTCACATACGCCAATTGAAACAGAACAACTTAGCAAACTTATTGATGTTTCAAATTGGGTTGATGTTGGAAGAAAATTTGTATCAAAGAATGAAAAGTTATATTCATGGTGGTCATATAGGAATAGAGATTGGAAAAAATCAAACAGAGGAAGAAGGTTAGATCATATTTGGGTATCAAAAGATTTAGATACTGTATTAAGATCATTTTTAAGTTGTAAAGAAATTAGGGATTGGGAAAAGCCTTCAGATCACGTGCCATTAATTATAGAGTTGTCTATATGAAGTATTTCGAATTTATAAAAATGCATGGTTTAGGAAATGACTTTGTTATTATTGATAACAGTCAAAATATAGTTAAAATAAAAAAAAAAGAAATTTTAAAAAAAATAGGTTCAAGAAATTTTGGTATTGGTTGTGATCAAATCTTAATAATTGAGAGATATAATAATAAAAATGCTGAAGTAACCATTTTCAATAATGATGGTTCAGAGGCTGGTGCATGCGGAAATGGTGTAAGGTGTGTTGCTTCCTACTTAATGAACAAACAAAATACTACTGAAATAAGAATAACAACAATATCTGGTAATTTAGATTGTTGGATTGAAAATGAAAGTTGTTTTGTAAACATGGGAAAACCATGTTTTAATTGGTCTGATATACCGTTATCAAAACAATTTGAAAAACAAATTATTAAAATTGATGAATTTGATTTATTTTGTCTGTCTATGGGTAATCCTCATGCTGTGATTTTTTTTAGAGATTTAAATGAATTGAATAAAATCGATATCGAAAAAACTGGTATCAAAATACAAAAAAGTGATATTTTCCCAGATAGTGTTAATGTAGAGTTTGCCACTATATTAGACGATAAAACAATAAGAATGAAAGTTTGGGAAAGAGGTGCTGGCAGAACTCTAGCTTGTGGATCAGGAGCATGCGCAACTCTTGTGGCTGCTAATCAACAAAATTTATCACTAAGAAAAAACGATGTAATTCTTGACGGTGGTAAGTTAACAATTGATTGGATTGAAAATGAGGACGTTATTATGTCAGGTGAAGTTAACTTAGTTTTTAAAGGTAATTTTTATTGTGACTAAATTATCAAAAAAAGTAATTACTTTTGGTTGTAGACTCAATAATTTAGAATCAGAGTTAATTGATCAACAACTAAAGAAACATTCAATAGATAAAAATACTTTTATATTTAACACTTGTGCAGTGACATCAGAGGCAGAAAGAAAAGCAAGACAAAGTATTAGGAAAATTAAAAAAGAAAACCCTGATGCAAAAATCGTTGTAACCGGTTGCTCCGCACAAATAGATCCTAGCAAATGGCTGCAAATGGAAGAAGTGTCAAATGTCATTGGAAATTCAGAGAAAACAAAAAAAGAATTTTGGAAAAATTTTTCTTTAAATCAACAAAATGAACTGATGGCTTCTGACATTATGCTAGTTAGAGAAGATAAAACTGATTTTTCTGGATTGGTTAAACAAAATTCAAGATATTTTTTGCAAATACAAAATGGTTGTGATCATCGTTGTACTTTTTGTGTGATACCATATGGTAGAGGAAATAGTAGATCAGTAAGTGTAAATAAAATATTAGATAATGTTAATGAAGCTCTCCAAAGTAATTTTAAGGAGATTGTTTTGACAGGTGTGGATTTAACTTCTTGGGGTAAAGAACTTTTAGGTGAAGAGTATTCACTTGGTTTTCTTGTAAAGAAAATTTTAAATGAATTTAAAATTCTTCCAAGATTAAGAGTCTCTTCTATTGACCCAGCAGAAATAGACTATGAATTGATGGAAGTTTTAGAACATGATCATAGATTCATGCCACATCTACATTTATCAATTCAACATGGTGATGATTTAATACTAAAAAGAATGAAAAGAAGGCATTTATATAGAGATGTAATAAATTTTGTTAACGAAGCTAGAAGAAGAAGGCCTGAAATTACTTTTGGTGCAGATATTATATCAGGATTTCCAACAGAAACTTCGCAAGCTCATAAGAATACCCTAAAATTAATAAAAGAAGCAAACATAAATTTTGTACATGCTTTTCCATTTTCTCCTCGAGAAGGCACACCTGCCGCAAAAATGAAAATGCTCTCGAGTGAGATAATTAATAAGAGAGCAAAAGAAATAAGAGATCTTGGTCATAGGAATAAAATAAAATATTTTAAATCAATCATAAATAATCATAAAAAAGTATTAATTGAAGAAGGAAACAAAGGTTACACTGAGTGTTTTTCTAGAGTGCAACTTAACGAAAACATATCACCAGGATCTCTTGTTGATGTTAAAATAATTTCCTTAAACAAAAATAATTTGGAAGGGGTATTATTATAATATATGGCCTTCAATTGGTTTAAAAAACTTAAAACTGGACTTTCAAAATCCGCCCAAAAAGTTGAAAAAGCGTTTACTTCCGTAATAGGTAAAAAAAAGCTTGATGAGAATTCATTAATTGAAATTGAGGACCAATTAATATCATCAGATTTAGGGGTTAAGGCTTCAATAAAAATAGTTGATAAACTAAGGAATCACAAATTTGAATTAACTTCAAAAATTAAAGAAATCTCAAAAGAGATGATTCTTCAAGTAGTTAAAGACGAATTAAACAAAATTTTAATAAATTCTGAAAAAAGTTTATTTAATGATAATAATGATAAGCCTCATGTAATTCTTTTAATTGGCGTTAATGGATCTGGCAAAACTACTACTGCTGGAAAAATAGCTTCAATGCTTAAAGAAAAAAATAAAAAAGTTGTGATTGCTGCATGTGACACTTTTAGAGCTGCAGCTGTTGAACAATTAGAACAATGGGCATCAAGAACAAAATCATTATTTTTCAAAGGATCGAACAGCTCAGATGCTGCTTCAGTAGCATTTAAAGCACTGGAGTTTTCTATTAAAGAAAAAGCTGATTATTTAATTGTTGACACTGCTGGAAGACTTCAAAATAAAACTGGATTAATGGACGAGTTATCAAAAATATGCCGTGTTATATCCAAGCTTGATGCTAATGCTCCACATAATAAGATAGTGGTATTAGATGGAACAGTAGGGCAGAATGCTCATTCACAAGTTAAAAATTTTAATGAACAAATTCAGTTAACTGGGATGATAATTACAAAATTAGATGGTAGTGCAAAGGGGGGTGTAATTGTTTCTTTAGCTGAACAATTTAAACTTCCTATTTTCGCAGTAGGTGTGGGTGAAAAAGTTGATGATTTAGATATTTTTAAGGCAGATGATTATTCTAAAGCACTTTTAAATTTAGAATAATTTCGAAATATGTGTTTACCTTGACTATGAGCTTAAAAAAATATATTTAACTGATAGTTAATTAATAGATAAGTATGTTTGAAAATTTAACAAATAAATTGGGTAATGTTTTTAATGCTCTAAAAAAGAGAGGCGCTTTAACGGAAAAAGACGTTGATGAAGCCTTAAAAGACGTAAGAGTAGCTCTTTTAGAAGCAGATGTGTCATTAGAAGTTGTTAAAGACTTTATAACAAAGGTAAGAGAAAGGGCCGTTGGTCAAGAAGTATTAAAATCAGTAACTCCAGGTCAACAAGTCGTTAAAATTGTTAATGATGTTTTAATTGATGCATTAGGAACAGCCAACTCTCCACTAGAGATAAATCACTCACCCCCAGTTGTAATGTTATTGGTTGGTTTACAAGGTTCTGGTAAAACAACAACTGCTGGTAAATTAGCTCTTCATCTAAAAAATAAAGAAAAAAAGAAAGTTATGTTGGCCTCATTAGATATTTACAGACCTGCTGCTCGAGAACAATTAAGATTGTTAGGTGAACAGGCTGAGGTCCTTGTCTTGCCTGATAGTGATGGTGAAAGTCCTGAAAGTATTACTAAAAGAGCCCTTGCTTCTTCAAAGGTTCAAGGTGTTGATGTGTTAATTTTAGATACTGCTGGAAGAACTACTTTAGATAACATAATGATGACGGAAGCAAAAAATATCTTTAAACTCTCTAACCCTTCTGAAACATTGTTAGTAGCAGATTCAATGACAGGTCAAGATGCTGTCAATACAGCAAAAGCATTTTCTGAAATTGTAAATATCACAGGGGTGATTTTATCTAGAACTGATGGTGATGCCAGGGGTGGTGCAGCTTTATCAATGAGAGCAATTACTGGTAAACCAATCAAATTTATAGGTGTCTCGGAGAAGTTAGAGGGTTTAGAGACTTTTCATCCTGAGAGAGCAGCAGGAAGAATTCTTGATATGGGTGACGTAGTTTCTTTGGTTGAAAAAGCTCAAGAAACTATTGCTGAAGAAGAAGCAGAAGAGATGATGAAACGATTATCTCAAGGTTCATTTGATATGAATGACATGTTAAAACAAATTGGCCAACTTAAAAAGTTAGGTGGATTAAGTGGCGTCATGTCAATGTTACCAGGAATAGGAAAGTTACAAAAACAGATGGAAGCTCATAATTTTGACGATAAAGTTATTGCAAAACAAGAAGCAATCATTTATTCAATGACAAAAAAAGAAAGAAGTAATGTTGGTTTATTGAATGCTTCTAGAAGAAAAAGAATAGCTTCAGGTTCTGGCTCCAGTGTGCACGAGGTTAACAGGTTGGTAAAACAACAACAAGATATGGCTAGAATGATGAAAAAAGTTGGAAAAGTTGGTGGAATGGGAGCCCTTAAAAATATGTTTTCGGGTTTAGGTGGAAACTCTGAAAGTAACATCCCCAATGGTATGCCCGGTTCAGTTGAGGAAATGCAAAAGATGATGGGTAAGTTACCTATGGGTGGTGGCGCAAATAAATTCAGTGGAATGGGATTACCAGGTTTTTCTGGAAAGCCGTCAAAAAGAATTAAATAATTTATAGAAAAGGAAAGTTAATGGCATTGAAAATAAGATTATCAAGAGGCGGCGCAAAAAGGAAACCTTTTTATAGGATCGTAGTAGCAGAAACTACATCTCCAAGAGATGGTAAATTTGTTGAAAAGATTGGGTCTTATAATCCAATGGTAGATCATGATAATGAAGAGAGATTAGTAATAGATGCTGAGAGAGTAAAATATTGGATATCAAAAGGTGCAAAGCCAACATTAAGAGTTAGCAAGTTAATTTCTAAAGATGGATTAGTTGATAAACCAATTATCAATGAACAGCCTAAAAAAAGTGCCCCAGGGAAAAAACGTTTAGAAAGAGAAGCTGAAGAAGCGAAGGCTGAGGCTTCTGCGGAAGAAACTAAGACTGAAGCTCCTGCTGAAGAAGCGAAGGCTGAAGCTCCTGCGGAAGAAGCTAAGACTGAAGCTCCTGCCGAAGAAGCTAAGACTGATGCTCCTGCTGAAGAAGTGAAGGCTGAAGCTCCTGCGGAAGAAGCTAAGACTGAAGCTCCTGCCGAAGAAGCTAAGACGGAAGCTCCTGCCGAAGAAGCTAAGACGGAAGCTCCGGCTGAAGAAGAAAAAAAATAATAGTAAAGATTGAATAAAAAAAATTTTATCTTAGCAGGATCAATTTTGGGCCTTCACGGCCTGAAGGGTTATATAAAAGTTAAAAGTTTTTTAGAAAATCCAAAAGATCTTTTTAACTATGATAAATATTTCATCAATAAAATTAGTTTTAGCTCCCTACTATTAAAGTTTAATAAAAAATCCGTTTTCATTTGCAAGTTAGTAGGCATAAATTCTATTGAAGAAGCTAAAAAATTTGTTAATAAGGATATTTTTATTTGTAAATCATCCTTACCTAAAACAGATAAAGATGAAATATATTTGAATGATTTAATAAGTTTCAATGTAGAATTAGAAACTGGTTTGTATTTAGGTGAATTAGTAAAATTTTATGATTTTGGAGGTGGCCCAATAATTGGAGTGAAACAAGGTCATACAGAAAAGATGCTTCCTTTTTCTGACAATTTTATTATAAATATAGACCAAGATTTAAGAGTAATTACATTATCTTCAAATATTAAAACATTAATAAATTAAAAATGTGGACTGCTAATATTTTAACATTATTTCCTGATTTGTACCCAGGCCCTTTAGGTTCTTCAATATTAGGTGAAGCTAGAAAAAATGGTAAATGGGATTTAAACATAACAGACTTAAAATTATTTTCAGAAAAAAATAAAAGAGTGGATGATTCTCCATTTGGTGGTGGACCTGGAATGGTAATTAAACCAGATGTAATAGATAGAGCTCTTCTTTCACTAAAATCAAAGGATTTTCCAATTTACTATTTATCACCAAGAGGTGTCAAATTAGATGCCCAAATTTCTAATTATATATCAAAATTAGATGGAATGACACTAGTTTGTGGAAAATATGAGGGTGTAGATGAAAGAGTTATTAAACATTACAATATGATTGAAATTAGTATTGGTGATTACATTTTGTCTGGTGGAGATCTGGCAGCCATGGTTCTTATTGATAGTGTAGTCAGGTGTTTGCCAAATGTTTTAGGAAATCCACTTACATTAAATGATGAAACTTTTACAAATCATTTGTTAGAATATCCTCTTTACACACAACCCAGGGAATGGAAAAATTACAAAGTACCAGATGTATTGTTATCAGGAGATCACAAAAAAATAAAAAACTGGAAAATAAAACAATCTGAGGATATAACAATGAAAAGACGACCTGATCTTTGGAAAAAATATTTAAAATTGAAGTAGATATTTTAAAAATTTTTTGTTAAGAGTTGTCATCGAGAGGTTTTAGCCATGAATATCATTGAAAAAATTGAAAAAGAACAATTAGAAAAATTAAGCTCTGGTAAAGAAATGCCTGATTTTAATCCTGGAGATACAATAAAAGTCGATGTTAAAGTTGTCGAAGGAACTAGAGAAAGAATTCAAGCCTTTGAAGGTGTTTGTATTGCTCGTGGTGGAAAAGGCATAAATGAAAGTTTTACAGTTAGGAAAATTTCATATGGTGAAGGCGTTGAGAGAGTTTTTCCTTTATTTTCTCCAAAAATATCTGCTATCACTTTGGTTAGAAAAGGTAAAGTAAGAAGAGCTAAACTTTACTATTTAAGAGATAGAAGAGGTAAAGCTGCTAGAATAGTAGAAAAAATTGAAGTTAAGAAAAAACCTAACGAAAAAAAGGATGTTGAATTGTTATCAAAAGATAAAATTGCTGAAACATCCTCTAAAAAGGAAGTTGAGAATAAACCTGAAGTTAAAATTGAAGACAAAAAAGATTAATTTAGTGAGTTTATCTAGTGTATAAAACTCTTTATGATAAAATTTGGCAAAGTCATTTAATAAATGAACAAGATGATGGTACATCTTTAATATACATTGATAGACACTTAGTTCACGAAGTTACAAGTCCACAAGCTTTTGAAGGATTGAGGCTATCCAATAGAAAAGTAAATTCGCCTAAAAGAACACTTGCAGTTGCAGATCATAATGTTCCTACTTTAGATAGAGAATTAGGAATTAAAGAAGAAGATTCCCGTATTCAAGTTGAAGAACTTGATAAAAATGTTGAAGAGTTTCAAATACCTTATTTTAATATGAATGATACTCGACAAGGTATTGTGCACGTTATTGGACCAGAACAAGGCTTTACTCAGCCAGGCATGACAATTGTTTGTGGAGATAGCCATACAGCAACTCACGGAGCTTTTGGTTCTCTAGCTTTTGGAATTGGAACATCTGAAGTAGAGCATGTTTTAGCTACTCAGACATTAATTCAGAAAAAAGCTATGAATATGCTAATTAATATTTCTGGTAATCTTGATAAAATTGTTACATCCAAAGATTTGATACTTTATATTATCGGAAAAATTGGTACAGCTGGTGGAACTGGGTGTGTAATTGAATACTCTGGAAATGCACTTAGAGATATGTCAATGGAAAGCAGAATGACTATATGTAATATGTCTATAGAAGCAGGTGCAAGAGCAGGCATGATAGCTCCAGATGATATTACATTTAATTATCTTTATGAAAAGCCAATGGCCCCAAAAAACCAAGACTGGGAAAAAGCAGTTAATTGGTGGAAAACTCTACCCTCTGACACCGGGGCAAAGTTTGATAAGATTGTAGACATTGATGCAACTAAAGTAACACAAACTATTACATGGGGCACTAGCCCTGAAGAAATAGTAAGTATTGATGGTACTGTACCAAATCCAGATAAAATTTCTGATGAAGTTAAACAAAATAAAATTAAAAGATCTATTGAATATATGGGGTTAACTCCTGGTCAGAAAATAAGTGATGTTGAAATAAATACAGTCTTTATTGGTTCATGTACTAATTCAAGAATAGAAGATATTAGGTCTGCAGCTGAAATTATTAAGGGAAAAAAAGTTTCTACTAATGTTAAAGCATTGGTTGTCCCAGGATCTGGTCTTGTTAAGAAACAAGCCGAAGAAGAAGGTCTTGATGTTATATTTAAGCATGCTGGATTTGAATGGCGAGAGCCAGGATGTTCAATGTGCCTTGCCATGAATTCTGATAAATTAAATGAAGGTGACAGATGTGCAAGCACGTCAAATAGAAATTTTGAAGGTAGGCAAGGTAAAGGTGGAAGAACACATTTGGTAAGCCCAGAAATTGCAGCTGCTTCTGCGATAACAGGAAAATTAACTGACCCTAGAAATGTGACATAGATGGAAAGATTTAACACATTCAAAGGAATTGCAGCTCCGTTTAATATTCTTAATGTTGACACTGATAAAATCATTCCAAAACAGTTTTTAACAACAATTAAAAGAACTGGCTTAGGCAAGCACGTATTTGACGAAATGAGATATAAAAAAGATGGTTCAGAAAATCCTAATTTTGTTTTAAATCAAAGGCCATATGACAAGAGTAATATCTTGATTGCTGGTGATAATTTTGGATGTGGTTCAAGTAGAGAACATGCGCCATGGGCGCTTAAAGACTTTGGTATAAAATGTATTATATCAACTTCTTTTGCAGATATTTTTTACAATAATTCTTTTAAGAATGGTCTTTTACCTATCATGGTGACAAAAGATGAAAGAGATGCGCTTTTAGAAGATGCCAAAGACAAAGAAAACCCTGAAATAGAAATTGACTTAGAAAATCAAGAAATCAGAAGACCAAATGGAGGAAAGATTAAATTTAAAATTGATCCATTTAGGAAGAAATGCCTGTTGGAAGGATTAGATGATATTGGTCTAACGGAACTTCATGAAAATAAAATTAAATCTTTTGAAGAAAGTCGAAGTACTAAACATCCTTGGCTGTAAAATTTAATCATGAAAAATAATAAAAAAATAATGTTACTGGCTGGTGATGGAGTAGGTCCGGAAGTTGTAAATGAAACAACAAGAATAATAAAATGGTTTGAAGATAATCTAAATTTATCATTTGATCTAAATGAGGGTTTAGTTGGAGGAGCATCTTATGATAAGTTTGGAGTTCCCTTAACAGACGAAACCTTGGCAGATGCAATGTCTGCAGATGCTATATTATTTGGTTCGGTAGGTGGACCACAATATGATAAAGTCTCATTTGATAAAAGACCTGAAAATGGTCTTCTTAAATTAAGAAAAGAGATGGATCTTTTTGCAAATTTAAGACCTGCAATGGTTTTTCCTGCATTAGCAAATTCATCAACCCTAAAAAAGGAAATTGTTTCAGGCTTAGATATTTTGATTGTAAGAGAACTTACTGGCGGCATTTATTTTGCTGAACCAAGAGGTATTGAAGATTTATCTAATGGTGAAAAAAAGGGTTTTGATACTAATCTTTACACGACAAGAGAAATTGAAAGAATTGGAAGAGTTGCATTTGATTTAGCTAAATTTAGAAATAAAAAAGTTACATCTGTAGAAAAGTCTAATGTAATGATGTCAGGAGTTTTATGGAAAGAAGTTATGTCCTCTCTTTATCAAAATGAAGGGAAAGAAATATCTCTTAATCATATGTATGCTGATAATTGTGCGATGCAATTAGTGAGAGATCCAAAACAGTTTGATGTGATTGTAACAGACAATTTATTTGGTGATATTCTTTCAGATACTTCTGCTATGCTTACTGGATCTTTAGGAATGCTTCCATCTGCTAGCCTTGGATCTAAAGATGAAATAACTGGAAAAAGACATGCAATGTATGAACCTGTTCATGGATCTGCTCCTGACATTGCAGGTAAAGGAATTGTTAATCCAATAGCTCAAATTTTAAGTTTTTCAATGCTTTTAAGATATTCTTTTGAACTAAATAAAGAAGCAGAACTTCTTGAAAAAGCTATTTCATTAACATTAGACGAGGGATACAGAACCAAAGATTTAGCAAGTAAAGATAAAAAAGTTGTAGGTACTTCAGAAATGACAGATGTCATTATAAATAAATTGACTGAGTTAACTGACAAATGAGTTATAATATAGCAGTAGTAGGTTCAACAGGTGCTGTTGGAAGAGAAATGTTGGAAACTCTTTCCTATAGAAAGTTCCCTTGTAAAAATGTTTATGCATTGGCTTCAAAATCTTCATTAGGTAAAGAGGTTTCTTTTGGTGAAGACAAAGTACTCAAAGTAGAAGCACTTGAAAATTTTGATTTTAGTAAAGCTGATATCGCTTTATTTTCAGCTGGCTCAAATGTATCAAAAAAATTTGCTCCTATTGCGGGAAAAAAAAAATGTATCGTTATAGATAACTCGTCATTTTTTAGAATGGATAAAGATGTTCCTCTGATTGTTCCTGAAGTAAATCCTCACCATGTTTCAGATTTTAAGAAGAAAAATATTATAGCCAATCCAAATTGTTCCACTATACAAATGGTAACAGCTTTAAGTCCTTTACATAAAGAGTTTACAATTAAAAAGGTTTTTGTTTCGACGTACCAAGCTGTTTCTGGTGCAGGAAAAGCAGCTATGGATGAACTATTTAATCAAACTAAAGGCGTATATGTTAATGATTCATCTATGCCTGAACAGTTCACAAAAAAAATATCATTTAATGTTATTCCGCATATAGATGTATTTATGGATGACGGCTCAACTAAAGAAGAATGGAAGATGTCTGTTGAGACAAATAAAATTTTAGATAAAAATATTCAAGTGACTGCTCACTGCGTAAGAGTTCCAGTTTTTATAGGACATAGTGAAGCAATATTTATTGAATGCGAAAAAGAAATTAATGAAGCAAAAGCTAGAAATATATTAAGAAAAGCTGATGGAGTTACGGTAGTTGATCATAGGGCAGATGAAGGATACGTTACCCCAGCTGAAGTGGCTGGAGAAGATGATGTTTATATCAGTAGGATCAGACAAAATAATTTTAATAAAAATAATTTGGTTTTTTGGTGTGTTTCAGACAATTTAAGAAAAGGAGCTGCATTAAATGCAATTCAAATTGCTGAATTATTAATATCAAAAAAATTAGTTTCAAAAAAGTAGAAATTACCCATGGATTATTTGTGGATTTTTGTAGCAATTTTTGCAGCAGCATTGCAAACTTTTAGGTCTGCGTTTCAGAAAAGAATGATACCAGAGATTGGTAAATTTGGAGCAACCTACATAAGATTTATTTATGCTCTTCCTTTTACATTCCTGATTTTTATTTTTTGGTTTTACATACTTGATAATTTAATTCCAGAATTAAATGAAAAAGCTATTTTATATTGCTTTGTAGGAGCTTTGTGCCAAGTTTTATTTACTTTATTATTGATGATTATATTTTCTTATAGAAATTTTGCAGCGGGTATTGCCTTCTCTAAAACAGAAGTTTTGTTTGCTGCTCTAATTGAAACATTTTTTTTAAACATAATATTTTTACCGATAATAAACATAGGCATCTTTCTGGGGGTCTTTGCTGTTATATTTCTATCCGTTGCAAAAGAAACTACAAGTATTAAGGACGTGTTTATAAAAATTAGTAAATCATTTTTTACTTTTTCAACTTTAGTTGGAGTTTTAACAGGCTTAATTTTAGCGGGTTCAACAGTTGGTTATAGAATGGCAATTGTCAATGTTAATGGCCCAATACTTGATGCAACAATCTATTTGTCTATGCTTGCTGTATTTATCCAATCAATTTTAATGGGCATATGGCTATTTTATTATAAACATAATGAATTTAAATTAGTTTTTAAGTTTTGGAAAAAATCCTTGCCAGCAGGTATATGTGGAAGTGGTGCTACTGCGGGATGGTTTTTGGGTTTTGCACTTGCAACTGCTGCAGAAGTCAGGGCAGTAGGTCAGGTTGAGTTAATTTTTTCCATTCTGATTTCATTAATAATCTTTAAAGAAAAGATTCAAAAAACTGAGTTTTTTGGTATCTTAATGTTAATTTTATCAATACTGTTAATAATCTATGCAAAATTTTAAATTTAATGTAATTATTAATTGAATGATTGAAATTGCGATTGTATAAAATAATATGAACCAAAATAGACCATTATCACCTCATTTACAAGTTTATAAACCTCAAGTTACATCTGTTTTATCTATTTTTCATAGGATGACGGGTGTGGCTCTTAGTGCAGGATTGGTGTTACTGGTAGGATGGATTTTTTCGTTATCTTTAGGAGAAAATATTTTTAAATATTATGCTTATTTTTTAGGATCATGGTTAGGTCTTTTAATCATGTTTTCATTTACTTTTGCTTTGAATTATCATTTTTGCAACGGGGTGAGACATTTATTTTGGGATGCTGGATATGGCTATGAAATTTCTACTGTGTATAAAAGTGGCTTAGCAGTAGTTATAATTTCGTTAATATCTACGTGTTCGATTTGGTATTTTATTTTGATAAACAATGCTTGAAACTAAGAATAAATCTAATGAATTTCATAGTGGTATTTCTCATTGGAAAGTTCAAAGAATTTCAGCAATGATAAACATTCCATTAATAATATGGTTTATTATTTCCATTATATCTTTAAGAGATTATAGTTTTAATGAAAATATTAATTGGCTAAAGCAACCAATTAATTGCATTTTAATAACATTAATGTTAAGTTCTGTTACTTATCATTCATCTTTAGGGCTTCAAGTTGTAATTGAAGATTACATACATGATATAAAAATAAGAAAATTTTTGATTTTGTCTTCTAAAATTGGATTATTTTTATTATTTGCCATTTCAATTGGATCGATAGTTAATATATATATATAAATAAACAACCAAGGATTATTATGACAAATTATGAAATAGTTGACCATGAACACGACGTAATCGTTGTAGGCGCAGGCGGGGCTGGCTTAAGAGCGACCGTTGGAATGGTTACAAAAGGTTTCAAAACAGCTTGTATTACAAAAGTTTTTCCAACAAGAAGTCACACTGTGGCTGCTCAAGGAGGGATTGGTGCTGCTTTGAATAACATGGGTGAAAATGATAGTTGGAAATATCATATGTATGACACTGTTAAAGGATCAGATTGGTTAGGTGATCAAGATGCAATTGAATATATGTGTAAAAACGCTATTCCTTCAGTAATTGAACTTGAAAATTATGGTGTTCCTTTTTCTAGAACGGATGAAGGAAAAATTTATCAAAGACCTTTTGGTGGTCATACTTTAGAGCATGGGAAAAGCATGGCACGTCGTGCATGTGCCGCTGCAGATAGAACAGGTCATGCCATTTTGCATACATTATATCAACAATGTTTAAAACATGATGCAGAGTTTTTTATAGAATATTATGCACTTGACCTTTTAATGGATAAAGATGGTGCATGTAAAGGGATAATGGCTATAAGTCTAGAAGATGGAAAGTTGCACAGATTTAGAGCGCATAAAACTGTATTAGCTACTGGAGGCTACGGAAGAGTATACTTTTCATGTACTTCAGCTCACACTTGCACTGGAGATGGAAATGCAATGGTTTTAAGAGCTGGACTTCCATTACAAGATATGGAGTTTGTTCAATTTCATCCAACAGGTGTTTATGGTGCAGGAGTTCTAATAACTGAAGGAGCAAGAGGTGAAGGTGGTTATCTAACTAACTCAGAAGGTGAAAGATTTATGGAAAGATTTGCTCCGACCGCAAAAGATTTAGCTAGTAGAGATGTAGTATCAAGAGCTATGACCATCGAAATAAATGAAGGTCGAGGGATTGGACCAAAAAAAGATCATATTAATTTACATTTGCATCACATTGATCCAGAAACTTTACACAAGAGATTGCCGGGTATAAGTGAAACAGCAAAGATATTTTGTGGTGTTGATGTTACAAAAGAACCAATACCAGTGCTTCCTACTGTTCATTATAATATGGGTGGAATACCAACAAATTTCCATGGTGAAGTCTTATCACCAACTGATGATGATCAACATAAGGTAGTACCTGGATTAATGGCAATAGGTGAGGCTGCATGTGTTTCTGTTCATGGTGCAAATCGATTAGGTACTAACTCTTTACTCGATATAGTTGTTTTTGGACGTGCCGCTGCCATGAGAGCAAATGATACATTGAAAAAAGGTCAAAAACACTCATCTCTTAATAACGAAATATCAGATCAAATAATTGATCGTTTAGATAAAGCTCGATTTTCAAAAGGTGATACGTCTGTTGGTGAAGTAAGATCAGCGATGCAAAATGCTATGCAAAAACATGCAGCTGTTTTCAGATCAAACGAATCACTTCAAGAAGGGGTGCAAAAAATAGATAAAATTAGTTTGGATATGAAAAATGTTAGAGTTAAGGATAAATCTCTAATATTCAACACTGATCTAATTGAATCTCTTGAGTTAGAAAACTTGATGCAACAAGCAATTGTCACTATGAGATCAGCTGATCAAAGAAAAGAGTCACGTGGTGCGCACGCTCATGAAAATTTCCCAAATAGAGATGATAAAGATTGGATGAAACATACAGTCATGTGGTTAGATAAAGATAAAAAATCAAAATTGTCGTATAGAGATGTAACATTGAATACATTGTCAAATGAAGTTTCAACTATACCGCCAGTAGCGAGAGTTTATTAGTAAGGAGAAGAATTAATGGCTGAGTTTAGTTTACCTAAAAACTCAAAAATAATAAAAGGCAAGTCCTTTTCTTATAAAGGAAAGTCGGAAAATAAAAAAGAGTTTAACATCTACAGATGGTCTCCAGATGACACTGAAAATCCAAGAATTGATACATACACTTTAGACATGGATGACTGTGGTCCTATGGTTCTTGATGCTTTAATTAAAATAAAAGATGAAATAGATTCATCTCTTACATTTAGAAGATCTTGTAGAGAAGGAATATGTGGATCATGTTCTATGAATGTTGACGGAACAAATACACTTGCGTGTTTAAAATCAATTGATGATGTTAAAGGTTCAGTTAATATTTATCCTTTACCTCATATGCCAGTCATAAAAGATTTAGTTCCTGACCTTACAAATGCATATAAACAACTTGAATCTGTTAAGCCTTGGTTACAAACTGACGACAAACCTGTAAATGGTGAAGAAAGACATCAAACTCCCAAAGAAAGAGAAAAATTAGATGGTCTATGGGAATGCGTACTCTGTTTCTCTTGCTCAACATCGTGTCCTTCATATTGGTGGAATGGCGATAAATACCTTGGACCAGCAGTTTTATTGCAAGCTTATAGATGGATTGCTGACAGCAGAGACAAAAATAAAAAAGAAAGACTAAAAGAACTAGAAGATTCTTTTAAGCTCTATAGGTGTCATACAATTATGAATTGTACTAAAACGTGTCCTAAAGGTCTAAATCCTGCAAAAGCTATTGGTGAAATTAAAAAACTTCAATTAGAAACTTAATTCTTTTTAAGGTTTATTTGTGAGTGGTCAAAGAGATACAATCTTTGAAATAGCAAAGAATATGAAAATAAACCTTGATGAAGGTCAAAAATCCATTAGTGACAATTTAGATAAACTTGCAATAGATTTAGAACAAAAGTCCAAAAAATTTTCTTTTCCATTTTTTAACAAATTAAGTGATTTTAAAGGTCTTTATATTTATGGAGGAGTTGGAAGAGGAAAATCAATGATAATGGATATTTTCTTTGAAAATATTAGATTAGAAAATAAAAGAAGAATACATTTCCATGATTTTATGAAAGAAGTTCATGCTAAAATATATTCTATAGGTCAAAAAAATAAAAATATTGATCCAGTCCAAGTTTTTGCAAAAAAATTTATAGAAAAAACAAAATTGTTGTGTTTTGACGAAATGGAAATCCGGGACATTGCTGATGCAATGATTATCTATAGATTATTTAAAAGTTTATTTTCATTGGGGTTAACTCTAGTAACAACTTCTAATCAACCTCCAGAAAATTTATATAAAAATGGACTTCACAGAGACAGGTTTTTACCATTTATAGATTTAATTAATTTTAATATGAAAGTATCCCAGATCAAGGAAGGAAAAGATTGGAGGAAATCTTTACTTATAGGTAAAAAAACTTGGTTAAATCCAATAAATTCATCAAATAAAAATATTGCTAATAAAATTTTTAGCCAATTAACTCAAGGTTTTAATGTTAAGGAAGAAGAAATAATAGTATCAGGTAGAAAAATTAGAATTCCTAATTCTGCAGGTGGCATCGCAGCGTTTGATTTTAAAGATTTATGTGAAAAACCTTTGGCTGCATCTGATTATGTAGAGTTAGCTGATAAATTTAAGGGATTTTTAATTAATAATATTCCTAGTTTAGGTAAAAATCAAAATAATGAATCAAGAAGGTTTATTTGGCTTATAGATGCACTCTATGACCGAAAATGCTTTCTAATTGCGACATCAGAAGTTGATATAAAAAAATTATATACTGGAACGGAATGGAAGTTTGAGTTTAGTCGAACGATTTCAAGATTACTTGAAATGTCTCAGGTTGTAGAAAATTAACTCAGATAGCTTGATTATAATTAAAAACGAAGTATTGTATCTGATAAAGTTTTAAAGAGATGATTATGAGAAGAAAAAAAATATCATTAATTGGATCAGGTAATATAGGAGGTACTCTAGCACATTTATTTGCCATGAAAGAATTGGGTGATGTAATGTTATTTGATATTGCAGAAGGTATACCTCAAGGTAAAGCATTAGACTTACAACAATCAGGACCAGTTGAGTCATTTGATGTAAAAGTTGAAGGAACCAACGATTATTCAGATCTTAAAGATAGTGACGTGGTTGTAGTTACTGCTGGTGTTCCAAGGAAGCCTGGAATGAGTAGAGATGATTTAGTTGAAATAAATACAAAAGTAATGCTACAGGTTGGAGAAGGTATAAAAAATAATTGTCCTGGTGCTTTTGTAATATGTATAACTAATCCACTTGATGCTATGGTAGGTGTCCTTCAAAGAGCTTCTGGGTTGCCTACGAATATGATTGTAGGGATGGCTGGAGTTTTAGACTCAGCAAGATTTAGATATTTTTTAGCAGAGGAATTTAACATCTCGATGACGGATGTGTCAGCTTTTGTTTTAGGTGGGCACGGTGATACAATGGTCCCTCTGGTAAGATATTCTACTGTAGCTGGCATTCCAATTCCAGATCTTGTGGAAATGGGATGGAGTACTCAGAAAAAAATAGATGATATTGTTCAGAGAACGAGAGATGGTGGTGCTGAGATTGTAGGTTTATTAAAAACAGGTTCAGCTTTTTATGCCCCTGCAGAATCAGCTGTTCAAATGGCAGACGCTTTTTTAAAAGATAAGAAAAAACTTTTGCCCTGTGCAGCATTTGTTGATGGCCCTTATAACTTAGATGGAATATATGTTGGAGTTCCTGTAGTTATTGGGAAAGAAGGTGTAGAGAGAATTGTTGAAATCAATTTAAGTGAAGAGGAAAAACAAATGTTTAATCATTCAGTTGAATCTGTACAAAAATTAAATCAACTTGCACAAAATTTTGAAAAATAGGTAATATAAATTATGAATATTCACGAGCATCAAGCTAAGGGATTACTAAGAAAATTTGGTGTTTCAGTACCAGATGGATACCCAGCTTTCACAGTTGAAGAGGCAGTTACCAATGCAAAAAAACTTCCTGGTCCCGTATATGTTGTTAAAGCACAAATTCACGCAGGAGGTAGAGGTAAAGCTGGAGGTGTTAAAGTTGTAAAAAATATTGAAGAAGTTGAAAAAGCCTCTGAAGAAATTTTAGGAAAAGTTTTAGTTACACCTCAAACTGGTTCTAAAGGAAAAAAAGTTCAAAGATTATATATTGAAGATGGATGTCAAATTGATAAAGAATTTTATTTTTCAATTTTAGTTGATAGAAATGCTGGGTGTATTTCTATAATTTCATCTACTGAAGGTGGCGTTAATATTGAAGAAGTAGCAGAAAAAACCCCTGAGAAAATTATTAAAGTTAGGGTTGATCCTAAAGGCGGATTTATGCCATTTCATGCAAGAATTATTGCTAACGGACTTAAACTATCAGGTGATGCTTTCAAACAAAGTTATAGTTTTTTTTCTAAAATTTATAAAACTTTTATTGATCTAGATGCTAGCCTAGTAGAAATAAATCCACTTGTTCTTACAAAAGAAAATAAATTAATCGCACTTGATGCAAAAATGTCTTTTGACAATAATAGTTTATTTCGACAACCAGAAGTTTTAGAACTTAAAGATGAAACAGAAGAAGAACCATCTGAGACAATAGCTAAAAAATTTGATTTAGCATACATAAAATTAGATGGTGAGATTGGTTGTTTAGTTAATGGCGCTGGATTAGCTATGGCAACTATGGATATCATAAATCTTAAAGGATCATCTCCAGCTAATTTTTTAGATGTTGGTGGAAGCGCCACCAAAGAAAAAGTTAAAGAGGCATTCAAAATAATTTTGTCTGATGATGCTGTCAAAGGTATTTTAGTAAATATATTTGGTGGTATAATGAGATGTGATATCATAGCAGAAGGTGTTGTGGCTGCAGCTAGTGATTTGGCCCTTGATAAACCCCTTGTAGTAAGACTTTCAGGAACAAATGTAGAGAAGGGAAAAGAGATTTTATCTAAATCTGATCTACAAATTATTTCGGGTGATGATCTTGATGATGCGGCTGAAAAAATAGTTAAAGCTGTGAAAGGATAATAGATGTCGATTTTAGTTAACAAAAACACAAATGTTATTTGTCAAGGTTTTACCGGTAGCCAAGGTACATTTCACTCTGAACAAGCTATTGCTTATGGAACAAAAATGGTTGGGGGCGTAACTCCAGGTAAAGGTGGTACTAAACATTTAGATTTACCAGTATTTAATACAGTAAAAGAAGCTGATGTTAATTTAGAAATAGATGCTTCAGTTATTTATGTTCCTCCACCATTTGCAGCCGATTCTATAATTGAAGCGATTGATGCAAAAATACCATTAATTATTTGTATTACAGAGGGTATACCAGTTCAGGATATGATAAGAGTAAAGAATTTTCTAAAGGATTCTAGTTCAAGACTAATAGGCCCAAATTGTCCTGGAATAATTACACCTGGAGAATGTAAAATTGGTATTATGCCTGGGTCAATTCATAAACCAGGAAAAATAGGAATTGTATCTAGATCAGGGACATTGACCTATGAAGCTGTTGATCAAACAACTGCTGTGAATTTAGGACAGTCAACTTGTGTTGGCATAGGTGGTGATCCATTAAATGGAACAAACTTTATTGACTGTTTAGATCTATTTTTGTCAGATGAACAAACTGAAGCAATTTTAATGATAGGAGAAATTGGAGGTTCTGCAGAAGAAGAAGCTGCTGAATTTCTAAAAAATCATAAAATAAAAAAACCTATTGCAGGATTCATTGCTGGAAGAACGGCACCTCCTGGTCGTACGATGGGACATGCAGGTGCTATAGTAAGTGGTGGTAGTGGAGATGCAGATTCTAAAATTTCTAAATTTAAAGAATGTAATATTGAAGTAGCTAACTCACCATCAGATCTTGGTAAAGCTGTTTTAAGAGCTATTGATAAAACATAGTAAATTAACTTGATTATGAGTTAAATTTGATGTGTATAATAAAGTTTATGATATAACTCAATATATAGGTTAATTCTATGTCAGATAAAAATTTAGATCAAACATTCCTGTCAGGCTCTAATTCCGTTTTTATAAATGATTTACTTAATAAGTGGGAAAATGACCCTAAATCTGTTCCTGAAGAGTGGTCTAATTTGTTTAAAGAAATTGGATCTGAAATTGCGGACAAAGGTCCAAGTTGGGCAAAAGAGAATAATAGAGTGATAGGTGCTGTTGATGTAGAGGAATCTGTGAAAGCGGTTGCTCAAGGAGTGGCTGGAAAAGGAAAAATTTCTGCATCCGATTTAAGATCAGCAACAACTGACTCTTTAAGAGCAATAATGTTAATTAGAGCTTATAGAATTAGAGGCCACCTGCTAGCTAATTTAGATCCTTTAAAATTACATGAGCCTGACATTCACCCTGAGCTTGATCCTAAGACTTATGGATTTAAAGAAGAAGATTGGGACCGACCAATTTTTATAGACAATGTTTTAGGTATGGAGACTGCTTCTTTAAAACAAATTATGGATATTCTTAAAGAAACGTATTGTGGATCTATTGGTGTCGAATTTATGCATGTTCAAGATCCAGCGCAAAAAGCATGGATCCAAGAAAGAATTGAATCAATTAGAAATACTACTCAGTTTACAGATAATGGTAAAAAAGCAATTTTCGAACGTTTAGTAGGTGCAGAAACATTTGAACAATTTCTTCATAAAAAATATGCAGGCACAAAAAGATTTGGATTAGATGGCTCAGAATCAGTTGTACCAGCTATTGAGCAAATTTTAAAAAGAGGAAGTCAATTAGGTTTAAAAGAAGTTGTAATTGGCATGGCTCACAGAGGAAGATTAAATGTTTTATATAATGTATTAAATAAACCATTTAGAGCAATAATTTCAGAATTTTTAGGTAATCTTGCCAATCCTGAAGAAGCTGGCGGATCTGGAGATGTAAAGTATCATATGGGTGCTTCCGCAGATAGAGAGTTTGATAATGAGAATGTTCATTTGTCTCTTCAAGCAAACCCATCTCACTTAGAAGTTGTTGCTCCTGTAGTTATTGGAAGAGTTCGTGCAAAACAACTTCAACATAATGACACAGAAGAAAGAGATTCTGTATTGGGGATAGTTTTACATGGTGATGCTGCGTTTGCAGGACAAGGCATAGTTGCTGAAACGTTTGATTTTTCAGGTTTAAGAGGTTATGAAACAGGCGGAACTATTCACGTTATCATCAATAACCAAATTGGCTTTACAACAAGTCCAAATTTTTCAAGGTCAAGTCCATACTGTACGGATGTTGCCAAGATGGTGATGGCACCAATTTTTCATGTAAATGGAGATGATCCTGAGGCAGTTGTTCACGTGGCAAGAATTGCAACTGAATTTAGACAAAAGTTCTCTTGTGATGTAGTTTTAGATGTAATTTGCTATAGAAGATTCGGTCATAATGAAGGTGATGAACCTGCGTTTACTCAACCTTCAATGTATAAAAAAATAGCTCAGCATGAGAGTATTAGTAAAATTTATAGCAAAAAATTGATTAATGAAGGCACAATAACTAAACAAGATGCAGATCAAGAATTAAAAAAACATAATGATTTTTTAGAAAAAGAATTTGAGGCTGGAATCAGTTACAAACCAAATAAAGCTGACTGGTTAGATGGACAATGGTCAGGGTTGAAAGCAGCTCCCGATCGTGAACAAAGAAGAGGAGATACATCAGTTAAACTAAAAAGATTAAAGGAAATTGGTTTATCAATGACAGAACTTCCTGAAGGATATGAATTAAATAAAAAATTAGTTAGAATTGTTGAAAATAGAAGAAAATCAATAAATGAAGAAAAAAACATTGATTGGTCAACTGCAGAACATTTAGCTTTTGGCACACTTTTAGATGAAGGTCATCCAGTAAGATTGTCAGGGCAAGATAGTTGTAGAGGCACCTTTTCTCAAAGACATGCTGTGTTTGTAGATCAAAATAATGAAAACAGATATGTACCGCTTAACAATTTAAAAGAAAACCAACCTCAATTTGAAGTTATTGACTCACCTTTGTCAGAAGCTTCAGTGTTAGGTTTTGAATATGGATATTCGCTGACAGAACCTGCAGCATTAGTCATGTGGGAAGCACAATTCGGTGACTTTGCAAATGGTGCTCAAGTAATAGTTGATCAGTTTATATCTAGTGGAGAAGCTAAATGGCTAAGAATGTCAGGTTTGGTTATGTTGCTACCTCATGGTTATGAGGGTCAAGGTCCTGAGCACTCTTCAGCTAGATTAGAGAGATATTTACAGCTTTGTGGTGAAGATAATATGCAAGTGTTAAACTGTAGTACACCAGCAAATTATTTTCATGCTCTTAGAAGACAGTTAAAAAGAGACTTTAGAAAACCATTAATTATAATGACACCTAAAAGTCTACTTAGACATAAATTGTGCGTTTCTAATTTATCAGATATGGCAGAAAATACATCATTTCACAGGATTATATTAGACCCTAACAAAACCCTAAAAGATAAAAATATTAATCGTATAGTTATTTGCTCTGGTAAAATATTCTATCATCTTTATGAGGAAAGAGAAAAAAATAATATTACTGATGTTAAGTTATTAAGGTTAGAACAAATTTATCCCTTTCCAAGTAAAACATTAGAAAAGGAATTAGAAAAAACACCAAATGCAAAGATAATTTGGTGTCAAGAAGAGCCAAAAAACATGGGCTCCTGGTTTTTTGTAGATAGAAATATCGAAGATGTGTTAATTAAGATAAAGTCAAAGTTTTCTAGGCCTATTTATGTGGGTAGAACAGAAGCAGCATCACCTGCAACAGGTTCACTCTCTAGACATTTAAAAGAGCAAGATAATATTGTTAAAGAATCATTAAATTTGATTAAACCAAACAAAAAAGAGATACGCGCTGCTGAATAGAGTTTAATTTTTATGAACAATATGAATGATAAAAATTTTGATTTAGTTATGCCTGCAGCTAAAAAGTTAATCTTAGAAAATGATATAGATGCAAATATCATGCAAGGTACTGGAAAAGATGGTAGAATAACTAAAGGTGATGTTTTGTTATTCTTAAAATCAAATGGTTCATCAAAAAAAACAACAGATAACAAATATCAAGAAGAAAATTTTAAAATTAATGAAAATAGAAAGGGATCTACAATGGATATAATTGTTCCTACACTTGGTGAGTCAATAGTAGAAGCTACAGTATCAAAATGGCTAAAAAATGAAGGGGAATATGTTGAAGTTGATGAGCCTGTAGTTGAATTAGAAACTGATAAAGTAACACTTGAAGTTCCTGCGCCAATCTCAGGATTAATTGGATCTATAATTGCTGCAGAAGGTGAAACTGTTGAAGTTGGGCAGAATATAGGAGCTCTTGATCCAAATGGAAAAAAATCATCAGATGATAAACCTAAGGCTAAAGAAAATAATCATAAAGAAGAAAAACAATTAGAGACTAAAGATACAAAAACTTCGTCTCCAGAAACAGATCTTAAAAAAGATGATGCTGTGTTACCAAGTAACCAAGAAGAAATTGTTCCAATGTCTAGATTAAGGCAAGCAATTGCTAATAGATTAAAATCAGCACAAAACACAGCAGCTATTTTAACTACCTATAATGAAGTTGATATGACAGCATTAATGAAAATAAGATCAACATACCAGCCTAATTTTGAGAAAAAATTTGGAATAAAACTTGGATATATGAGTTTTTTTGTAAAGGCATGTATTAATGCATTAAAAGTTTATCCAGCTGTTAATGCAGAAATAAGAGATAATAATATTGTATATAAAAATTATTATAATATAGGTGTTGCAGTTGGAACTCCTGAAGGATTAGTTGTTCCAGTTTTAAAAAATGCAGAGAATATGGATTTTCCGGAAATTGAAAAAACAATTGTAAATTTTGGAAAACAAGCAAGAGAAGGAAATTTAACCATTCAAGACATGTCAAATGGTACTTTTACTATCTCTAATGGAGGTGTTTATGGTTCGATGTTATCATCACCGATTCTTAACCCACCACAATCTGGAATTCTTGGAATGCATAATATTCAAAAAAGAGCAGTTGTCATAGATGATAAAGTTGAAATTAGATCTATGATGTATTTGGCTTTATCTTATGACCACAGGATTATAGATGGAAGAGAGGCTGTTTCTTTCTTAGTAAATGTTAAAGAGAATCTTGAAGATCCTCAACGAATGCTTATTGGAGTATAAAAACCATGTCGGAAAAAAAATATGATTTAGTTGTCATTGGAGCTGGTCCTGGTGGATATGTTGCTTCTATTGTTGCAGCACAAAAGGGAATGAAAGTTGCAAATATTGAAAAGAGAGAAACTTTAGGAGGAACATGCCTAAATGTAGGGTGTATTCCATCTAAAGCTTTACTTCATGCATCAGAACAATATGAAAATAATGTAAAAAACAATGCTAATTTATCATGGGGAATAAAAACATCTGACGTAAGCATTGATGTTCAACAATTAATGAAAAAAAAATCAACTATCGTTGATGAATTAACAAAAGGTATTAACTTTCTATTTAGTAAAAATAAAATTGATAAATATGTAGGTGAAGCAACTCTAGTTAACAAAAATGAAATTCAGATTAATGGAAAGGGTAAGACTGAAAAAATATTTGCTGAGAAAATTATCATTGCTACCGGTTCTGAGCCTTCAAATTTAAATAATATTAAAATTGATGAACAAAAAATTGTTACTTCCACAGGCGCTTTGGAATTAAAGTCTGTTCCAAAAAAAGTAATTGTGATAGGAGCTGGAGTAATAGGATTAGAATTAGGCACTGTTTGGAGAAGATTAGGTTCAGAAGTTGTGGTAATTGAATTCTTGCCTAGAGTTTTAAACGGTATGGATTCTGAAGTATCAGAAAAATTTCACAAAATTCTTCTGCAACAAGGCTTAAAATTTAAATTGGAACATTCTGTAGAAAATACATCTTTAATCAAAGATAAAGTACATGTTGAAATTAAAGACCTTAAAACTTCAAAAATAGATACAATAGATGCAGATATCGTATTAGTTGCGGTTGGAAGAAGGCCTAATACAGATAATTTAGGTTTAGATAAAATAGGTGTAAAAGTGGATGAAAGAGGTTTTGTTGAAACAGATGATAATTTTAAAACATCTGTAGAAAATATTTTTGCTATTGGGGATGTTATAAAAGGTCCTATGCTTGCTCATAAAGCAGAAGAGGACGGTGTAGCATTAGTTGAATTAATTAATAAAGAAGCAGGTCATGTCGATTACAATCTTGTACCAAATATTATTTATACTGCTCCTGAAGTGGCATCCATAGGTAAAACGGAAGATGATCTAAAACAAGAAGAGATTTCATATAAAAAAGGAGTTTTTCCATTTACTGCAAACAGCAGAGCAAAAGCGATTGGTCATACAGAGGGATTTGTAAAAATTTTATCAGATAAAGAAACGGATAAAATTTTAGGTGCACACATAATAGGTCATGAAGCTGGAACAATCATACATGAATTAAGTGTTGCAATGGGCTTTGGTGCTTCTTCAGAAGATGTCGCACGAATATGTCATGGTCACCCTACAGTCAATGAGGCAATTAAAGAAGCAGCTTTAGCAACCTTTTCGAAAGCAATACATTCTTAAGATATATTTGCTCCCATTTTACTAAGTGAAACTAGAATTATAATGCCAATAATTATAAAACTTAGTCCTATCAAAGCGAAAATATCAGGTTTTTCATTAAATTTCATGGAAGCAATGAACGTTACAGCTGCAATTCCAACTCCTGACCATATAGAGTAAGTAATTGCCACGGGTATAGTTTTCATAGACAATATCATGAAGTAAAAAGCAATTCCGTAACCAACTATGACTAAAATAGATGGCGTTATTAAAGTAAATCCATTGCTACTTTTGAGTGATAATGTTCCTATAACCTCACCTATGATGGCTATAATAAGGTAAAAATATCCCATATTTTCCTCTTTGATATTGTTGACACTTTAGTATTTATTATGTGAGTATAATACAAATTTGGAACAAATAAAATTATGAAACCCAATATTAATTTCTATGAAGAAAGAAAAGATCTTGCGGCATCATTCAGGTGGGCCGAAAGGATTAATTTACATGAAGGAGTGGCAAACCATTTCAGCCTTGCAGTAAATGAGGATGGAACTGAATTTCTTATGAATCCTAATATGTGGCATTTTTCGCGTATTAAGGCTTCAGATTTATTACTCTTAAATGCAAATGATAAGTCAGTTCTACAGAAAGAAAATCCTCCAGATGCGACTGCATGGGGATTGCATGGAGCTATACATAAAAATTGTAAACACGCAAGATGTGTCATGCATGTTCATTCTATATACGCAACAGTCTTAGCTTCTTTAAAAGAGGATATTATTATCCCCCCTATAAATCAAATTTCTTGCCTTTTTTTTGGAAAACAAATTATTGATACGGAATATGGTGGTTTAGCGTTTGAAGAAGAAGGTCAAAGATGTTCAAATCTGTTGAAAAATGAAAGTTTTACAACCATGATTATGGGCAATCATGGACTATTGGTAATAGGTAGTAATGTTGCTGAAGCTTTCAATAGATTATTTTATTTTGAAAGGGCAGCAGAAGTCTATGTTAAAGCCTTGCAAACTAGAAAACCTCTAAAAATATTAGATGAAGTTGTTGCAAAAAAAACTGCTGAAGAATTGAACAATGAAGAATATCCTAATCCAGCAGGCACAGCATTTCTAAAAGAAATCAAAACAATTTTATCTAATGAAAATTCTGATTTTGATCAGTAACTTTTTAAATTAAAATTCTTTGGTATTAAACCACTTGTGCAGGCTGCATCTTCATAATGAAGATTTTGATCTAATCCTTTTTCTATATACTTAATAGCTTCAGAAACAATACTAAAATGATTATTATGATAAAGTGCGTCATCTTGCATTAATTTCATATCTTTTAAAGATGATTCAAGACCAAAAGTTGAAGATCCATCTAAGTTATCATTGTACGCTTTTAAGATAGTTCCAGTTTTTAAATGAGCAACTTTGCAGGCGCCTGATGTATCCATCATAATATCAAGAGCTTTTTCAAATTGAATCCCATTTTGGCAAGTTAATTTTAATGCTTCTCCCAACGATTGCCAATAAACTAATAAAGGAAGATTTATAGCGAGTTTCATGGCTGTTCCCTTCCCTATTTCACCTAAATATTCATAACGTCTAAATAAATGACTGAAGAGGAAATTTAAAGAATCGATCTCACTTTTCCTGCCTCCCATTAAACCAAGAAGTTGTCCATCTCTTGCTGGTTTAGTTGATCCACCGACTGGGCACTCAATAAAAGAACCATTTTGATTTAAGACTAAATTGGATAGCTTTTTCATGTAATTTACACTTGTAGTACTCATCTCAATAACAGTTTTATTTTTCAAATCACAATTTTTAAATCCAGTCTCTGTTTCATAAACATTTTTTAACGCGTCATCATTACCTAATATAACTATAATAATGTCGACCTCATTGACTAAATCACTAACTTTTTTAAAAAATTTTCCACCTGACATAATAAGGTCATCTGAATTAGATTTTGTTCTATTCCAAATTGAAAGATTATATTCCTTTTCTATTAATCTTGTGCCTATAGCTTTTCCCATTTTCCCAGTTCCACAAAGTCCAATTTTTTTCATTTTCATTCCTTTTATAAAGTTTTTTTTATGTCTTGAAATTGAAATAATAATAACCAATTTAGTCATGTATTTACAATGCGAAAGGAGAAAATAATGTCAAATATGGAAAAAAAATTTGAGGCGGATACTGGGAAGATTCTTGATATTGTAATTAATTCTCTTTACTCGGAAAGAGAAATATTTGTAAGAGAATTAATTTCAAATGCATCAGATGCGATTGACAAGAAAAAATATTTAGCTTTAACAAATAAATCTATTAATGACACATCAGATCCTTTTGAAATAAAGATAGAAGTTAATAGTAAGGAAAATACCATAAAAATAACTGATAATGGCATTGGGATGGATGAAGAAGATCTTATAAATTCCCTTGGCACCATTGCCAGATCAGGAACAAAGGCATTTCTTGAACAATTTAATAAATCAAAAGACGACAAAAAAGAAGACGTAAACTTAATTGGTCAATTTGGTGTAGGGTTCTATGCTTCTTTTATGGTTGCAGATAAAGTCGAAGTTTTATCAAAAAAAGCTGGTACTGATAAGAGTTGGAAATGGATTTCTGATGGAAAAAATGGTTATAGTATTGAAAAAGGCGAGAAAACAAATTCTGGAACTGAGTTGATTTTACATCTTAAAAAAGATGCCAAGGAGTTTCTTGAAGGAACTAGAATTCAATTTGTAGTTAGAAAATATTCGGATCATATTTCTTATCCAGTAAAAATGTTAGAGGTTTCAAAAAAAGATGCCAAGGAAGAAACTATTAATGAGGCATCAGCTTTATGGACAAGGGCACCAAAAGACATTAAAGAAAAACAATATGAAGATTTTTTCTCTCATATAGGTGCTGGTTTTGGTAAGCCATTATTAACAATGCATAATAATACGGAAGGTACGGTAAGTTACACAAACTTACTTTGTATTCCTTCATCAAAACCATTTGATCTGTTTAATCCTGATAGAAAATCAAGTTTAAAATTATATATTAATAGAGTATTTATTACTGATAAATGTGACAATTTAATACCAGCATATTTAAGATTTGTTAAAGGTATTGTTGATACACAAGATATAGATCTAAACGTTAGTAGAGAGATGTTACAAAATAATCCAGCAGTTGCAAAAATTAGTAAGTCACTTGTTGGAAAAATTTTAAGAGAATTAAAAAAAATAGCTGACAAAGATAAGGCTAAATATATTCAGTTTTGGAATGAATTTGGTCAAGTATTAAAAGAAGGTCTTTATGAAGATCTTGAAAGAAAAGATACTTTGTTAGAATTGGCAAGATTCTCAAATAATGAAAATGATGATCTTATTTCTTTAGAAGATTATGTGAATATAATGGATAAAAATCAAAAAGATATATACTACATTGCAGCCGACACAAAATCTCAAGCATTATCTAGTCCACACCTTGAAGGTTTTAAATCTAAAGGAATTAAAGTTTTGGTAATGGCTGATCCTATCGATCAGTTTTGGTTATCTATGGCAGGGCAATTTAAAGAAAAGAATTTTGTTTCAATCACTCAAGGAGAGATTGATCTAGATAATATTAAATCTGATAAAAAAGATCCCAAAAATAAAGATACAAAAAAAGACGATGTAGATAAAAAATTTACAAATTTAATTGCACATTTAAAATCTTCATTAGGCCCAAATGTGAAAGATATTAGATTAACTTCTAAACTAATAGATAGCCCAGCATGTTTAGTTGCAGATAAAGGTGATATGGATGTTGCGATGGAAAATTTAATGAAACAAAGAGATCCTAATTATCAAGGAGCACCTAGAATTTTAGAAATTAATCCTGATCATGCATTAGTTGAAAAAATGAATAATTTATTAAGCGATAAAAAACATAATAATCTCGTAGATGATGCTGGAACTCTTTTATTTGAACAAGCACGAATGATGGAAGGAAAATTACCTAGTGATCCTACTAAATTTGCTAAAATCATGAATAATTTTCTAGTAAAAGGTGTGAGCTAAAATTTAAAAAACTTTAAATTTCTTTTGAGTTATTAAATAAGCAATAAATATAAGTGAAACTAACGCAATTACTGCATTAAGTCTTATAACTTGTTCAACTCCGATTAAATTAATTATAAAAGATATGATTATCATGCCTATTGGTGCTAAACCTATACATGTTACTAATACTCCAAAATTATAACCCCTTTTACCTTTTTCTGCAGATCTGTAAGTTAAAGCTCCTTGCATAGTACTAAAACCAGATAAGCACATTCCACCTAAACATAAAAATAGAAAACCAATAATTAATGAACTACTTACAGAAAACAAAAGCATCCCTACAAAAAAACCTATACAACCAATTAGAAAAAAAATTGATAATTTTTTTTGAGGTGAAATTTTAGCAATAATCAAAGCACCAATTAATGCGCCGACACCTTCTGATGATGCTAAAAATCCAATCTCTGCCTCATTTAAATTTAAAATATTTTTACCATACACAGGTATTAGAGAAATAAGAGGAAACCCAAAAAGATTAAATACTAAGGTTACAATTAATAATAATTTAAGATTAATATCTTTGAAGGCATCATAGATAATGGTTTTTAGACTTTTGAAAACTGAAATAAATTCATAAACAATATCTTTTTTTGATGTTGATGAAGCATTTAAGTTTATACTAATCTTTTCAAAACATATTATTAAGCTTAAAGCTAAAAAATATAAACTTGATATTATTAATAATAAACCCTCTAAATCAATTGCAATATATAAAAAGCCAGCCAAGAGTGGGCCAATTAATCGTGTTGAATTATTAGATAAAGTTTCCATAGCTAATGAAGTACTTAAAAGTTTTTCAGTGATATTCTCTGTTATAATTCTGCGTCTAACTGCTAAATCAATAACCCATGTGGTTCCATTTATAAATGCTAATAATAGAGCAAAAAATAAGTTAAAGTAATCAAAATTTTTAAGAAATACGCATAATAAGGTAAAAGAAAAAGATAAGGAATATAAAAATCTAACAATCAAGATAGGGGAAATTTTTTCAGAAATAGAACCAATAATTAAGCCCAGCACGCTCATAGGAAGCATTCTAAATGCAAAAATTACAGTAATTAGGTAAGCTAATCCAAAGTCATTCAAAATATATAAACTAAGAGTTAGAAACTCCATAGCTCTTGCAATCCCAGTAAAGCATCCAGCTGTCCATAAATACCTAAAAGATTGATTTTTAAAACACGAGAGTAGCATTAATTTTTATTGATAAATTGATGAACCTCAACAATGTTCCCTTCTGGATCATAAAAGAAAATTTGATACCATTCTTTAGCAAAAGTTGTCCCATAATCAGCAAATTTAATATTATTTTTATTTAAAATTGTTTTAAACTCTTCAATGTCATCAGTTCTAAAAGCTATATGTCCTTTTTCAACAGGATTAATATGCTTTTTATTTTTCTCAGCAACGGTAAGATCTTTTTCTGCTAAATGTAATTGTATATTTCCATCTGTAACAAATTTAATTTTTCCGTCATACCCTTTATTTTGGTTTGCTTCAGTTCTTGGAAATTGTTGTTCAGGTATGGAATCTAATTTTAAAATATTATTGTAAAAATTATTTAGTTCTTCAAGATTTTTAGATACCAAATTTATGTGATGAAAAGAAATTTTCAAAAGAACCTCCAATTAATTTAGTTGAATACTTTTAATTTAAAAAAAAATGTTTAATTTAATATATATAAAAAAAGGAATAATTGATATGCCAGATGAAAATAAATCAATCGAGACTTCAAGCCTAGTTCAAGATGATACTAATTCAGAAATAAGATCTTCTGTAGCTAAATTATGTCAGGATTTTCAAGGAGAATATTGGAGAAACTTAGATAGAGAACAAGCTTATCCTACAGAATTTGTTCAATCGCTAACGGATTCAGGCTTTTTAAGTGTTTTAATACCTGAGCTGTATGGTGGTTCAGGTCTTGGAATAACATCAGCATCAGTCATTCTTGAAGAAATACATCATCAAGGATGCAATGCGGCAGCATGTCATGCCCAGATGTATACAATGGGAACTGTTTTAAGGCATGGCTCCGATGAACATAAGAAAAGTTATTTACCTGAAATAGCTAGTGGAAAATTAAGATTACAAGCATTTGGTGTAACAGAGCCTACTAGTGGAACCGATACAACTAGTTTAAGAACAACTGCGACAAAAGATGGTGATGATTATATAATTAATGGACAAAAAATATGGACAAGTAGAGCTGAACATTCAGATCTAATGTTACTTTTGGCAAGAACTAAACCACTAAGTGAAGTTTCTAAAAAGACTGATGGCCTGTCTGTATTCTTATTAGATATGCAAAAAGCAAAAAATAATGGTTTAACAATTAAACCAATAAGAACAATGATGAACCATTCAACAACTGAAGTTTTTTTTGATAATTTAAGAATACCTGCCAATAATTTGATTGGAGAAGAAAACAAAGGTTTTAGATATATTTTGTCCGGCATGAATGCGGAAAGAATACTTATTGCAGCTGAGTGTATTGGTGATGCGAAGTGGTTTACTAATAAATCAACAAAATACGCAAATGATAGACAAATATTTGGAAGATCAATAGGTCAAAATCAAGGAATACAATTCCCAATAGCTAGAGCTTATGCACAAATGAGAGCTGCAGAATTAATGGTATATCATGCTGCAAAATTATACGATGAAGGCAAACCTATAGGAGAAGAGGCTAACACAGCAAAACTTCTAGCTGCTGATGCATCTTGGGCAGCTGCGGAGGCCTGCGTTCAAACTCACGGTGGGTTTGGTTTTGCAGAAGAGTATGATGTAGAAAGGAAGTTTAGAGAAGCTAGACTATATCAAGTTGCACCAATATCAACTAACCTAATACTATCATATCTTTCAGAACATGTTTTAGGGATGCAAAGATCATACTAATTATTTTTTAATTAGATCTTTAATATTCCAATTGAAGATTACAGAAGTATTTATGTTTGCTAAAAATTGATAACCCTTGGTTTTCTTATTCAAATCTTTGGCCTCATTTATACTTATAGGATTATTAGATTGAGCTGATATCTCAATCCATGATTCTTTTGAGTCTTTTAATTTTTCTATGAATTTTAATTCTAAAATAAGACCATCTTTAAACTCATAAGAAATAATATAATTATTATTCTTTTTAATTTTATTTACTTTTCTAACATCGTAAAAATAAAAGGCATCAATTACCTCAGCTACTTGCTTTAGCTTTTCTTCGTCAATTTTTAAATCTGGGTTATTTTTTAATGATAGTTTTTTATCTTTTGATTCAATTTCAAAAATAATTTTTTTTCTTTTAACTGAGATTGAAGAAAGTTTATCTTGATCTAATTTAAGTAATAAACTGTTAAACCAATCTGATTTTCCTGAGGGCATTCTCAATGCCCCTTTTAATAAATACGCTTGATTATCTTTATCATAACGAGCAAATTGACCACCACTTATTCCACCTAAAGTATTATCAATTTTACCTAATAAAATAGATTTGAATACCTTCTGATCTTTAGTAAAAAAGGTTATTTTTGTTGCAGGCTCGTTATCATCATCATTTTCTTTGAATTTATCAATAGCAACCAAATTTAATTCATTATGTCTTTCAGGATTGTTTGTTTTCTTTTCTTCAATTCTTAATAAAGATAAACTTGTTATGAAACTTTCCCAAACATTTGCTTTAAAAGGATAGCCAGAAGTTTCAATAAATGAATTATTTTTATTAATTAATTCCATGTCAAGGTCTCTTCCTGTAATCTTTATTTTTTGTATTTCATTTAATTTAGACGGAAGATTTTCAATAAAAGTATTACCTCGCTCTGAAAAAAGATTTGAGTCTTTGTTTTTTAAAACAGAATAGGATGCCAATCCCAAGAAAATTGCAGTTACAATTGATAGCTTAGTAAAATTGCTTGTCATAAGATATAATTCCTTAAATTTTAATGTATTATCTTCTTTGGTTTAGGTCTTCTAATGGCAATAATAAGTGCTAATCCAGCAATTAAAATTGGTATCAAACCTATATTGATGAACATAATTTTTGTTTTTAAATTATCAACATCACTCCTCAATTGAAATTTAACATTTCTAAGTTCAGCTCTTGTAGTCATCATTTCTGATTTAAATCCATCTATTGCTTTAATTGTTTCAGGAGAAATTACATCACTTTCATTATTATTTTTCTTAGTAAGACTTTGAATCTTATTTTCCATTTTTTCAAGTTTGGATACTAATTCTCTCTCCTTACTTAAGAATTTTTCTTCAGCAGATTTTTCTAGTTCAACTATTTTAGTAAATGGTTTCCAAGAAATTCCTTTACCTCTTATCTCAGATAAAAATGACCCACCAATCATGTTTTCAACCACATTTAAAACAAAATCACCATTATTTGCAAAAGCAGAAACAATTTCCTGCCCAAGTAAATTTTGTTTTGTCAACCAGTTTCTATCCATTAACATGTCTGCATCACTTACTATTAGAATATTGGACATTTCTGATGATTTTTTGAGTCCAGTTTTCTTTTTAACGCCTTTTGGGAAAGCTGAATTTAGGTTATCTCTTAACCAACCAGATATTATAATTTTCTTGTTATCAATTTTTAAATCTTTTATTAAATCTCTAGGATCAGATTTTGAATCACCTGCTTTGTCTGAATCAACTAAACCAGATAATTCACTAGACGTAATAAGTGTATCAAATTTTATTCCATCTTTAGGGTTTAAACCACCAGCATTTGTAAATATTATATTAGATAGTTGGGCTAGTACACCATCATTCTGGTTAAGACCCTCATCTGTTACTTGTATCCAAGGATAGTTTGAAACTTCAACTTCTCGACCTTTAATATTCCTAACAGTTCTTAGGGCATATTTTTTATCAGCAATAGATTTTTTGTTATTAAAATTAATTCCCCAAGTATCTAATAATTTTTTTAAATCAGAACGAGGATTTAAAGCTGGCATTCCAGGATTAATACTGATTTCTGTTTCAGCATAAGGATCTAAAAATATTAATGTTGAACCACCTCTTAACACCCATTGTTCTATCATAAAAAGAGTTTCATCAGGGTAATATTTTGGGTTAATGAGCATTAAAACCTTTGTATTTTCTGGGAGTTCTGAAGCATTGTCTTTAATAAATTCCACATCAAATAGTGATTTCATTTGTATTAAAACTTGCTGTTCAGGCTTTCCTATTCTTGAATTAGCTTCTAAACCAAGATTATCAATTATGCTGATTTTTGGTTTTTTTGTTTGTGCCAATTCAGCGATTAATCTTGTTAAATCATATTCTAAAAATGGTTCTCTTTCAGGAGAGAAAACATTAATGTTTTTTTGGCCAGTCGTCGAATTTGTGGCAGCCAGTCCAAAATATAGTGGATCATTATTATTCGATCCTCCAAAAGGACTAATACCCATGCCTACTGCTCTATCTTCTTGATCAGAAAATGGTTTAGGGTCAATAATTTCCAGAGTAATTTTACCCTCAGACATGTTTGCGTATGAATAAAGTAAAGATTCTACTCTGTTGGCGTAAGTAGATAATTGAGGAGCAATCTTTACAAGTGTACTAGACATGAATAGTCTTAAATGGATTGATTCATCAATATTCTTCAGAAATTTCTCTGTACCTGAGCTTATTGTATAAAGGTTATTTTGTGTTGTGTCTAAACTGATTCTGTTAAAAGTATTATTAGAAAAAATATTTAAACTAAAGAAACAAATGATAGATAAAAATATAGATAATTTTAAGATATTATTTTTTGAAATTTTCATGTTAATCAGCTTTTTTTAATTGAACTAAAAAGATATTGATAGATATACAAATCATAATCATAGAAATAAAAAAGATAAAAGTCGTTAAGTCTAGAACACCATATTGAATTCTTTTAAAATGAGATAAAAAAGAAAAAGACTGGATAACCTCAGTCAACCATAAAGGCGCCCATGATCTTACACTAGCCAAAACAAGTCCAAATCCAGCCATAACCATAATGAAACAGCTGATTGTTGAAACAATAAAGGCTATTACTTGATTTTTTGTTATCATTGAAAGACAAGATGTTAAGGATAAAAAACATCCCGCCATTAACCAACTTCCTAAGTAAGAAATAAAAATAACACCGTTATCAGGTTCACCTAAATAATTTACAGTTATCCATATTGGAATTGTCATTATGATAGCTAATAGTGTAAAAAACCAACTAGCTAAAAATTTACCTAGTACTAATTGAGAGTTCGTCACTGGTAATGTCATTAATAATTCAATAGTACCAGATTTTCTTTCTTCCGCCCAAAGTCTCATTCCAATTGCAGGCATAAGAATTAAAAAAAGCCATGGATGCCATACAAAAAAAGAATTTAAATCAGCTTGTCCTCTCTGAAAAAATTGTCCCATAAAAAAAGTCATTCCTGCTGATAATGCTAAGAATACAAGAAGAAAGATTGAAGCTAAAGGTGTTCTAAAATAACCAGTAAATTCTCTATTAAAAATGATCATTAATTTTTCAATATAAAGTTTCATGATTTTCCTATTTTGTTTTGGTGATTTTTCTGAATATTGAATCTAAATTTTCTTTTTTATTCTTTAATATGTTTTTTGTTTCTTTATTTAAGAGTACTTTCCCTGAAGAAATTATGATAGTCCTAGAACATACAGCTTCAACTTCTTCGAGAATATGAGTTGAAATAATAATTCCTTTATTTTTAGAGATTGATTTAATTAGTTTTCTCATTTCAAATTTTTGATTTGGGTCTAATCCATCCGTTGGCTCATCTAATATCAAGATATCAGGATCATGAATTAAAGCTTGTGCAATTCCAACTCTTCTTTTGTACCCTTTAGATAATGTTTCAATTATTTGATTTTGAACCTCTAAAAGATTAATATCTTTAAGCATTATTTCTAATCTTTTTTCAAGAAGTTCATCTTTTAAACCTCTCATTTTACCAACAAAATATAAAAATGATTTAACAGTCATATCTGAATAGGATGGAGCACCTTCTGGTAGATAACCGATATAAGATTTTGCATTGATTGGATCTTTTGAAAGATCAATTTTTTTAATCTCAATAGATCCAGCATCAACTTCAAGAAATCCAGTTAGCATTTTCATTGTTGTCGACTTACCGGCGCCGTTTGGTCCCAGAAAACCGATCACCTCTCCAACATTAAGTGAAATGCTAATATCTGAAACAGCATTGATATTACCAAATGACTTGTATAAGTTTTTTGCTTCTAATAAGTTCAATATATCCTCGATGGAAGTTCAGATTTAAGAAATATTTAATAAAATTTAATTTTTTTTCAAGTTAAATAAATTAAAAATTATCTAAATATTGGGAACTCTGGCTGTCCAAATTCTTTTTCAAGTGCTATTCCTATCTCTATTGCCTTGCTATCATTCCCATTAGCACATAAAACCTGTAGACCTACTGGTAAGCAAGTATCACTTTTATAGTCATTACAATATTTTTGAATAGGGTAGCTTATACCACATAAGTTAAATAAGTTTCCTGGTTGAGTGTTGGCAGAAGAAAGTAAACTTCTATCATGAAGTTTTCCGTTTATTTCACAATCTTCAACCTTCATTGCTCTCATTACTGTTGTTGGGGAAATCAAAGCATCATAATCCTTAAAGAAGTCTGAAGCAATTATTTCTAATTCTTTTAATCTATTTTTGAATTTTAAATAGTCTACTGATTTAACATCTAATCCAACCTTAGCTCTTTTAGCTGTAACAGGATCCATATTATCGCAATTCTCTAAAAATCTTTTTTCTCCAAAAGCATAGACAATTTCTGATCCTACTATTGGGGGGAAAAGATTAACTCTTTCTAAAGCTTCCGGAATATCTAGTTCAATTAAGGTGGCCCCTTTTTCTTTTAATTTTTTGCAAATTTTTTCATAGGCATTTTGAACTTCTTCATCCAGGTCATCTGTAAAAGGTTTACATAATTTAGCCAACTTAAGATTATTGAGATGAATGGGGCCTAAATCTTTTGTTACACCAGATCCATAAGTTTCAAAGATAGTTTTAATATCTTCGAATGACCTTGCTAATGGTCCTGGAGTGTCAAGTGTTGGTGAAAGTGGGAAAATACCATCAGTAGGCCAAACATCCTTTGTAGTTTTTAAACCAGCTATGCCCGTTAAAGATGCAGGTATTCTTACAGATCCTCCAGTATCGGTACCAATTGCAAATGGTACTAAACCAGATGCAACTGCGACTGCAGAGCCACTACTAGATCCACCTGGAATTCTATGAGTTTCTAAATCCCAAGGGTTCCATGGTGTTCCTCTATGTTTATTTAGGCCAGTTGCTCCCAGTGCAAATTCGACTGTATGCGTTTTTCCTATAACAACGCATCCTAATTCTTTAAGTCTTTTTACAAGACTCCCTTCTTTACCAGTAATGTCATCTGAATTAACTATAGATCCGTTTGTTGTCGGCATGTTATTTACAGAACAAATGTCCTTAATCGCTACTGGCAAACCCATTAGAGGACCTAGGTCAACTCCTGATTTTAATAATTTATCAATAGCAATTGCGTTATTAATAGCTTTTTTTTCATCTATAAAAATAAAAGCGTTCAATTTATCATTTATTGCTTTTATTCTATTTAAATAAGACGTTACAATTTGCTCACAATTAATTTCACCTTTTCTTAATTTTTTAGCAAAAGAATTTATACTTATATTTAAAAGTGGGTCATTAGGTGGGTTAGACAATTATATCTCCTTTTAATTTTTAAATTGATCTTTCATTGATTTAAAAATTCCTTTAAGTCTCGGTGAAGTCGTGCAGTCCGCTTCAAGAATAACATTTTCTTTCACATCAACAAACATTCCATCATATCTAATGGCAGGATATTTTGGATTTGCTCTTAGTTGAAGTTTTCTGTCTGACTTTAATCTTAATCTTGCAATCTTATTTCTAAATGGAACTATTATATCAGTACCTGGAACAGCTAAAACAAATGAGTCATCGTCTAGTGAACATTTATTATCTAATTTAACGGTAATATTTACCATCTTAACCTCTTTAAACAAATTTTGAAAATTTGGTATACCGAACCATAATAAAGTCATTATAGAAGAGATAGATAATAAAAGAATAAAAAGTTGTTTAATTAATCTCATAATTGTAAATTTCAAGCTTTTTACTATAATTAGTATAGCACTTAATGATCTTAATTTTAGAACTCAACTATGCAACAAATTTTTATGGTGAACACTAATTATTTAAAAAAAATTTTTTCAAATATTAAAATGACTTTGAGCTGTGGAAGATTCAATCAGTGGCCAAAGAATATATTCATGCTCCCAGGATTTTTTTTAGCATTGACTTTAGAGGACAAAATAGCCTTTAGCTTTTTTTTTGATTTATTCTACGCTTTAATAGCTGTTGGTTTCTTAAGCTCTGCAAATTACACATTAAATGAGATTTTTGATAGAAAATCTGATACACATCACCCTTTAAAAAAAAATAGAACATTAGTTAAAAATAAATTACCTCTGATATATCCATCTATTCAGTGTTTTATATTTATAGTTATTGGTTTGTATATATCCTTATCATTTAATCCTATTTTTTTTCTTACTAGTATATTGTTTATTATGATGGCTTTAATTTACAATATTCCACCAATTAGATTAAAAGAAATACCGTATTTAGATGTTTTAACTGAAGCAATAAATAATCCTATCAGATTGATATTGGGATGGTCTATTATATCTCCAATTATAATTCCACCGCTTAGTTTGTTAATAAGTTTTTGGTTTTGTGGATGTTTTTTAATGTCTATGAAAAGACTTGCTGAGTATAATTATATTGACAATAAAAATTTATCTTCCTCGTACAGATCTTCATTTCGTCATTATAATGAGATTAATTTAATTTTATTTTCATTTTTTTGTTCTTTGGTGGCTATATTTTTTTTAGCAATTTTCACTTTAAAATATTTCATTCAATTAATCTTAATTTTTCCATTTATTTGTATTTTATTTATTTGGTACACAAATTTTGCTTTGAGAGTTAAGTTTGACAAGAATAATTACAAAAATATTTTTCTTAATTTCAAATTTTTGGTATTTTGTTTTTTTGTTGGGATTTCAATAATAGTTTTGTTTTTTTTCGATTTTAAGTTTTTAGACTTTTTTGTCAATCATACATTTCATCATGATCTAAAATTGAATTGGAATTAGAGAATGATAAATTATTTTTATTTCATTATTTTAACAGTTTTATTAAATGCAAGTGCTCAACTTTTAATTAAAAAAGGTGTCTTATTAATCTATGGTAAAGATTTTACATTAAAGTTATTTTTTGAAAGTTTAGACAAAGTAGTTTTGAACCCTTATATCATTTTGGGTTTAATATGTATGACAATTAGCATGATTACACACATTATATCATTGTCTAAATTTGAGTTGTCATTTGCTTTTCCATTTATAAGTATATCTTATGTTATTGTATTTTTTGGAAGTTTTTATTTATTTGATGAAAATTTAAGTCTATTACGAATTTTTGGTTTAATATTAATAATATTGGGAACATTATTTGTCGCAAAAAGTTAAAAATGCTAGACATGTTATTATTGGGGGTGCAGGGTTTTTAGGAAAAAATTTGGTAAAAGAGTTACTTCATAGAAAAAAGAATGTTTTTGTAATTGACAAATACTTTAATAAAAACTTTGATTACGATGTTAAAATCTTAAAATGTGATATATCTGACAAAAAAGAAATTTCAAAAATCAAATTTTTTAAAAATGACATTATTCATCATCTTGCTTCAAATTTAATTAAGCCAAATAAGCCAAGATTTCAAAGGTATAATCATTTTGCAAAAACAACTATATATGGGACTAAAAACATAATTTACCTAATGAAAAAATTTGATTGTAAAAAAATTATTTTTTGGAGTACTGACATGGTTTATGGATTTTATGATGAAAAGTACTTAAGAGAAGATAATAAAACAAATCCTTTTGGTGATTATGGGAAAACCAAAGTTGAGGCAGAAAATTTGTTAAAAGAAGCCATTAATAAATATAATATAAATTGTACTATCTTTAGGCCAAGATTAATATTAGGTCCATCAAGGTTGGGAATTCTAAAAATTCCATTTGATTTGATAAGATTAAATTTGCCTGTACCAATGATAGGACGAGGAGAAAATTTTTTTCAGTTTGTATCAGTAACTGAATGTGCTACTGCGTCAATTATGGCGGCTGATTTAGGGTGTCCAACTGGCATTTATAATCTGGGGTCAGAAAGTCCATATAAAATAAGGATAATACTCAAAGATTTAATAAAACACCATAATTCAAAATCGATTTTGATACCGTTTCCAGAGAAAGTTACTATTAAATTATTAGATATTTTAAATTTTTTAAAGATTTCACCTTTAGATATAGAGCAATATAAAATTGCGAACCAGAATATTATTCTAGATACTAGTAAGGTATATAAAGATATTGGATGGAGGTCATCTATAGATGATGCTGAATTACTAAAAATAACTTTTGATAGTTACATAAATGAAAAAAGTAGCAATATTTGATCTAGATGGCACATTAGACTTACGTGATAATTTTAAGTTATTTTTGTTTAGAATTTTGATTAAGTCTCCTCAAAAGTGGATTTATATTCCTCATCTAGTTTGTTTTTTTCTAAAACTATATTGTATAAAAGATTATAAAAATAGAACAAATTTGAAAAAAATATTTTTAAAAATCTTATTGAGTAATCAGTCTCAAAATTTTATAGAAAATGAAGCTATAAATCATGTTGAAAGACGAATACCTAAAAAATTTAATAGTGCTGTCTATGAGTATTTTACATTATCAAAAAAGTTAAAAAAAATAACTATCTTGGCAAGTGGTAGTTTAGATGTTTATGTAAAACATTTTGCAGATAAATTAGGATTTGATTTATATATTTCAACAGAGTTAAATTTTAAAAAAGGTAAATTCACTGGAGAAATTAAAAATTCAAATTGCATAGGATATAAGAAGTATTTAAAAATTAATAATTATTTAAAGATTAATAAAATAAGTTGGTCAGATGTAACATTTTTTTCCAATGATTTATCAGATTTACATTGTTTTAAAAGAGCAAAATCTAATTATGTCATTAATCCTAGTAAATCAATTTTAAAAACGTTAGATAAAAAATTAATTAACTATAAGGTTTTGAACTCAAAATCTTAAAAAATTTAAAATTTTTTTATATAGGTTTGAAAAAGTAATACTCATTGATAAAATTAATATTGGGAAAATAAACATTAGATGTCTTGGGCTTGATATCGAGAAAATTGAAATAAAAATCATAAAGCTATGGCATGCAGAAATAAAATAAATTTCTATAAATTCATTTTTTTCAATTTTTATATTTCTAATAAATAAGCTTAGCGACAATTTTATAATAAAAAAAAATGTTACTAAATAAAATAAAATACCAAGAGTAAGAAAGGTTATATGAATAAACATTCCTCTATAATTTTCTCCAAATCTGTCTGCTTCAATGAATGGTGCATTTATGTTAAGTTTATTTTTATTAACTGGAGTAGCAACGCAGAAAAAATTTAAATAGTGTTTCGATGTTAGTTTTATAAAAGAGTATAAATCTTTAAATATTAAATTAAAAGCTTTTGAGTTTTTATCGTGTTCAATTTTAAAGTAAGTATAGTTTTCTAAATCTCCTACTCTTTCTAAAAATAAGCAATATTCTTTTTTCTCCATTAATTCATTTAAATAATTTTTGCTTTTTACAATAAATTCTTTTTTATGATTATTTAGATTTTCAAATCTTTCACTCTCTTCTTTTAAAACCTCAAGCATTATTAATTTTCCATAAACATGTGTGTTGGTAACTATACTATTTCTCTCTTTATGTTTGTTGTAATATATATAATTTTCAATTAGAAAAATTATTAAAAAAGGCAATACAATATATTTCATAAAAGAGTAAAACTTTTTGTCCGAAAAAATATAATTTAGTAAAATTAGAAAAATTATCGAGACAAAAACAAAACCTAAAGATGACGGCCTCAAAAAAGCTATTAGTGATAAGAACAAGGTACAAAAAAATAAATACTTATATTTTTTATATTCCATGTAATAAAATAAAAAAGTTAAAAACAGAAATAAAAATGAAAATGATAGACTTTCAGTAAGAATTGTAAAATGGAATGCATTTAAATATATATTAAAAAAAAGTGAAAAATAAAATGATAAAATGATTAAAATATTGATTTTCTGAATAAATAATGTTCGCAAGATAAAAAATAAAGAAATTAAATATAATCCAACTTGTAGAATAATAACAAAATAAAATTCTGTATTTAAATAAGAACATAATTTTAATAACATTGGATAGAATGAAGTTCTTATATCAGTAAAATTTATATAACCTTGGGAATCATTTTCGAGAATGTTAAATAATTTAGGCGTATATAATAGCATCAAAGCATATATAGAAATTAAAAAAAAACATTTAAAATTTATATTCATAAAAAAGATTTTTAATTTTAATCTTTTTATATGGTTAATAAAGTGTAAAAATAATTTTAATAAATTTTAAACTTTAGAAATGAATGAATTCGAAAGAATAAAAAGACTACCAACTTATGTTTTTCAAGAAGTCAACGACTTAAAAGCAAAGTTGAGGCATAAAGGAAAAGATATCATTGATTTTGGCATGGGTAACCCTGATATGCCTACACCAAGTCATATTCGTGAAAAACTTCAAGAAACAGTCAACAAACCTGGTACAGGACGATATTCTACAAGTAGAGGAATACCAGGGTTGAGGAAAGCACAAGTTTCTTATTATGAACGAAGATTTGGTGTTAAATTAGATCCAGATAAAGAAGTTGTTGTTACACTTGGATCAAAAGAAGGGTTAGCTAATCTTGCTCAAGCAATTACATCTCCAGGTGATATAATTTTATCACCAAATCCATCATATCCAATTCACCCATATGGATTTATTATTGCTGGAGCTTCATTAAGGCATTTGCCAGCAATGGAAGATGGACAATTTAATCAAGAATTATTTTTGGAAAAATTAGATAGAGCTATTAGACATTCAGTACCTTGTCCAAAAGCAGTGATTGTATCTTTTCCATCCAATCCAACTGCCCAGATTGTTGATTTGGGTTTTTATGAAGAAGTTGTAAAAATAGGATTGAAATATAATACTTTTATTTTATCTGACTTAGCTTATGCAGAAATCTATTTTGGTGACAATCCCCCACCATCCATTTTACAAGTAAAAAATTCTAAGAAAATTTGTGTAGAATTTACATCTATGTCTAAAACATATGCTATGGCAGGTTGGAGAATTGGATTTGCTGTAGGAAATAAAAACCTTATTGCCGCACTTACCAAAATCAAATCTTATCTAGATTATGGCGCTTTTACTCCAGTACAGGTTGCAGCTGCATCAGCTTTAAATGGTCCACAAGATTGTGTTGAAAATATTAGAAATACCTACAAGTCTAGAAGAGACACTTTGATACAATCTATGTCAAGAAGTGGGTGGGAGATTCCCAAACCAGAGGCAAGTATGTTTGCTTGGGCGCCAATTCCAAAAAAGTATGAAAAAAAAGGATCTTTGGCCTTTTCGAAAGATTTAATGCTAAAGGCAAGTGTGGCTGTTGCTCCAGGTATAGCTTTTGGAGAATATGGAGAGGGATTTGTAAGAATTGGTCTTGTAGAAAATGAACATAGAATAAGACAAGCAGCTAAAAATATAAAGAAACTTCTATGTTGAAGAATTAAAAAAGTTTTTTAAATTTAAATCACTTGTAAAAAGATCTTTTTTAAGAAGGTGCCTTTTTCCCCAATTATTTTTCATAATCAAGTGGTGCCCTGGACTATTAATGCTCTCAACTGCCTGCAGTTGATTATCTGCAAATATAAAATTAGAGAATTTAGAGTTTTCTTGAGAGCCTAGAACTTTGATTTCAATATTTGAATTTAAATCTAATAGCCCTACTATTTGCAGTTTTATATTAAGCTGATCAGACCAAAACCAGGGCACAAAATTATATTTTTCTTTCATGCCAAGAATATTTTTTGCAACTGTCTTTGCTTGATCTGTTGCATTCTGTATAGATTCTAATCTAACTTCTTTTGAATAGTATTCAAAAAAACAACAATCTCCAATTGCATAAATATCATTAATACTTGTTTCTAAAAATGAATTAACTTTAATTTTATTAAATTCATTTACTTTAATACTTTTAAATAATAAATCATTTGGTTGAGAACCAGCGGATATAAGTACCATTTCAGAATTTATTTTTGTATCATCAGATAAAATAACATTAATTACAGATTTTTCATCAGATTTAAAAGATTTAAAAGATTTATTGAATATGAACTTTATTCCAGATTTTGTATAAGAATTTATAAGCCATTTAGATAGATCTTGAGATATAGATCTTCCCATTACATTTTCACTATTTTCGATTATTGTAACATCTTTATTTAATTGAAGTGCAGTTGTGGCAATTTCTAATCCAATAAAACCTGCACCGATTATAGTAATAAATTGAATTTCAGAAATTTTTTTTCTTATTCTCTTAGAGTCTTCTAAATTTCTCAAAGAAAAAAAATTGCCTTTTTGATACTCTTTAGTATCTATTCCTAATAGATTGTTTTTAGATCCAGTAGCAATTACTAATTTGTCATAATGATAGAAATTATCTTTTTCATCACTTAATGATTTATTTTTATCATCTATGAATTTAATATTTGTGTTTAGTTTTAAATCAATTTTGTTATTAACATACCATTCCTTACTTCTGATAAGAGCTTCTTTTGTATCAAATGATTTGATGTATGATTTTGAGAGAGGTGGTTTTTGATACGGTAATGTATTTTCTTGATCAAATATCTCAATTTTACCAGAAAATCCTAAATTTCTTAAGCTTGCTGCAGTTTCTATTCCTGCGTGCCCTGCTCCAATAATTAAAACTTTAGTATCCATTAATTATTAGAAATTAATTTGATTTGATATAATAATCAAGTAACTGTTACAATTTTAAAATGAAAGCTTTTCAAAAATTTAAATTTCGAAATTTTACCTATCCAAGCAAATCTCATGCGATTTCAAAAGATGGAATTGTTGCTAGCTCACATCCATTATCAAGTCAATTAGGATTAGATTTTTTAAAAGATGGAGCAAATGCTGTGGATGCTGCAATTGCCATGTCAATTGTTTTATGTTTTGCAGAACCGCATATGACAGGCATAGGTGGAGATTGTTTTGCATTAATATCAAAATCTGGAAAGACGAAAGATATTAAAGTTTTAAACGCATCAGGTTATGCAGGTAAAAATTATGATCTAAAGTATTTTTTAGATAAAAACATAACAACTATTGACCCATTTTCATCACATGCAGTAACGATACCAGGTGCTATTGCTGGCTGGAAAGAACTTCATGATAAATATGGGTTATTGAAATGGAAGGATATTTTTAATATTGCAATTAATATTGTCAAAGACGGTGTTTTAGTAAACGAAAGAGTATCTCAAGACTGGAAAAGAAATGAAAAAAAACTCATAGAAAATAATGAGACGAAAAAAATCTTTACTAAAGATCATTTAGTTTATGAACACTTAGACAATTTCAAAAATGATGATTTGTTAAATACATTTAAATTGATTGCTGAGGAAGGTAAACATGGTTTTTATCAAGGATTGATTGCAGATAATATTGTAAGTACATTAAATGATTTGGGAGGGCTTCATATATCTGAAGATTTTTTAAAATACGAGCCAGTTTGGGAAGATCCTATTGAATTTGATTATAATGGCTTTACAATTTATGAGGCCCCACCGAATGGTCAAGGAATTGTAGTTTTTTTTATTTTAGAATTATTAAAACAATTTGATATGAAAAACTTATCAAAATCAGATTATTATCATATTTATGTTGAAGCAGTTAAAATAGCCTATTCTTTAAGAGATAAGTTTCTTGGAGATCCAAAGTACCAAAAATTAGATTTGATGAATTTAATACAAGAGAATACTATAAAAAATTATGCTTACAAAATTAATTTAGATTATGCTAGTGATATAGAAATTTCTGATTTTCCAGACCATAAAGATACAATTTATTTAACGGTAAAAGATAAAAATGGAATGACAATTTCATTTATAAATTCTTTGTTTGATCAATTTGGAAGTGGAATTACAGTTCCACAAACTGGGATCCTATTACATTGTAGAGGAAAGAGTTTTTCCTTAAAGGATAATCATCCAAATCAAATATCTGGAAGAAAAAGACCCTTGCATACAATTATCCCTGGAATGATTGGAAGAAATGATGACGTTGTAGGATCATTTGGTGTTATGGGGGGACATTATCAAGCAGCAGGACATGCGTTTATTTTGTCCCAAATTTTAGATTTCCATTTAAGCCCACAATGTGCTCTAGATTTGCCACGAGTTTTTCCAAATAATGGAGTACTTAATATCGAAGAAAACTTTGACTCAGATTTAATTACAGAACTTAAAAATAAAGGTCATAAAATTAATTATCCTGCACTTCCAATTGGAGGTGGTCAAATAATTGTTAATGATATTGATAAAGGTATATCTTTAGGCGCTAGCGACTGGAGAAAAGATGGTATTGCGTTAGGTGTCTAAAAAATATAAAGATAATGTATGCAAACATTAAATTTCACTGATAAAAAAACAATATCGGAATTGACCGCAAAGATGCTCTTTGAAATTGATGCAGTTCATTTTAGAAGTGATAAGCCATTTATATTTACTTCAGGTACTGCCAGTCCCGTCTACATCGACTGTAGAAAGATAATTTCTTATCCTAGAGTAAGAAGTACTTTAATGGATTTTGGCGCTTGTGTACTTGCGAAGAATGTCGGTTTTGAACAATTTGATGCTGTTGCAGGAGGTGAGACTGCTGGAATTCCTTTTGCTGCATTTATAGCAGAGAGACTAAGTTTACCAATGCAATATGTAAGAAAAAAGCCTAAAGGTTTTGGAAGAGATGCATTAATTGAGGGAGATATTAAAGAGGGACAAAGAATTCTTCTTGTAGAAGATCTTACAACAGATGGGGGAAGCAAGCTTAATTTTGCAAATGCAATCAGAAAAACAGGTGCAATTGTAAATCACACATTTGTGATATTTTACTACGATATTTTTAAAGATACTATATCTTCACTCCAAAATAATTCATTAAATTTACATTATCTTGCAACTTGGTGGGATGTTTTAAACTGCGCTAAAGAATTAGATAAATTTGATCAGATAACATTACAAGCTGTAGAAAACTTTTTAAACAACCCTAAAGATTGGTCTAAAGAAAATGGTGGAAAATAACTAATTAATTTTTTTTATTTTCATTTCTCTTAATGTAATGAATAAGCAAGATGCGAGAATAAAGATTCCTCCAATTGTTTGACTATGACTAGGAACTTCATTCCAAATTATATAACCAAATACTCCTGCTAAAGGAATAGCAATATATCTAAGTGTAACGAGAATTGTCGCATCTGCATATTTGTAACTTGTTGTCATAAAATATTGCACAAATGATCCAATAAAACCTAATAAAAGTAAAGTATACAACAAATAATTTGGTTCAAACAATATTTCTGTTCCAAAAATACCTTTTTGACCAATTATACTTGAACCAAATATGATTATTCCAGAAACAACAAAAAAAGAAGTAATACAGTTATGAATTAATGCGGTAGTAGTAGGATGTTCAGTTTTACCTAATTTTCTTAAAATTAAAGCAAGACCCGCGTGAGTTAATGCACTTATAGTTGCCATAGTTAAACCTAAGGGAGATAAGTTACTTGTTCCATTAATAATTCCAATGGGATTAGTCATCAAGTAAACTCCCAATAAACCTACTAAAACAGCTATCCATCTTTTAATGCCAATTTTTTCTCCTAAAATAATAGGAGCTAAAATTGTTACAAAAATTGCAGAACTTTGAGCAAGTGCTGTTACTAAGCCTATTGGTATAAGCTGAAGAGATAAGAACACTAAAAGCATAGTGGTTAATCCAAAAACAGATCTTAATAAAACGTAAAACCAATTGTTAATTTGTAAAAAATTATTTTTTCGAGCAATGATTGCAAAGACAAATAAAAGAGGTAAAGAAAAAACAAAACGACCAAACAAAATCATCAAAAAATCTACATCATAAGTTAAATCTTTAACCATCATGTGTGTGATAAGAGCTAATACTATTCCAACTAAACCAATTAAAGAGCCAAGGAGATTATTTGTCATAAATTATTTGAATATATATTTAATTTTATTATTATTTACACAAAGTAATTCAAAATAAAAAATATGTCTAAAAAACTTATCATTGTAGGATCAGGTAATGCTGCTTTGTGTGCAGGAATTTCTGCATTAGAAAAAGGAGCAACTGTAAAAATTTTAGAAAAAGCGAATGAGAACTTAGCTGGTGGAAATACAAAGTATACTGCAGGTGCCATGAGATTTGTATACAATAACGGTGATGAATTAAAACCATTGTTAAAAGATCCAAATGACCCAAGATTAAAAAAAACTAATTTTGGTAAATATTCAAAAGAGAAGTTTTCTGAAGATCTCCTAAGTTTTAATGATGGAAAACCTCTCACCATTGAACAAAAAACTTTGATTAATGAATCCTATGACACTATGAAATGGTTAGCATCTCATGATGTAAAATTTGAGCCAATATATCATAGGCAAAGTTTTGAAAAAGATGGGAAGTTTATTTTTTGGGGAGGATTAACCTTAGCATCAAAAAATGAAGGTGTAGGATTATTTGATCAAGAATTAGAAGCTTTTAAAAAACTTGGTGGTGAGATAGAGTATGAAATCCCAGTCGCTGAGCTTATTAAAGAAGAAGAAAAAATAATAGGTGTAAAAACTAAAGACTATAATTTTATTGCTGACGCAGTTATCTTAGCATCAGGTGGATTTGAGGCTGATAAAGAAATGAGATCAAAGTATTTAGGGGATCATTGGGGTGTTGCTAAAGTAAGAGGCACACCAAACAATACAGGTGATGGATTGAAAATGGCTATGGATTTAGGAGCTGCTCTCAATGGACAATTTGGTTCTTGCCATGCAACACCAATGGATCTTCATATGAAAGATTTTGGTAATTTAGATTTAGAACCAGGCGAAAGAAAAAAATACAGGAAGATCTGCTATTTTCTTGGGATTATGATTAATGCAGATGGAAAAAGGTTTTTAGATGAAGGAAAAAATTTTAGAAATTATACTTATGCTCAATATGGAGCTCGGGTTTTAGAACAACCTGGACATTTTGCATGGCAGATTTTTGATGAAAAAGTTAAACATTTACTTTATGACGAGTATTTTTTTGAAGATGCACATTATGTAGAAGCAAACACTCTAGAAGAATTAATAGAGAAAATGGATGGTGTTAATTTTAAACAATGTTTGTCTACAGTGAGAGAGTTTAACAAGTCTTGCAAATCCAACAGAAATTTTGATCCCACTATTCTTGATGGAAGAACAACAATAGACCTTGATACACCAAAATCAAATTGGGCGCTTGCGTTAGATAAACCACCTTATCGAGCATATCCTGTAACCGGAGGTATAACATTCACATATGGTGGATTAAAAATTTCTAAGAATGGAAATGTTTTAGATCAAAATGATCAAAATATTCAAGGACTTTATGCCTGTGGAGAATTAGTTGGTGGCGTATTCTTAAATGGTTACCCCGGTGGTTCTGGCTTAACTTCTGGTGCAGTGTTTGGAAGAAAAGCTGGAAGTGCTGCAGCTTTAGGTTTGTAAAATGTTAAATGTAGCAGTTTTAGATGATTATCAAAATGTAACAAAAAAGTTTGGTAATTGGTCTGAATTAGAGGGTAAAATTAACTTGAAAATTTTTAATAAATATTTTGATGATTCAAATGAATTAGTGAAGTATTTATCAGATTTTGATGTATTATGTTTAATGAGAGAAAGAACATTATTGAGTTCAAGTATAATTGATCAATTACCTAAGCTTAAATTAGTTATTACAACTGGAATGTGGAATCCTTCTGTAGACAAAGAAGCTCTTATCAAAAGAAAAATTGTTTTTTGTGGAACTGAAAACAGAATAGAATCTACAGCTGAACTTTCTTGGTTATTAACACAATTAGTTTGGAGAAATATTTCTCAAGAGTTTGTGAATATTAATAATGGTGGATGGCAAACATCTATAGGTAGAACATTATATGGAAAAACATTAGGAATTTTTGGCTTAGGAAAACAAGGCAAACAAGTGGCTAAATTTGGTAATGCTTTTGGCATGAATGTAATTGCTTGGAGTCATAATTTAACAAAAGAGATTTGTGATTCAGAAAAAGTAACTTTAGTATCTTCAGATGAGATGTTCAAAATTTCTGATGTGCTTTCTATTCATACTAAATTATCTGATAGGACAAGAGGTTTTATAGACAATAAAAAAATTCAAATGATGAAAAAAAGCTCCATTATAATTAATACTAGTAGGGGGCCAATTATTAATGAAAAAGATTTAATTAATTCCATTAAAAACTTTTATATTTCTGGAGTCGGATTGGATGTGTATGATATTGAACCTTTGCCCGTTCAACACGAACTTAGGTCTTTGTCAAAAGATTATAATGTTGTATTAACTCCACATCTTGGGTATGTGTCTTGTGAAACATACGAAAAATTTCATCAAGGATACGTTTATGCAATTGTAGCCTATCTTGATGGTAATCCTATAAATCTTTTGAATTAATTTTCCAACTATCTTTTAACCAATCGGGACATTTTACTTGCTTGTAAATTTTTTTATAAAATTTATTTTTGGGTACTGGCCATTTTTCAAGCAAAACATCTTCAGGGTCGGGTTTTCCCGTAAATGCTACTACGCTGGTTTCCTGACTTACCTTTGCGGGTTTCCATATTCTTAAAGGCCATTTTGGAAGCAAATTGTGTTTAAAACTTTGACACCAGTTTTTTGGCCAAAAATTCTGTTCATTTATTACCTTACTTATATAAACTTGTTCAATGTGATATTTTTTCCATATATAATTAGAATTTTTTTCGAACTTATCGAAAATATATTTATGTTTTTTAACAGGAAACCTAAAACAACTTGTATTTCCAATACCCTTTCCAATTTGCGTCCAATTTTCAATAACACAAAAAGTACCTTTTTTATAAGAAAAAAATTTGTCCAAATTATTAATAATTACTAAATCTAAATCTAAAAATAGAACATCACCCTCAAGTCCATTAAGAGGATATCTCCATATACTTAATTTTCTCCATGGAGTTAGAGACAATGGTTTTGGAATTTTTATATCTGGCAAAGGTTTACATATAACATCTTTAATTATATTTTTTTTGTCATCAGTAAAACAAATTAATCTAGTTTTATTTTTAGTATGTGTTTGAATAGAAGAATATAAATTATTAACATAATTTGAATTATATCTATTACCCCACTTCATGCATATTATAGTTTGCAATTTTAAAAGATACCTACTATTTTTTATTAAAGTTCAATATGATTATTAATATATTATTACCTTTTAAAGAAAAGTTCAGTAAAAATAAAGCCTCTTCAGTAAGTATTACTGTTTCAAACAACATAGAATTCTCAAAATTCAAAAATAAAATAAGAGTGTTTGGTCAAGATGTTGAAGATCCTATATTTGACAAAAACTTTGTAGGCATAAAAAGAAAATGGAATTTTATTTCAAGTAAAAACAAAAATATTGCTAATGAAATGTGTAAATTAATTAATAAAGAAAATAGACATAACCAAATAATAGAAATGCATAATAGACCTTATTTGGTTAACTTTGTAAAAAGTAAACTTAATTCTGATCATGTACTTACACTATTTATCCACAATGACCCATTGCAGATGAAAGGTTCTAAAACAGTTTCAGAAAGAAGAAACCTAGTGTCAAAGTTAGATAAAATATATTGTGTAAGCAATTATATAAAAGCTAGGTTTTTAAACGGGATAATAGATACAAATAAGAAAGTTGTAGTATTATATAATGGGGTAAAAAGGGCGAATAATACTTTACCTAAGAAAAGAAGAGAAGTTATTTTTGTTGGAAGAATTGTCCATGAAAAAGGAGTTCACTTATTTGTAGATTCCGTCAAAGATATATATAAAAAATATCCAAATTGGAGCTTTAAAATCATTGGTTCTCCAAAGTTAGGTTCACTTTGTCAGAGTAACTACTCAAAAAGTATTAATACTCAATTTTTGAATATTGGTAAAAACGCGAATATAATTGGTTTTATAAATTCTGATAAATTAAATAAAATTATGCAAAGAGCATCTATAATTGTAATACCATCAATTTGGCAAGAGCCTTTTGGCTTAGTAGCAGCGGAAGCCATGTCTAATGGAATAGCAATAATAGCTTCAAATTCTGGAGGATTAAAAGAAATAGTAAAAAAAAATGGCATTTTAATTAAAGATATAGACAAATATAAAATCTCATCAAGTTTAGAATTATTAATGAAAGATCAAAAATTATTAAAAGATTATCAAAAAAAATCTTGGGATCATTTTTGCTTTAATTCTATAGACATATCTAATAATTTAGATGAACATAGAGAAAAATTATTTAAAAATTGATTTATAATTCTGCACTTGGCAAATTGAATAACCAATTGCAAACCAAACAAAAAGGTTTCCCCATTGACTGTAAAAACTTCCTGTTTGTTGAATTGGAAAAAATAAAATTAGGGGGGCTAAATATGCCGTTCCAATTAATGCACAATTTTTGTTTTCTGCTCTTTCTTTATAGCAAGTTAAAAAAATGGAAAAAAACATTAATGTTCCAAAAATTAAACCAATTAAGCCAGTTTCAGCAAAAAGCTGGATATAATAATTATGAGGATGATTGCCACAATAATTTTTTCCAGGCAACCATTTAAAATCATTCAAGATATTTGTATCACAAATTTTTCTTGAGCTAGATGGGCCAAAGCCAATTAAAGGTTTATTTAACCCTTGTTGTAATCCAGACCTCCACGCCCCCCAGTATGTGTTCTCTTTGTTCATATTAAATATAGGAATACTTTGCAAAGTTTCTTTAGTATATTTTGTATATATGTGTTGACTTGAATTTATAACTATAAAAATAATGGAAGCTCCTAATATCATACTAATAAAGAATATTTTGACTAAACTAAATAATCTAAATTTCCATACCAATGGTGAAAAAATGCTAGCAAATAACTTTATGAGAAAGTTCATTCTTTCGCCCGTTAGAAATGTGATAATCAAAGTATAAAAAATTACAAAACTGCTAAATATATGCTTTTTAGTAAACTCATAAAAGAAAAGTGCGATGCATGTACAATACAATGAAAAAGATATTTTTGAGAGATAATTCCCAGGCACTTTGTCCCCATAAGGCCAAATAAGCCTACTTTTTGGTTCTAATATTAATTCAAAAGTTAATATTAAACTCATTATTAACATGCCAACCATTATAGATGCTAACATTACAATTCGAATGTCTCTATCCTTTCCTAGCCAAACTTGTGCTGCAGCAACGTATAACGGAAACCTTATCCATGCTAGACCTTGAAAAAATGAAAAAATAGTATAAGGCCCAAAAAAGGCAGATATCAATCCTATAAACCATAGAATGATCGCAAATAAAAACCAAAGTTGCCCTGTCCACTTCCAATCTTTATTTTTTATACACTTTATTAAAAATATTATGGAAATTAAAGTTAGCCATAAATCTGCAGGATCTCTCTCAATAAGATATATAAATGGTCCTAGAATCCAAAAAATAGTGAAAATTTTATCAAATTTTGTTAAAGATTTGATTTTAGATACACCATTATAAAAATCATCTTGAAAATTGAAGTTTTTGAAAGTAAATAATTTTAAAATCAATTTTTATTCTCTTTAAATAACTTATCTCTTAAAAATAACAGAATAATTAATGATGGAGTGACCATTAAAGTTGTTAAAACAAAAAATAATCCCCAATCTCCATTAAGATAATCAACAAGACTTCCTGAAGAAGAGGCAAGAGTAGTTCTACCTAATGTCCCTAGAGATGCTAATAATGCATATTGTGTTGCAGTATATTTTCTGTTAACTAAAACGGATATAAAAGCGACAAAAGCAACAGTTGCAAAAGCTGCAGCAACATCATCTAATATTACAGCAGTTGCAAAAATCATATAATTTTTTCCAGTCCAAAATAAAACCGCAAAAAGAAGGTTAGTAACAGCCATGAAAATACCAGCAATAAAAACAGATTTTATAATTCCAAACCTTATTGAAAAAAAACCTCCCAATAATGTAAAGAAAATTGTTGTTAACCAACCTAAACCCTTAGAAAAAATTCCTATATCTGATTTTGAAAATCCAACTTCGTTATAAAATATAAGTGACATTCTACCAAGAAAAGCTTCTCCAATTTTGTAAAGAAAAATGAATAAAAGTATCATAACAGCAATAAATAATCCGTTTTTTTTAAAAAAATTAATTAATGGATCTGAAATAGTAGATGTTATCCAAAAGATTGATTTTACCAAAATTTTTATAAAAGAATTAGAATTATTAGACGATCTTGAATGTTTTAAAGAAGCATCATCTCTTAAAGGATTTTCTTTTATTTTTAATAAAAGTAAATTCATTAATGTAATGATTAAAATTAAAAATATAAAAGTTATTTGCCAATAATTTTGGAAACCTAAATAATCAAAATAATCAGATAAAGTTAATGTGAATAATCCTCCAATTTTAAAACCAGTCCACCAACCAATTACAGTCATAGTTGCCCCTGCTGCCATGATATTTTTTTCATTCTCATTAATCTGTTCTATTCTCAAAGCGTCAATTGATATGTCCTGTGATGAGGAAAAAATTGCGATTAGTAATCCTATGAAAATTATTAAAAATAGATTTTGATTTGGATCTAGAAAAAACCATAATAGTAAACATATTCCAATTAATAATTGCATAGATAAAATCCATGATTTTCTTTGGCCAATTTTTTTACTTAACAGAGGTATTCTTAGCTTATCCATTAGCGGTGACCATAAAAAATTAATAGCATAAACACCAAAAATTAAACCAGCCCATCCTATAGCACTTCTGCTTAAACCCTCTTCTTTAAGCCAAAGGCTTAAACTTGATCCAATAATAACCCAGGGGAAACCACTTATAACACCAAGCAAACAAATCTTAAGCATTCGTTGTTCTAGAAATACTGAAAAATATTTAAAATTATTTTTTTTATTTATATTCATTTAAATATTTATTTTTTTATTTTATAGGTTTTAATATGTTTATTTAATATGAAAATTATAGTTAACACAACTTTCAAGCCTAAATTTTTATTTAAAAATAAAGTTTTTTATTGTCAGTTAGGTTCAAAAGGTAAAGTTCCTAAATTTAGAAAAAAAGAAGCCGATAAATGTACACCTCTTGGAAAATGGAAAATTGCTCATATTTTTGTAAGGCATGACAAAACTAAAATGTTTTTTAGAAATAAAAGAATTAAAAATTTTTCATCATTGATTACAGAAAAAGATATTTGGTGTGATGACAGTAATAATTTGAATTATAATAAATTATGTAAAGTAAAAAATCTTAATGAAATACCAAATTTTTCTTTTGAAAAACTTTATAGAATTGATAACGCTTATGATATTATAATTAATTTGAATTATAACCAAAATCCTACGATAAAAAATAAAGGTAGTGCAATTTTTATTCATTGTTCATTTGAAGATAATAGAAGTACTGCTGGATGTTTAGCATTAAAAAAAAATAATTTAAAATTTATAATTAATAATTTACAAAAGATAAATTACATATATATAAGATGATAAATTAACGTAAATTCAGTGGAGTAAAGTATGATAAATAACATTGTACCAGTAATATTAGGACTTCTCGGTCTGATAAGCGCTTATCTTGTATATTTAAAAGTTAAATCTGCTCCAGAGGGAACAGGTAAAGTTAAAGAGATAGGTGATGAGATACATTTAGGTGCAATGGTTTTTATGGCTAGCGAATACAAAAGATTAGGCTTGTTCTGTATAGTTTGTATAATAGCACTATATTTTTCATTGGGATGGGAAACATCAATATCTTTTTTTGTTGGAGCATCTTGTTCAGGTATCGCTGGATTTATAGGAATGTATACAGCTACAAAAGCTAATGTGAGAACTGCTGTTGCAGCAAACGTTAAAGGTGCTTCTGAAGCTCTTAATATTGCATTTTTTGGTGGCTCTATCATGGGTTTGACTGTTGCTTCTATGGGTTTATTTGGAGTAGGTATTTTATTTTATTATTTTGGAGGAGATGTCAAAACTATTCATTCAATTGAAGGATTTGCAATGGGAGCTTCCTCAGTTGCTTTATTTTCTAGAGTAGGTGGTGGAATTTTTACTAAAAGTGCAGATGTTGGGGCTGATCTTGTTGGTAAAGTGGAAGCAGGAATACCTGAGGATGATCCAAGGAATCCGGGTGTAATTGCAGATAATGTTGGCGACAATGTAGGAGATGTAGCTGGAATGGGTTCAGATATTTTTGAATCATATTGTGGATCAATGATTGCGTCTATTGCCTTAGCAGCGTCAATGACATCTGCGACTATTTCAAAACTTGGTGGCGATCAATATATGTTGCAATTAATGCCTCTGGCTCTAGCTTCACTAGGTCTTATATGTTCAATTATTGGCATTTTAATGGTTAGATTGTTTTCTAGTAAAAGTCCAGAAATTGCGTTAAGATTTGGAACTATTGGATCAGCAATAGTATTTATTGTAGCATCATTCTTTTCAGTTAAATATTTAGGGGTATCAATAGGTGTTTGGGCTGCTGTCCTCGTTGGTTCAATTGGAGGTATAATTGTTGGACTTGTTACAGAATATTATACCGGAGGTGCACCAGTAAGGAAAATAGCTAAAGGTGGAGAAACAGGTTCTGCAACAATTATGATTTCGGGATTAGCTACTGGGATGCAATCAGTAGCTATACCAGTTTTTACAATAGTATGTATTATTTTTACAGCTAATTATTTTGCTGGATTATATGGTGTAGGTATTGCTGCTATTGGAATGTTGAGTACTGTTGGAATAACAATGGCAATTGATGCTTATGGACCTGTCGCTGATAATGCTGGGGGTATAGCAGAAATGGCTGAAATGGGTAAAAAGACAAGAAAAATTACTGACTCTTTAGATGAGGTTGGTAATACTACTGCAGCCATTGGTAAAGGTTTTGCAATCAGTGCAGCAGCTTTAGCAGCTCTCGCATTAATAAGTGCTTATATAGAAAAAATATCTATGAGTGACCCAACTTTTGTTTTAGCCATTAACGATCCCCTAGTATTAAGTGGCATGTTTTTAGGCGGAATTTTCCCATATTTGGTCAGTGCAATGACAATGACTGCGGTTGGAGATGCCGCTTTTGATATGATAAAAGAAATAAGGAGACAATTTAAAGAAATACCAGGTCTTCTTGAAGGTAAAGCAAAGCCAGATACAGCAAAGTGTGTTGATATAGCAACTCAAGCTGCATTGAGAAAAATGATCTTACCAGGTTCTCTTGCTGTTCTTGCTCCAGTAGCGGTTGGATTTATATTAGGGCCAAAAGCGCTTGGTGGAATGTTAGGAGGTGCTTTAATATGTTGTGTTATGATGGCTTTAATGATGTCAAATGCGGGTGGTGCTTGGGATAATGCTAAAAAATTTGTCGAAAAAGGTAATTTTGGTGGTAAAGGATCTGAAGTTCACAAAGCTGCTGTAGTAGGAGATACAGTTGGGGATCCACTTAAAGACACTTCAGGGCCTTCAATGAATATTTTGATCAATGTAATGGCAATTGTTAGTTTAGTAATTGCACCATTACTTATATAGTTATTCGTTAATTATATTTGAGAAATCTAAATTCCCTTTTCCATTTTTGGTAACTTGTTTGTATTTTTCAAAAGTTTGCATCCCACAATTAATTTTTGTTTTTGTCTCTGCTGCAGCGTTAATTGCTAATCCTAAATCTTTGTACATTAAGGCAGTTGCAAATCCACCTGCATAGTTTCTGTCAGCAGGAGAAACTGGTCCAATTCCTTTGATTGGACAATAGGAATTGACAGCCCAACATGATCCAGTTGAAGTTGAAATTACTTCAAATAATTTATTTAAATCTAGGCCTAAGTTTTTTCCTAAGTTAAAACTTTCACCTACAGCTATCATTGTTGAAGCTAAGAGCATGTTATTACATATTTTTGCACTTTGTCCTGCACCCTCTTCACCACATAAAATAGAGTTTTTACCCATTATTTCAAATAAAAATTTCATGTCTTTATATATATTTGAATTTCCTCCTACCATGAAAGTCAATGTTCCTTGGTCAGCACCAATTACGCCACCTGAAACAGGTGCGTCTAATGTAAATAAGCCTTTTTCTTTAGCAAGCATTTGCACTGATCTAGATGTTTTCACGTCTATCGTAGAACAATCAATTAGATATTGTCCTGGTTTTGAAAGGCCTATAATCTCTCTCCATACTGTATTCACAGCTCTTCCATCTGGCAACATGGTGATGATTATTTTTGTATCTTTTGTTAAAGATTTTATGTCATCTGCAAATTGAATATTTTCGTTTTTTAACTCATTAATACTTTTTGGGTTAATGTCATATCCAATAATTTCCAAGTTTTTTTTTGACAGATTAATAGACATGCCTTTGCCCATATTTCCTAGTCCTATAAAACCAATTTTAATCATCAAGTTTTCTCCTATTTAATAAAATTTTTTGAAATGGATTAGTTTGTGTTTTTAAAATTCTATTCCAAGATAATTGATCAGTCACTATTTGCAAATCATGCTTCAAATTTAAAAGATAAGGATACCATTCTCTAGATAAATTAGTCTTCCATTTCCATAAAAGAAAATCCAGATTATTAAATATATTTTTGTCAGTTTTTAAATTCTTGAGTTTAGTCTCATAACTAAAATTAGGTGACAAAAAAAACTTATGGACATAAAAAAAATTATCTGGAACATTATTTTTTTTTAACACTTTTTTCCATTCCAAAAATTTGTTTTTACAATCCCCAGTATTGTTTACTATTTGTATTATAAGTTTATCAGTTTCTAAAAGTCCAGTTCCATTTATCATTGATTTTTTTATTAATGAAGTATTTTGCCATGGACCAATAATTAATCTTTTAGGACAATAATCATTTGCATAAAAATTATCCCAAAAAATTAGTTTATCTTGATTCAATTGGTTTTTTATAATTTTTATTCTTGTGTTGAAAGATTTAGAAACAATATTTTTTCCACAATAAAAAGTATTACTTTTCTCGAATATATTATTAAAATAAAATTTAATGTATTGTGGATTCTCGTAATTTAATTCGTCAGAATAAATTCTTGGTACATTAAAAATAGGTATATTAAAATTCAAATTAATTGTGTTTATCAATTTAGCATGTGCAACCCCTTCTAGCTTATTTGGTAGATTTGAATTATATGGTATGTCATCGAATAATATACAAAAATTTGTAGCACCATGTGCCATCAAATTATTAAATTTGGATAAAAGAAAATTTAAGTCTTTTTTATCCCCATCTAAAAAAGATTTAAAATTAAAATCTAAACCTGGAGATACACCAAATATAACTTTAATATTTTTTTTGTTAGCATAAAGATTGAATTCTTGAAAATTTTTTAGCCATTCTTTTGAATATTGATCTCTCCATTCTTGTCTATGTTTAAGATCCTCTTTAGGGCAGTAAAAGTAGAAGTTCATTTTATTTTGAGACATAGTATCTAAAATATTAATTCTATCGTCCCATGAATATAATTTTCCGTAAAATCCTTCAATATAACCTTTAATTTTTTTAAAATAGAGTTTTTTCATATATATTGTTTATAATAGATTTAAGGATAATGAAAAATGAAAATTTTAGCAATTGGAGCACATCCTGACGACATAGAAATATTCATGTATGGCTTACTATATTTATTAAAAAAAAGAGGGGATAAAATTTTTTTAGCAATAGCAACTGATGGATCACTTGGAGGTAACGATTCTGACAAGAATTTAGTAAATCTAAGGAAAGCAGAAAGTCAAAAAGCTCTAAATAAAATTGGCGAACCTTACTTTTTTAACTTCAAAGATGGTCAATTAGGTAATGATACTAATCATAAAATGAAAATCTATGAATATATATCCAAAATTAAACCTAATTTCATAATTACACATTATAAAAAAGATTATCATTCTGATCATAGAACGTTATCAAAAATTGTTTCACAAATTGCAGGGCATTTTATACCTGTGATTTACTGTGATACAATGATGGGAGTAAATTTTAAACCAAAACACTATGTTGATATTACAAAAGTTTTTGAAGAAAAAAAGAAAGCAGTTTCATTTCATAAAACACAACAGCCAAAAAGATTTTTAGACTTAATAGAGTTAATGAATTCTTATAGATCCGCTCAATGTAATGCACCAAAAGGGAGTTATGCTGAAGCTTATTATTTTGAGAGATCTTTCCCTTTTTGTGATGTTAAAGAATTTTTTCCAGCTGCACCTAAATTAAGAATGTTTGACATAAAAAATCAAAAAGGATTTTTATAAAAAATTTTTCCACCTATTATTGGTTTTTTTACGCCAGTTGTATCTGGAAAAGTTGTAGCCAAATTATTTATAACTCTTGCACTTAAAAATGCTATTAATTCAGCTTCAACATAATCAAAAGAAAAGTCTAACTTATCTTGAGAAATTAATTTAATTTTTAAAGTATTTTTCAGTCTTTTTAAAAGAAATTTATTTTTATAACCACCGCCTACGACAATGATACTATAAGGTTTTTGAGGTAGTTTGTTAATTGCACTTTTTATACCTAGAACAGTACATTCTAGTAATGTGGCCATTATATCTTCAATTGATAAATTTGCATTTGATATTTCATTAAAAAAAACTGAAAAATCGTGTTTATCTAATGATTTAGGAGTATCTTTTTTAAGATATTGATTTTTCAAAAATAGATTTATAAAAAAATTTGATATTAATCCTTTTGATGCAAGCTCTCCATTTTCGTCATAATACAAATTTGTTTTTAATTGCATAAATTGATCCATTAAATTATTTCCAGGCCCTGTGTCAAATCCAATTAATTTATTTTTATTTACATAAGTAATATTAGAAATTCCCCCAATATTTATTATTGCTGCTGGTTGTTTTAATTGAATCTCTTCTATTAAAAATTTATGATAAATTGGGGCTAAGGGTGCACCAACACCGCCATTACGAATGTCTTTATCTCTAAATTTAGATATTACACTTTTATTAATTTTGTTTGCTAATAGTCTTGGAGATCCCAGTTGTATTGATAATTTATTTTTAATATTATGGTGTATTGTTTGTCCATGAAAACCAACAAATTCAGCAGAATTAAGAAATGAAGATTTTTGTAATGCCATATAATGTTCATCGGTTATTATTTCATTAAACTCTTTAATGTTTTTTTTAATAAACCATGGTTTTTCTTTAGATAAATTGAGAAGAAAATCTCGTGTAGAGTTTTTATATTTATAAAAATAATTTTTATTTCCTCTTGTTAACTTTTCACCATTAGTTGATACCAAACTAATATCAATTCCATCCATGCTTGTTCCGGTCATTGTACCAATAATATTGAAAAATTTTTTTCCCATATTTAAATTCACCTATGCTATTATATTAATTAAAACAATATAAGTAATAAAATGATATCAAAAACAGAATTGCCTTTTACAAAATCAGAACCGATTGATTTTTTAGAAACTACAAAAGCAATTCAATTAATGATTAAGGAGCAAATTGTTGGATTAGAATTAATATATGGGGAATTAAACACTATTAATAAAATCATTGAAGTCATGTATAAACATCTAAAAAAGCATACAAATGGACGAATTATTTATTGTGGTGCTGGTACTTCAGGTAGAATAGGAGTTCAAGATGGATCAGAATTATATCCAACTTTCGGGTGGCCTAAAAGAAGATTTAATTTTATTATTGCTGGTAGAACAAAAGCTTTGACTAGTTCTATTGAAAATTCTGAAGATAATCTTGAAGATGCTGAAAATCAATTAAAAAAGCTTAAAATTTCAGATAAAGACATTATAATTGGGATTAGTGCCAGTGGGAGCACCCCATTTACATGTTATGTTGTAAAAGAGGCAAAGAAAAAAAAAGCTCTTACTATAAGTATAAGTAATAACAAAAATAGCAAAATTGAAAAATTGTCAGATTTAAGCTTAATTTTAAATACAAAAGAGGAAATTATAGCAGGTTCAACTAGGTTAAAAGCTGGTACAGTTCAAAAAGTAACTCTAAATATAATCTCATCTTTACTTATGGTTAAATTTGGTTTTGTAAAGCATGGTTTAATGAGTCATTTGAAACCTTTAAACAAAAAACTGAAAAAGAGAAAAGAAATAATAGAATCCTTTTATAAATCAATAAACTAAGTTAATTTAATTAGATTTTCTAAATTTGTTGAAATGTTTTTAGTTGTTTTCATTAAATCAAGTATAACCCAGATTCTTTTGTTTGCTCCAATTTTAAGTACTTGACCAACAAAATTTGAAAATGGCCCTTTTTTTATTCTCACACTATCACCATTGACTATGTTAACTTTATTTTTTATGACATCATTAGTACATTCATCTTTAATTTTATTTATGATAACGTTAGGAATAGTTGAGGGTGATTTTCCAAAACAAATAATTTTTAAAACACCATAGGTTGAATTAATTTTTCTCCAAGGGAAAGTTTCATTAAAACTTATAAAAAAATACCCAGGAAACAAGTTAGTTTTTTTTTTTACAAATTTATTATTTAATATTCCTGACACCTCTAAAAGAGGACAAAATACTTCAATATTTTGTCTCTCAAGGTTGACAATTGCTTTAATTCTAGAATTTGATTTATACTGAACAACGTACCATTTTTTCTTAAAGATCATAATTCAAATTTGAGCAATAAATTTAATATTTATATACTATTAATTAACTTTATTATGTCAATTCGATATTTTTTTAACTTTTAATTGACTAAAAGTTAATTACATGTATGCTCATTTTTGAACGTAAATGGAACTATTCCATTGCGGTAGCAATAAACATTCATATAAATATGGCAAGTAAACGAAATCAGCTTCAAGAAGAAGTTAAACTTCGAATTTTGAGATTATTAAATAATAATCCTAAAATTACAACTCGTAAAATAGCTGAAATTGTTGGTATATCAAATGGTTCTGCTTATTATTGTATAAATGCTTTAATAGAAAAAGGTATGATAAAATTTAAAAATTTTAGTAAACACAAAAAGAAAACAAAATATGCTTATTTTTTGACACCTAGAGGTATATATGAAAAGACAATATTGACTGCTAAATTTTTACATACAAAAATGCAAGAGTATGAAGAATTAAGTAACGAAATTAAGGAATTAGAACAAGAGGTTGAGTTGGCTAAGAAAAATATAAATTTTTCAAAAAATGACTTCTAATAAAACAATATTTTTAACAGGATCTGCAGGCTTTATTGGCTTTCATATGTCTAAATTATTATTAGATTTAGGTTTTATTGTCGTTGGCTTAGATGGTATGACAGATTATTATGAAGTTTCTTTAAAAAAAGACAGAAACAAAATACTTGAAGAGTATAATAATTATAAATTTTATCAAGGAATGTTGGAGGATGAAAAACTTTTAAATGAAATTTTTAAAAAACATGATCCTAGCATAATAATCCACCTGGCAGCACAGGCTGGCGTAAGATATTCTATTGAAAATCCAAAAAGTTACTTGAAATCAAATTTAATAGGAACTTTTAATATTTTAGAGATGTCTAAAAAATCTAAAGTCGACCATCTTTTAATCTCGTCTACTTCATCTGTGTATGGTTCAAATAAAACAATGCCTTTTTCTGAAAATCAAAAAAGTGATACACCAATGTCTTTCTATGCAGCTACAAAAAAGTCAAATGAAGTGATGTCTCATTCGTATTCATATATATTTGAAATTCCAGTAACGGTATTTAGATTTTTTACAGTTTATGGCCCTTGGGGGCGTCCTGATATGGCCCTATATAAGTTCACAAAATCTATCTTAGATGATAAAGAAATTTCAATATACAATAATGGAGATATGAAAAGAGATTTTACTTACGTTAGTGACATTGTAAAAAGTATATCACTATTAATTGAAAAAATACCAAATGTTGTTAGTAAGAGATTCGAAAGTGTCACTAATGATAGTATATCTGACGTTGCACCTTGGAGACTAATTAATATTGGTAACTCAAAACCAACTAACTTAATGGATTATGTGAGTGAATTAGAATTGTGTTTAGGTAAAAAGGCTAAGAAAAAATTTTTAGGAATGCAAATGGGAGATATAAAAGAGACTTTTAGTGATGTAAGGTTATTAGAAAGTTTAACTAAATTTAAACCTAATACTAATATTAAATATGGCATTAAAAATTTTGTAAACTGGTATATGGATTATTATAATGAAAGATAAATATATTTTAGGTATTGTTGGTCTTGGATATGTTGGTTTACCATTATGTTTAGCATTTGGACAAAAATATAAAACTTTTGGTTTTGATATATCAAAAGAAAAAATTAATAGTTACATAGATAATATTGATTTAGCTAATGAGGTAACACGTTTAGAATTTAAAAAAGCAAAATATGTGCAATTTTCAAATGAAGAAAAAATTTTGAAGGGTGTTAATATTTTTATTGTTTCAGTTCCTACTCCGGTTGACAAATCAAATGTTCCAGATTTGTCCGCATTAAAAAATTCTTGTAAATTAATAGGTAAATTCCTAAAAAAAGATTCTATTGTGATTTTTGAACCAACTGTTTTTCCTGGTGCGACTGAAGAGATTTGTGTTCCAATTCTTGAAAAAACTTCAAATTTAAAATGGTTTAAAGATTTTAATGTTGCTTATTCACCAGAAAGAATAAATCCTGGTGATAAAGAAAGAAAATTAACAAAGATAACAAAAGTTATTTCAGCAGATACTAATAAAACAATGAAAATTGTCAGCGAACTATATTGTTCCATTATCGAGGCTGGAGTTGTCAAGGCAAGTTCAATAAAAGTAGCTGAGGCGGCGAAAGTAATTGAAAATACTCAAAGAGATTTAAATATAGCTTTAATGAACGAGTTTGCCATGACTTTCAAATATTTAAATATAGATACCAAAGATGTTCTAGACATAGCATCTACTAAATGGAATTTTTTAAAATTTAAGCCAGGATTAGTTGGTGGGCACTGTATTGGTGTAGATCCTTATTATCTAACATACAAAGCAGAGAGAGAAGGTTATCATCCACATTTAATATTAGCTGGAAGACGTGTTAATGACGGCATGGCTGGTTTCATATGTAAAGAAGTAATAAAAAAAATAATAAGTTTAAAAAAAAATATACACGAAACAAAACTTTTAATATTAGGTATTTCTTTCAAAGAGAATTGTTCTGATTTAAGAAATTCTAAAGTTATGGATCTTATTAACGAATTAACAGAATTTGGATGCAATATTTCAATCCATGATCCATTAGTTAATAAAGTTGAAGCAAAAAAGTTTGGATACAAGTTGAGTGATTGGGACAAAATTAAACAGCAAGATGTTATAATTGCTGCTGTATCTCATGAATTTTACTTAAAAATGAAACCTTTAAAGATTTTAAAAAAAATGAAAAAATTTGGTCTTTTTGTTGATATTAAATCTGCTTACTCAAAAAAAGAAATTATCAAATCTGGTTTTCGTTATTGGAGTCTATGAAATCAAAAGTTAATAAATTTTCATTAATGGGTATTGCTGGCTATATTGCACCAAAGCATTTAGAGGCAATAAAAAAAACTAATAATATACTAATTTCGTCATTTGATCCAAACGACTCTGTTGGAATATTAGATAAATATTTTAAAGACGCCTTATATTTTAATGAATTTGAAAGATATGATAGACATATACACAAGTTATCAAATATGAAAAATAAAATTGATTATTTGTCAATTTGCACCCCTAATTATTTACATGATAGTCATATTAGGTTTGCTTTGAGGTCAGGCTTACATGCAATTTGTGAAAAGCCATTAGTTCTAAATTTGTGGAATTTGGAGCCACTAATTCTTCTTCAAGAAAAAACTGGAAAAAAAATTAATACGATTTTACAATTAAGACATCATAGCAAGATTGTAAATTTAAAACACCAAATTTTAAAATCTAAATCTTCTAAGATTTCTGACATAACATTAACTTATATAACATCAAGAGGCAGTTGGTATAATCAAAGTTGGAAGGGTGATGAAGAAAAATCTGGTGGTATTGCTTCAAATATAGGTGTTCATTTTTTTGATATGCTTCATTATTTATTTGGTAGAACAATAAATGTAAAAGTTTATCTCAAATCACACAATAAACAATCTGGTTTCTTACAATTGGAAAAAGCTAACGTTAAATGGTTTTTATCTATAGATTATAATGATCTTCCTGAAGTTTCTAAAAAACAAAATCAATCAACCCATAGGTCTATAGTAATTAATGGAGATGAAATGGAATTCTCAGAAGGTTTTAACAATCTTCACATTAAAAGTTACGAAGAAATACTTCAAGGAAATGGATTTGACATAAAAGACAATATTGAAACTATAGAAACTATTTCAAAAATTAGAGACTGTAAAATATCCTCTTTAGCAAATGATTATCATCCTTTTTTAAAAAGCATAAAATGAAAAACATAATTCATAAGTCTGCTATTATCGATGAAGGTGCTATTATAGGAAGTGGGACTGTTATTTGGCATTGGACACATGTTTCTAAAAAAGCAATAATTGGAAATCATTGTAAATTGGGTCAGAATGTTTACGTAGCTAATAATGTGAGAATAGGAAACAACTGTAAGATTCAAAATAATGTAAGTATCTATGAAGGTGTCGAGATCGGTAATGATGTATTTTGTGGGCCAAGTATGGTATTTACCAATGTTTTAAATCCAAGAAGTCATATTAGTAGAAATAAGGACTTTAAGAAAACAGTTATTTCTGACGGAGTAACTCTTGGAGCCAATTGCACAATAGTATGTGGAACTAAAATTGGTAAATATGCATTTATTGGTGCAGGTGCTGTAGTTGTAAATGATTTAAAACCTTATGTGCTTGCGGTTGGTTCTCCTGCAAAACAAATTGGTTGGATGAGTAAAGATGGATACAAGTTAGATTTGCCATTGCACGGTAATGGAAAGACAACTTGTAAATCATCAGGTATGGTTTATAAATTGGTGAATGGAAATTGTGAAATGATTGGCAGTTAAATGGAATTTTTTGGAAAAAAATTTGTTGTAATTGGTGGTGCGGGTTTAATTGGTTCTCATACAATTGATAAATTATTAAAAGAGGATGTTAAAGAAATTTTGATTTATGATAATTTTGTAAGAGGAAATTACGAGAACATAAGAAATGCCTTAAAAGACCCTAGAGTAAAAATCTATGATATCGGAGGTGATATATTGCAGGTAGATATTTTAAATTCTGCTTTAAAAGGATACGATGGTGTTTTCCACTTTGCTGCTTTATGGTTACTTCAATGTCATGAATTCCCTCGAAGTGCATTTGATGTGAACATAAAAGGTACATTTAATGTAATGGAGGCGTGTGTAAAACAAAATATAAAAAAACTAGTATATTCCTCATCTGCTTCTGTTTATGGAGATGCTGATTATGAGCCAATGGATGAAAACCACAGGTTTAATAATAAAAATTTTTATGGAGCTACCAAAATTGCATGTGAAGCCATGTTAAGAGCTTATCACCACCGTTACAATTTAGATTATGTAGGTTTAAGATATATGAATGTATATGGCCCTAGACAAGATTATAAAGGAGCCTATATAGCCGTAATAATGAAAATGTTGGATGATATAGATAAGGGGAATAGCCCTACAATAATAGGAGATGGAAGTGAAGCATTTGACTTTATTGCTGTTGAGGATTGTGCAATGGCAAATATTTGTGCTATGAAATCAAATATATCAGATGAGAATTATAATGTAGGTACTGGCATCAGAACATCGTTGAAAGAACTAGCTGAATTGATACTTAAAATTACAAATGCCAATCTTTCAATAAATTATCAAAAGAGAAATCAAAACACTTTTGTTAAAAATAGAATAGGCTGTCCAATTAAAGCTCAAAATGATATTAATTTTATTTCTTCAATTAATCTTGAAGACGGGTTGCAGAGACTTATTGATTGGAGAAAACAAAATATTTTTGAATTAGAAAAGATTTAATATAATGAATATACCCATTGCTAAAGTAAAATTAACAAAAAAAGAAATTAATTCAGTAAATTTACCCTTGAAAAATGGTTGGTTAGTGCAAGGTCCTAAAGTTAAGGAGTTTGAAAAAAAGTGGTGCGATTTTACAAAAGCGAAGTATTCGATTGCTGTAACTTCATGTACTGCAGCTTTAGAATTAGCTTTAGTCAGTATTGGATTTAAACAAAATGATGAAGCCATAGTTCCAGCTTTTACTTGGATTTCATCTGCTAACGTAGTTGAGCATTTGGGAGGAAACGTTTGTTTGTGTGATATAGAACTAGATACATTTAACATTGATATTAATCAATTAGAAAAAAAAATAAATCCTAAAACAAAAGCTATAATAGTGGTTCATCTTTTTGGTCTACCTGCAAATATGGACAAAATTAACCAAATTGCAAAAAAATATAATTTATTTGTAATAGAGGATGCAGCATGTGGGTTTGGATCTTTATATAAAAGTCAACATGTTGGAACTTTAGGAGATATTGGATGTTTTAGTTTTCATCCTAGGAAAGCAATTACTACTGGAGAAGGAGGGATGATAACTACCAACAGTAAAAAATTAGCTTTGGCGCTCAAATCTTTAAGAGATCACGGAGCTGAAATATCTGACTATAGACGACATGTTAGTAATAAACCCTATGTTTTGCCTGATTTTCCTTATGCTGGTTATAATTTTAGAATGACAGATATACAGGCAGTTTTGGGTTCATTACAGATGGATAGAGCAAAAAAAATAATTAATGAAAGAAAAAAAATTGCAAAATTTTATGATATAGGGCTTTCTAAATTAAAAAATTTAGACAGCCCAATTTATAATCAAACATATCAAAATAGTTATCAAAGTTATCCATGTTTTTTATATAAGAAAAAATTAAATAAATATTCAATTTCAAAAATTTTAAAATATAGAAATTCTATTATGGAGGTTTTACAAACTAATGGAATTTCAACAAGGCCTGCAACACATGCTTTGCATATGTTAAAATATTATAAAAATAAGTATAAATTCAAACCATCTGACTTTCCAAATGCTTGGGCTTCTTACCATTGTACTATTTCTCTTCCATTATACAATGGACTATTGAGAAAGGAACAAAATTATATAATAAACCATTTAAGTCAGTTAATTGAATAATAAAAATAAATTAAAAAAATTAGATAGTCATTTTGAATTTGGATTAAATTGGAAAAATTTTTCTAGTTTAATTGATAACCATAGTTTAATTTACTCTCAAAAAGCTTTTGAGAGGTTAGGTCTAAATAATATTATAAAGAACAAAACATTCTTAGATATTGGATGTGGATCAGGAATTAATTTAATTACATCGCTAAGATTTGGCGCTAAGAGTGTATACGGCATAGATATTGATCCAGTGTGTATTCAAACTTCAAAAGAAGTTTTATTGAGATTTACTAAAAGCAAGAATTGGAAAGTTTATAATAAAAGTATTTTTAATGTAATTGAAAAACCATTTAAAAAATTTGATGTAGTTTATAGTTGGGGCGTACTTCATCATACAGGAGATATGTTTAAAGCATTAAACATTGCTACATCTTTAGTAAAAAAAAATGGTTATTTATGCGTGGCCTTATATCAAAAAACCTTTTTATGTAAACTTTGGAGATTAGAGAAACTTATTTATGTCAAATCTCCAAAAATTTTTCAGAAACTTATCAGAAGTTTATTTAAGTTGATATTAATTTTAGCCTTATTACTACAAGCTAGAAATCCAATAACATATATAAAAAATTATAAAAAAAATAGAGGTATGGAGTGGCATTATGATATTCATGACTGGCTAGGAGGATATCCATATGAATCTATAGATTTTAATTATTTGCAACTTTTACTTAAGGAGAAAGGTTTTAAAATAGTTAAAACTTTTTACAAAAAAAATAGATTCTTTGGACTATTTGGATCTCACTGTGATGAAATATTAGTAAAAAGACTTTAAAAATGTGTGGAATAACAGGATATAAAAGGTTCGATGGCAACTATGTTAATATAGAAGCTCTAAAAGAAATGGGTAACTCAATTAGTCATAGGGGACCTGACAGTGAAGGTATATGGTGTAATTTAGATGTTGGATTTGCTCATAAAAGGCTTTCAGTTATTGACTTATCAGATGATGCTTCACAACCAATGATATCATCATGTAAAAGATATGTAATTTGTTATAATGGTGAAATATATAATTATAAAGACATTAAATTAGAACTTTTATCACTTGGATACAAGTTCAAAACAAATTCTGATACTGAAGTTATTTTAGTAGCCTGGAAACATTGGGGTGAAGAATGTTTATTAAAGTTTAATGGAATGTTTTCATTTGCGTTGTATGATAATTTAAAATCAAATTTACATCTATGTAGAGATAGATATGGAATAAAACCGTTATATTATTTTTATGATAAAAAAAATTTTATTTTTGGTTCTGAAATTAAGTCAATTATTGTCAATAATCTTTACAAAAGTTCCCTGGATTTTGAAGCCATCTTAGAGTACTTTACATTTCAAAATCTATTCACAAATAAAACTTTTTTTAAAAATATACAAATCATCTCCCCAGGATCACATGTTATTTTAAATGAAAAAGGAAGATTAATTGAAAATATTTGGTGGGATTTTAATTTTCAAGAGCCTGAAAAAAGGTTAAATAAAGAAGAATATCTTGAAGAATTACAACTATTATTTGAACAAGCAGTTAAACGTCAATTAATATCAGATGTGCCTGTGGGGTCATACTTGTCAGGTGGCATTGATTCAGCTTCAATTACAGCAATCGCGTCAAAAAATATAACTGATCTAAGGACGTTTACGGTTGGATTTGACTTGTTTTCAGCATCAGGTCTAGAACTAAATTTTGATGAGAGAAAAGCATCTGAACACATGTCTTATCTCTATGGAACTGAGCATTATGAAATGATTTTAAAATCTGGTGATATGGTTAAATGCATGCCAAAATTAAGTTGGCATGTTGAAGAGCCACGAGTTGGCCAATCTTATCCCAATTATTATGCAGCAAAATTAGTATCAAAATTTGACAAGGTGGTTTTGGCAGGAACGGGTGGAGATGAACTATTTGGTGGGTATCCCTGGCGATATCATAGAGCAGTTGAGAATGATAATTTTGATGATTATATCGACAAATATTATCAACATTGGCATAGATTAATACCAAATAAATATATAAAAAATATTTTTTCTCCAATATGGGATGAAGTCAGTCATGTATGGACAAGAGATATCTTTTATGATGTGTTTAAAAATAGAAATAAACAGCTCCAAAAATCTAATGACTATGTTAATCATTCTTTATATTTTGAATCAAAGACCTTTTTGCATGGTTTATTAATGATAGAGGATAAGCTTTCTATGGCCCATGGATTGGAAACAAGAGTTCCTTTTTTAGATAATGACTTAGTAGACTTCGCTATGCATTTACCAGTTGACATGAAAATAGGAAATTTTAAAAAAAATATAAAATTAAATGAAAATGATTATGGCCCAAAATCTGAAAATTATTATAAAATATCTAAAGATGGTAAATTAATACTTAGAGAACTCTTTTCAAAATATGTTCCAGAAAAGTTTACAAAAAAACAAAAACAAGGATTCTCTGGACCAGATGCTTCCTGGTTTAGAGGAGAAAGTATAGATTACGTAAAAGAGAAATTATTTAATCCAAAAGCTTTAATTTTTAATATTTTACATAAAAATAATGTTCAAAATTTAGTTTATGAACACTTGAATGGACAAAATAATAGAAGATTACTAATTTGGTCACTGTTATATTTTGAAGAATTTTTGAGTAATTATTTTAATGATTGATTCAACACAAATTTTAAATTGGGATGATGTTGATTCATCAGAAATAAATAGTTTTGTTGAAAATCATAATGAAGGATTATTTTACTATAAACCTAGATTTATTAAGTTTTTAGAAAAGATATTAAGCGCAAATTCAATATCTATACTTTTAAAGAGGAATGGACTCATTGAAGCAATATTTCCTTTAATTATAAAAAAAGGAGTTTATGGAAATGTTATAAATAGCCTGCCCTTTTTTGGCTCAAACGGAGGAATTTTATCATCAAATGAAGAAGCGGGTATAACTCTTTTTAAATACTTTATTAAATATATCAGAAAATTTAGTCCTTTATCATCCACTATAATTTCTAATCCTTTTGAAAATAAAATATCTTTTAGAGGTCCTTTGCATGATTTTAGAATAGCCCAATGGACTGATTTAACAAAGTTGAATTCTTATGGTCTTCCAGAAAATTCAGATAGTTCTGTAAAAAGAAATTTAAAAAAAGCACTTTCGAATAATATTAAAATAACACAAGACCAAAATAGTTTATTTTTTTTAAAGGAAATTCATTTACAGAATATGAACGCTATTGGTGGCAAGATTAAACCAGATAATTTTTTTGAATATATTCCTAAATTTTTTGATTACGGAAAAGAATGGAATTTATTTTTAGCTAAAATTGATAACAATCCAATAGCCGCACTTTTAACATTTCAGTGCTCAAAAACTGTTGAATATTTTATGCCAGTTACAAAAGTTGAGTTTAGAAATATTCAACCATCTTCATTATTACTCCATCATGCCATGAATGACGCCAAAAACAAAGGTTTTTTTAGGTGGAACTGGGGGGGGACTTGGTTAGGACAAGAGGGAGTTTACAAATTTAAAAAAAAATGGGGTGCAAAGGAATGTAAATATAAATACCATGTTGATATCGATGAAAAAAAATTTAATAATTTACCTTTAAATAAAATTATTGATGAATATCCTTTTTTTTATCTAAAACCCTTTAAAAATAATTTATTAAACAATGAAAAATAAAAAAATCATTATAGTTGGAACTGGAACCTTTGCAGAAGTCGCTGATTTTTATTTTAGAGTTGATGCAGGTAGAGATGTTATAGGTTTTGCATTAACTGATAATAAGAATTTACCCAAACTTTTTAAAGAAAGACCAGTTCTCTTGTTAGAAAAAGTTTTTCATGAATTTAGTAATAAAGAGATTGAAATTTTTGTTGCAATAGGTTATCGCAGAATGAATAGTTTACGATTTGACATTTGTTCATTAATAAAAAAAAATAATTTTAATCTCGCAAGTTATTTAAGTACAAAAGCTACTTTCTGGGATGGATTACATATAGGTGAAAATACTTTTATATTTGAAGATAATACTATACAACCTTTTTCAAAAATAGGAAATGGTGTAATTTTGTGGAGTGGAAACCATATTGGGCACCATTCTGTAATAGAGAATTGGGTGTTTGTATCAAGCCATGTTGTAATATCAGGGAACTGTAATGTAGGAGAATTTTCATTTTTAGGAGTAAATTCTACAATTGCTGATGGAGTAAATATTGGAAAAAAAAATCTAATTGGTCCAGGGGCTTTAATACAAAAAAATACTTATGATGAAGAAGTCTGGTTATCTGAAAAAGCATATAAATTAAATCGAAAAAGCTCTAATTTTTTAAAGTAAAAAATAATGAAAAATTATTGGAATAAATTTGGCCTAATATTTAACGTTAAGAAAAATATTTCTTGGTCAAAAAGTCACGCTACGTCTCCTATTCCTGTAAAATTGAAGAATGAAAATTGGAGAATTTTTTTTTCTTCAAGAGATGAAACTAATAGATCACATGTGGGATGGTTTGATATTAATTTAGATGATCCAAGTCTTGTTTTAGATGTATCTACTAAACCAATGTTAAAACCAGGGCCAGTTGGAAGATTTGATGGAAATGGAATATATGCTTCATCTGCTGTTAGATTAAAAAATGACTCATTAAGATTTTATACAATTGGATGGAATCCAGGACATGTTTATCCTTTATTTTATGCCTCTATAGGTTATGCAGAAACTGATAATAATGGAAAGACTATTAATTATAGATCTACAGCCCCAATCATGGATAGGTCAATACATGATCCAACAAGTGTAACAGGTCCATGTGTTATATTTGATGATGATAAGTATAAAATGTGGTACGTATCTGGATTAAAATGGATTACAAGAAAAAATAAGCATCTTAAATCAATTTATCATATTAAGTATGCTATTTCCAATGATGGTTTGAATTGGAAACGAAATGGTCATGTTGCCATAGATTTTAAATCTTCTAGAGAACTTAATATTGCAAGACCCTGTGTTTTAAAAACTGAACAAGGTTACGAAAGTTGGTTTAGTTATGGTTATGGTGGAGAGTATCAAATTGGGTATGCTGTTTCCGTTGATGGTATAAAATTTAATAGAGATGTTAGTCAAGTAAAGGTAATAAAAAAATCAAATCAAATTTATGAAAATAAAGCAGTTTGTCATCCTTTTGTAGTAATTCATAAAGGTAAAAAATTTATGTTTTACAATGGTAATTCTTTTGGGATTGATGGGATTGCATTAGCAGAAGAAAATAAATGATAAATTATATTTTTTTGATCTTAAAAGATTTATGGTTAAATTTTAATTTTAGATTAATAATTACGATTTCATTAATTATAGTAACTGGTTTTACTGAGGGTTTGTCTGTACTTTTCTTAATACCTTTATTTCAAAAATTAGGCATAGATTCAGAGACTGAAATTGAGCAAGTTTCTATTCTCTTTCAGTATATTGGGAGTTTTATAGAATTAGATTGGTTAGCTTTAATAAGCATAATAATTTTTTTATGTGTTCTACAGCTTTTATTAATTGTTTCTAGTGGTTGGATGTTATCAAAAATAACTCAAAGTTATTTGGCTTTATGGAAAAAAAAATTATTTTTTGCATTATTGAATTCTAATTTAAATTTTGTTTCTCAGTTTAAAGGTGGTGAATTATCAAGTATAATTATTAATGATACTAATAGATTACATTCAGCATCTATGAATTTGCTTACCTTTTTATCAACAATTTTAACTTCGATTATATATCTAGTTTATTGTTTTCTTTTGTCACCTTCTTTAAGCTTTTTAATTTTATCTTCAGGATTGTTTTTATCTTTTATGCTTGGTTTCCTGTATAAAAAGACAAAAAATATTGGATTATTGTTAGGACCTCTTTTAAGTAATCAGCAGGTGATAATTTCAGAGAGTATTTCAGGTTTTGAAACAATCAAAATAAATGTTTTAGAAGGTTATATAAGTAAGAAGTTTTCTAGGATCATAAGAGATATTGAAGTTTTAAATAGAATAGGCGCATTCATACCTTTTTTAGTAAGAGGCATTTTTGAAAATTTTGGAATTATTTTTTTAGTATTTATTATGATTATTTCTATAAATTATTTAAATTTAAGTATTGCATTAGTTCTTATACTAATTGCTTTATTTGTCAGAATATTTCCAAGATTATCTTCAATTCAACAAAATATTCATACTTTAAACACAAATGCACCATCAATTGAAAGATTGTCAAATTTATATACTCGGGCAACTCAAAATATTGAAATTTATAATTTGTCGCATGTTCCAATAAATTTTAATTCGAATAAAATTGAAATTAAAATTTCAAATCTAGATGTTTCTTTTGAAAAAAAGAAAATATTAAAAAAGGTTAACCTTAAATTAAGTTTACCAGGATTAGTTTGCATTGTTGGGCCTTCAGGTTCAGGAAAATCTACATTACTTTCAACTTTAGTAAATTTAAAAAATTATGACGGTAAAGTTTTTTTTAACGGGATTGATTTAACTGAGCTTCCATTAAAATCATTAAGAAAAATTATAGGTTACGTGCCCCAGGATATTTTTTTATTTAATGATACAATTGAAAAAAATATTTACTTAGATAATTTGAATGCATCTTCAAAATTTGAAGAGGTAACTAAATTTAGTGTGATAGATAAATTTATTAATTCTTTACCAAATACTAAAAAAACTATTGTTGGAGATAAAGGTGTCTTTTTGTCAGGTGGTGAAAGACAAAGGATAGGGATCGCGCGATCTCTAATCTCTAGGCCAAAATTATTGTTGCTAGATGAGCCTACAAACTCGTTAGATGAAAAAAATGAAGATAAAGTTTTTAAAAATATTTTAAATTTTAAAAGAAATAGAGGTATAATTATGGTTACTCATAATATGAATTTCTTAAAGAAAGCTGATCAAGTTGTAATTATAATGGATGGAAATATTTTTGATTATGGTTCATGGAAAGATATAAAAAACAGAAATAAAAATATTGAAAAAATATTGTTGGTTAAATAAGTTATGACATCAAATTACAACAAATTTACTTTTTTAGAATATAAAAATATTTTAACACATATCAAGTCGATTTACAATTTCAAGTTAGTTTCAGATAAACTTTCTAAAATTGATAAAAAAATATGCGTATTGAGGCATGATGTTGATATGTCTCCAGAAAACGCATTAGAAATGGCAAAAATTGAAAAAATATTAGGAATTAAATCTTCTTATTATGCTTTATTTAGCTCAAGGTTCTATAATTTATTAGATATTCCGGTTTTAGATATTTTTAGAGAAATCATTGCATTAGGACATGAAGTTGGATTACATTTTGATGCGAAGGTAAGTCAAAATTCTTTGGATAAAGATTCTGTATTCACTTCACTTAAGCAGCAAATAAACATGTTATCAGATTTACTGTCCATAGAAATTAAATCATTCACAATTCATGACCCCGACATAAAAGGCAAGATAAAATTTGATGATGAACAAATGTTTAAAGTAAAAAATGGATCAAGTCAGAGTTTTTTGAAAAAATTCAAATATTTTTCAGATAGCAATGGTAAGTGGGGCAATAATAATTTGTCTGTTGCTTTAAAGACAATAAAGTATGAAAATATATATCTATTGACGCATCCTGTATGGTGGTCAAATACTAAAAAAAGCCCAAGGGAAAAGATTAATGATTGTATAAAAGGTAGGGTTTTTAATGCGCTTAAGATGTATGATAAAGATTTAGAAGAAAATAAAAGACCAAATATCGCATGGTGAAATTATGAAGGAAAAAGGTTTAAAAGTTAGTTTTGATTTCAATGAAATATTCGAAGTTCAGAACTTAACATCATCGATAAAAAGAATATTAAAAATAAATGATAAAAAGCTAATTTCGTTTAATGAATTAAATTTAAGACCTAATTTTGGAAGCCAACTTTCAGATAAAGGATATTTATTTGATGGAATAAATAATTATCCTATTCTTGAGGTAAAAAAAATCAAAGGTGAAATATTTTGTGAAATATCAGATGATAAATTCCACAGCAAAGTTGGAGAAATCTTAGTTATTAAACAAGATTATACTCGCAGAAAAAATATTTCAAAAATGCATTCTGCAATTCATTTACTTTGTAGTTTAAATAAAGATGAAATGATAAGGGGATATGCCGGTGATAAAAAAAGTAAAGTAGAATTCAAAGGAAGCTTTAAAAATTTTGAGAGAAATTTTCCAGAGATTAAAAACAGTTTTTATCATTATATAGAAAATGATAACATAATTAAAAAATATTATTTAAATTTAGAAGATGCAAAAAAACTTAGAAATTTAAAAGAGTTTTCTGAAAAGCAAGAAGGATTAATTAGAATAATAGAAATTCAAAATTTTGACCCAAGAGTTTGCCTAGGCACTCATGTTAAAAGCACTAAATGTTTAAATGATATTAAAATTTTGGAGCCAAAAAAAATTGATGAAAATTCATATAAGTTGAATTTAGAATTAAAAAATTATTGACATTTTATAGAAAAAAAACGAAGAAGAAAGTAGGCTCGTTGGCAGAGTGTTTATGCACCAGATTGCAACTCTGGGTAGCCAGGTTCAATTCCTGGGCGAGCCTCCAACAATTATGAATAAACATTCTGAGTTAATATTAAGTGCACACCAACCAAATTTTTTCCCTTGGTTTGGATTTTTTGAGAAAATATTAAAATCAGATGTTTTTCTTTTTTCTGATGACGTAAAATACTCAAAACAGCAATTGACAAGTAGAATATATGTCATAGATAATTTTAAGAATGAACAAGTGGTAAGTGTTCCTATAGATAGGAAAAAAGGAAGTCGTCTTTTTGAAAAACATATTCATAATGACCCTAAACAAGTAAGTAAAATAGTAAATAAAGTTTTAGAGTTATATTATAAAAGTACTTTCTTTAGTGAGGTTGAAGAACTATGTCAATATTTTCTCGAAAAAGTAAGTGAAAATCATTCTTTGTCAGAAATAAATATTTCCTTAATCAAAAAAATTTGTTTAGATATAGGAATAGAAAATAAAGTTTTTTATAAAGGTTCTGAGCTAGGGTTGCAAAATTATAAAGCTAATGAAAGAATATTTCAAAGAGCTAAAACACTCAATATCTGGACATACCTTTATGGACAAGGGGCCTCAGGATATCAAGATAATGATTTTCTAAGAAAAAAAGGTCTAAAATTGATTGAAATTGACTACAAACTTACAAAAAAACTTTTTCCTACTGATTTTAAATATTCAATAATACATCAAATTGCATATTACGGAAAAAATTTTATAAAAGAAAACATTCAAACCTACCGATGAATATACTTTACATTGATACATTTCTTCAGTCTATGAACCATTCAAATAGCTTGATGCCTAAATTATTTAAAAAAGTTGGCAATGTTGATTTCTATGGGCCTGGGTATGTGTCAAATAGAATTTTAGCAAGTGGTATCAATAAATTTATTGAATTGCGTAATGAATATAGCTTTTTAGTAATTGGACCGAACTTTCCAGTAGTTTTAAATGATAAAAAATTAAAGTATGGTAATATAAGTGAATATTTAAACTGGATAAAAAGATACAATGTTACTGCTTCAAACAAGAAAATTATAAAAGATTTTCTCAATGACATATTAGATACGCTTAATACAATACCAATAAAAAATAAAATTTTAACTCTATTTTTATTAGATGTTTATGCTGTGAATAATGACCAACTTAATTCTTTTCAAGAAAAAGGTTTTTATATATTAGCTCAAGATAAAAATTTTGTTTCTTCAATTGATGATTTGCCCAATTGGGCTTTTAAAGAGAAACATTTTATTCAAAAAAGAAATAGAATTAAAGATGATTGGTTAAATTTTATTACACAAAATAAACAAAAAATAATAAGTATGCATCATTTTATTGATGAATGTGAATTTAACTTTTCTGATGTAAAACAAAGGACAAAGGATATTTCAATCCCTGGAGCAAGTTACTATAAAAGAGCAGAGGCAAAGAGGAAATTTTTAAGTAATAAAATTAAGCCAAATAGTAATTTTATTACTAAAATGTTTAGCCTTGGTGATAGATTAAGACTTCCAATGTTTTCAAACTCGTTTTTACTTGAGTTTTATAAAAATACCTACAAAATTAATTTACGTAAAAGCAAATTAACTTTTACTGCTAGGGGTGGATTTGGTATGACAGTTAGGAAGTTTTTTGAAATTCCAGCTTCAGGTTCATTGTTAATGTGTTTGCCTCCAGTTGGATTTGAACATTTAGGGTTTGTTCATAATAAAAATTATATTTTAACAGATATTGATAATTTAGTTGAGAACTATAATTATTTTTTAAAAAATGTAGAGGTAACTCAAAAAATAGTTGATGAAGCAAGAAACTTAGTTTTTGTCAATCATTCAACTTCAGCGAGGGCTTTACAAATTAAAAAGTCATTAGAGAAAATAACTAAAGGAACTTTTAAGGGTTCTGAATGGATCAATGGAAAGTATCGTTCCTAAAAAAAGGGTAAGAGTAAGTGTGTGGAATATTAGTTACAATTAATTATGAGAAGTTGACTAGTGTTAATTTTAATAAAGCATTATCTTTGTTAGATCACAGAGGCCCTGATAACAAAGCATACAAATTTTTAGATAACAATAAAATTATTTTTGGTCATACAAGATTAAAAATAGTTGATTTAAATAAAAAAGCCAACCAACCTTTTTTCTCTGATTGTGGAAGGTGGACTTTAGTTTATAATGGTGAAATTTATAACTTCAATGAAATAAAAAAAATAATTGGTCATGAATGGAGTTGGAAAACTAATTCAGATACTGAAGTATTGCTTGCAGCATGGAGTATTTGGAAGGAAAAATGTTTAGACAAACTAGTAGGGATGTTTGCATTTTCTATTTATGACGCAAAGTTGAAAAAAGTCTTTTTTGTTAGGGATAGATTTGGAATTAAACCTTTATATTACTCTGAGGAAGGGAATAAAGTAATTTTTAGTAGTGAAATAAAACCTATAAACAAATTAATAGGTAGAGTTTCAGCTAATAATGATGTTATTAGAACGTACCTAGAGACTGGACTATATGATCATACGGAATATACATTTTTTCAAAATATACTTTCATTAAATCCCGGTTGTATATACACATTTGATTTATTAAACAATTCAAAAAAAATCGAAAAATGGTATAATTTAAAAGATAGAATCTTAAGTATTCCAAAAATTAATGAAAATGATATAATTGAAGAATCACTCAAGCATACAAGAAATGCAATTAAATCAAATTTAAATGCAGATGTTCCAGTTGGATTAAATGTTTCTGGTGGAATTGATTCCACAATGTTATCTGAAATAACTTTTCAACAAAACAAAAATTTGCATTTATTTACCCAGGATTATGGTGGTGAGTATAGTGAATTACCTTGGGTAAAGAAGATAGCAAAATCTGGAAAATTGAATGTTATAGACGTAGACCATCAAGATATCATAAATTACTTAAATTCTACTATCCTAACGCAAGAAGAACCATTTGGTGGTGTATTTGTTTGCGGATACAATAAATTATATGAAAATGCTAATGATAAAGGTATTAAAGTTTTGTTAGATGGAAATGGAGTTGATGAAGTGTTTTTGGGTTATATGAAATATCATCAATTGTATGTTCAGAAATCTCAATCAAATAATACCCTCTTTTCAAGAACTAAGGATTTTGAAAACTTCTGGAATGTTTCTGTTTCAGATTTTACTAAATTTTCTTCAATAGATGGAACCAATGGATTATGTGTATCAGCAATAAGTAAAAAATTAAAAAAATATAATCTAATCTATAACAAAAATACTGAACAACTTGAAGATCCCGTAAAAGATTTTGCAATGAATGACCTTCTTTTTAATAAGATACCAAGAGGTTTAAGGTTTAATGATAAAATATCAATGAAACATTCTTGCGAATTAAGAGTGCCCTACTTAGATCATAGATTAGTTGAATTTGGATACAGTATTCCAACAAAATATTTGATAAATAATTATGGAACCAAAAGTGTTTTTAGACAAGCTTTGTCAAGGTATGTTCCAAAAGAAATATCACATGCGAAAAAACGATCAGTTCAGTCCCCACAAAGAGAATGGTTGGCAAGCGAACTTTCTCAAATTGTAAATAATATTCTAGAATCAAAGTCATTCAAAGATAGAGAATGGATAAATGTAACCGAGGCGAAAGATAAGTATGAGAAATATAAAAAAGGAAATAAAGAAAACTCCTTTTTTATTTGGCAATGGATAAATTTAGAATTATGGGCAAGAAATTTTTTAGATTAGAAAAAAAAATTAAAATCTTAGTTTTAACAAGTACTAGCTTGAGACACTTATATTTTATTGAAAAGTTGTCAGATTATTTTGCCAACATAAAAGTTTTAACTGTAGAAAAAAGTAATTACTATGAAAAACAAATTGTTAATTCTGAATTCATAAAGGACCATTTTAAAAGTATTTCATCTGTAGAAAAAAAAATTTTTAAATTAAAAAATGATTTTCCAAGATCTTTTGTAAAAAAAATAAAAAATGTTAATGATAGTGAAGTCATTAATTTTGCTCATAAAGAAAAATTTGATCTAATTTGTTTGTTTGGAACAGAGATATTAAATGATCAATGGTTAATTAATTATGAAAACAAAATTGTGAATTTACACCTTGGACTATCGCCATTTTATAGAGGTTCAGCAACTCTTTTTTGGCCTTTTTACTTTGATGAATTACAATTTTTAGGATCAACAATTCATTTGGCAGTTAAAAAAGTTGATGCAGGAAAAATTTTAAAAAGAGTTTTACCTTCTATACGAGAAAAGGATGATTATTATAATATAACAGCAAAACTTATTAAACGATCAATCAATTGCTATCCTAGCATAGTAGCATCCTATTTGGGTGGTAAAATAATTCCGTTTGATCAAGAGGATGTATCTTTATCAAGATTGTGTAAGAAATCGGACTTTAATGATGAAGCATTAAGTAAAGTTGTCAGAACTTATTCAAAAGGAGTCGATTTAAAAATTATAAGAACTTTGAAAGCAAATTATCATGCCTCTTTTAATAATTAATCATCATTATTTTAGAGAAGAGAAATATAATGATGGAATCTATCCTATTAATATTGATGAATTAAATAATGAAATAAAAATACTAAAAAAAAATAATTGGAAAATAGGCAACCAAATAGACATGATTAATTATTTAAACAAAAAAAAAGAAGATAATGAAAAATTAGCAATTTTAACTTTTGATGATGGATTAAAAGAACAATTGAAAGCAGTTGATCTACTTTTAAATTCAAATGTGTCATGCATATGTTTTTGTCCAACTATGCCCATAAAAGAGAAAAAGGTATTGAATGTCCATAAGCTTCATTTGTTAAGAGCTTTTAACAAACAAGGTTACATATTTGAACAGTTAAAAAGTAATTTTGATTTTAAAGATTTTAAAATCAATGATGAGTTAATAAAAAACCAATATAGATATGACAGTTTAACTGTTGGAAGATTAAAATATTATTTAAATTTTATAATGCAAGAACAAGATATTGAAAAGTTTCTAATTACACTTTTTGAAAAATCTTTTGGAGATGAAAATGAATATGCAAATAAATTTTATTTTAATGAAAATGATTTAATTTTTTTAACAAAAAATAATATGTTAGGATCGCATGCTGAAAAACATAAATCCTTAGGGCAACTGAATAATAAATCTTTAAAAAATGAATTAAACAGATCTTTTGAATTTATTTACAATTCAACAGGAAAAGCACCACTTGGTATATCTTATCCATTTGGGGGAGTGTCTTCTGTAAGTCAAAATATATTTAAATATGTCAAAAAATCAGGGTATAAATATGGGATTACAATGAATCGAGGAATTAATTATATTAATGAAAATTTGAACGTTTTTGCTTTAAAAAGAATAGATGTAAACGATATAAATGATTGGGTTTTTTAAGATATGGCGATGCTTGGTATTATTCCTGCAAGAGGTGGATCGAAAGGAATTCCCAAAAAAAACTTAGTTGATTTGTGTGGCAAGCCTCTTATAAAATGGTCAATTGAAACTGGTATTGAATTAGTAAAAAATAAAACATTAAAAAAATGTATTGTATCAACTGATAATGATGAAATTGCAAAAGTATCTAAATCTTTTGGCATTGAAGTACCTTTTTTAAGACCAAAGAAATATTCAACAGATAAATCAAAATCAATTGAATTTGTTAAGCATGCTTTAGATTTTTTTGAAAAAAAAAACACTTATTTTACAGAGGTTATGATTCTTCAGCCGACAACACCTACGAGAGATTCTAAATTAATAAAAAAAATATCAAAAGATTTTATTAAATCTTCATCTGAAACATTGATATCTTGTTATAAAGAAGATTACATCAATTCTTTTGTAATGTATGAAATGAAAACGAAATCATCTCTGATTGCAGTTTCAAACATGCATAATCAAGGAATTAGAAGACAAGAACAAAAAAAATTATTCATTAGAAATGGATCTATTTATATTACAAGAGTAAATTATATAAAAAAAGAAAACACATTGATATGTGAAAATCCTTATTTGTTTCAAATGGATAAAATAAATTCATTTAATATAGACACACTAGAAGATTTAATTATTTTAAGAAAATTATTATGTTAATAGGAATTCTCGAGCATGAGCATTTTTCAGAAGAAGCCTTATCTTTACTAGATACATTAGGTAAAGTTATTAAATTTGAGACAGGAGATATCAATAAATTCCTTAGAGATTTGGATGTTCTTTTTATAAGATTGAACTATTATATCGGGAATGACTTTCTAAAAAAATGTAAAAATTTAAAATATGTTTGTAGTCCAACTACTGGTTTAATTCACATTGATTTAAATATACTTGCAAAAAAAAATATATCGCTAATTAGTCTAAGGGGTGAGAAAGCTTTCCTAAAAAATGTTCATGCGGCTGCTGAACACACTTTTTGTTTGATATTATCTTTATTGAGAGGAATGAACATTTATAACAATGATATTAAAGCTCATAATTGGAATAGAATGTTATTCTTAGGCGACGAGCTTAATTGTAAGAAAATTGGCATCATAGGTTTTGGTAGAATTGGTTGTAAAGTTTCACAATATTTAACAGCTTTTGGAGCAGAAATTTCGTGGTATGATCCATACATTGACCCAAAAAACAATAAATTTTATCAATATAAAAGTTTAACTAAATTAATAGAATATAATGAAATTATAGTACTAACAGCAAGTGTAAAAAATAGTAGTATTATATTAGATGAGAATGAAATTAAACTTTTTGAGGGGAAATATTTTGTGAATATATCACGTGGTGAATTAGTAAATGAAGAAGCATTTATTAAACTTTTAAAAAAAGATTTGATGGCAGGCTTTGCAACTGACGTAATTAGTAACGAAAATTTTGAAAATAATTTAAAAAAGTTTGTAGATCTATCTTACAACCGAAACTTATTGATTACCCCTCATATAGGTGGTGCTACAAAAATATCATTACAAAAAACAGAATTATTTATTGCAAATCAACTTAAAAAAATTATCTTGAGTTAACTTATGACTGAATTAGAAAGAAATACAGGACATCTATTTGGGAATTTATGGTCTCAACTTAAAGACGATCAATTTAAAGCATCAGTAGAACTTTTTAGAAAAAGGGCAATTGAAAATAAATTTGATTTAAATTGGTTGAAAGATAAGCATTGTTTAGATGCTGGTTGTGGGAGTGGAAGATATTCTGTCGCTATGTCATTGCATGGTGCAAGAAGTATTAAAGCAATTGATATATCAGAAAGTGGTCTTTTGGAAGCTAAAAAAAGAGCAACGAAGTTTGATAATATTAAATTTTCAAAAGCTTCTGTACTTGATTTACCATTCGAAAACTCAACATTTGATTTTGTTTGGTGTGCTGGAGTGATTCATCATACTCTAAATTTTGACAAAGCTTTAAGTGAATTAACAAGAGTTTTAAAAAAAAATGGAAAATTGTTTTTGTTAGTATATGGAGCGGGAGGGTTGAGATGGAAAGCTATAAAATCAATTAGACCGATTGTAAGAGAATTAAGTTTTAATTTTTTAGATAAAGCAATGAGTGAAACTGGTTTACCTGAAAATAATAGAAAGCATTTTTTAGATGATTTATTTGTTCCAATTCAAAAATTAACAAGTTATGTAGAAATTAAAAAAAAGCTATTAGCGTTAAATTTTAACAAGATTGAGAGATGGACTGGAAATACATTTGATCAAGAGAATGATGTACTAAGTCTATTAGATGATCTACAAAAAATACAATTAATTTCAGAAAAATGTTTATCTATTTCAACTAGGGCAAATCAAACGTATCTATCAAAATTAATGTTAGAAATTTCTACTTCTTATGTTAAAAATACACAAAGTATAATAAAAGACAAAACAATGTCTAAAACTGAAACAGATAACTTAGTTATTGGCGAGAGAAATCTTAGGATTATTGCTTCAAAATGAAACTAATTGATTACAAAAAAAGGAAAAAAACATATGTAATAGCTGAAATTGGACAAGCTCATGATGGTAATTTGGGTTTTTTGCATTCTATGATTGATTCTATGAAGAATTCAGGAGTTGATGCTATTAAATTCCAAATGCATATTGCAAATGCTGAAAGCAGTAAAGAAGAACCTTTTAGGGTAAACTTTTCTTACGTTGATAAAACTCGATATGAGTACTGGAAAAGAATGGAAATAGATTTTGAAAACTGGATAAAAATAAAAAAAAAATGCGAAAATTATGGTATTGAGTTTTTAGTTACCCCTTTTTCAATAACAGCAATAAATATATTAGAAAAACTAAATGTTGAAAAGTATAAAGTAGGATCTGGTGATTTAATGAATCCTCTTATGATTGAAAAATTGTCTTCTTTAAATAAAGAAGTAATACTTTCAACAGGATTAGGTCAAATTAATGAATTAGATAATGCTATAAATATTCTAAAAAATAATAAATCTGATTTTGGTATTTTACAATGCACAACTGAATATCCAAGTAAACCTCAAAATATAGGTCTAAAATGGATAGATTATTTTAATAAGAGGTACTCTTGTCCTGTAGGTTTGTCTGACCATTCAGGTGAAATCTACCCTTCAATTGCAGCTGTTGCATTAGGAGCATCTATTATTGAAGCACACCTTACATTTGATAAAAGAATGTTTGGTCCAGACGCAAAAGCTTCATTATCAATTGATCAATTTAAAGAGATGGTTAAATCTATAAGATTTACAGAAAAAGCGTTAAATATGAAAAAAAAGATACTAACCAAAGAGAAAGAACAATTAAGAATGATGTTTGGCAGAGCATTATCAGTGAATAAAGATCTTAAAAAGGGACATATCATTGCTTTTGATGATTTAGAAGTTAAAAAACCAGCAAATGCGGGTATAAATGTTGCTAAATATAAAAATATTTTAGGAAAAGTATTAAGAAAACCTAAGTCAAAATGGGATTTTCTCAATTTTGACGATTTTGAGTAATTAAATATTAAAAATATGAGAAAAATTTGTGTAGTTGTTGCTAGTAGAGCTAATTATGGTAGGGTTAAATATCTTTTAAAAGCCATTAAAAATCATCCAGATCTTGAATTACAACTTATTATTGGTGCCTCAACATTGTTAGAAAGATTTGGTAATGTCGTTGATATAATTAAAGCTGATAATTTTACTCCTTTAAGATCGATTCATTATGTTGTAGAAGGAGAAACACTTGTAACCCAAGCTAAATCTACTGGTTTAGGTATAATTGAATTAGCATCGGCTTTTGAAGATTTAAAACCTGATATGGTAGTTACAGTTGCTGACAGATTTGAAACTATGTCGACAGCAATTGCATCTTCTTATTTAAATATACCATTAATTCATCTTCAAGGCGGTGAAATAAGTGGCAATATAGATAACAGAGTAAGACACGCTATTACCAAATTGTCAGATTTACATTTTCCTGCTACGAATGCTTCTCTTAAAAGAATAATTGCTATGGGTGAAGATCCAAATAATGTTTTTAATTTTGGTTGTCCTTCAATAGATGTAATTAAAAATGAAAATTTAGAAATTTCTAATAAAATTATGAAAAAATATTTTGGTGTTGGGATAGAAACTGATTGGGAAAAGCCATTTATTTTGATGTTACAACACCCTGTTACCACTAGTTATGGAAAAGGATTTTATCAAATTAATACAACACTAAATACACTTAAAAAATTTCAAAACATTCAAAAAATTATTCTTTGGCCTAATATTGATGCCGGAAGTGACAGTGTGGCCAAAGGAATAAGAAAGTTCAGAGAATTAAATAATAGTGAAAATATCTCATATTATAAAAATTTTTCTCCAGAAGATTTTGTAAAAATTTTAAAAAATGCGTCATGTTGTGTTGGAAACTCATCTTCTTTTATTAGAGAAGGATCTTTTTTAGGCACACCATCAGTAATTGTTGGGGATAGGCAAAGAGGAAGAGAGAGAGGTAAAAATGTAATAGAATGTGATTATAATGAAGATGAAATTTATAAAAGTATTAATAAACAGTTAGATCATGGAATTTATAACTCTGATAAACTTTTTGGAAAAGGTGATGCGGGTTTTAAAATTGCAAATAAACTAGCTTCTGTTGATAAATTTGATAAATGGTAAATAAACAAAAAATTGCATTTATTGGTAACCAAGGTGGTAAGTTGGTATATCATTTTTATTATGAATTGCATAAAAATCTAAAAACAAATTATGACTACAAACATATATTCATACTTTGGCTAGAAAAAGAAGTTTTAGATTTAGTTAATAATAAAGACAAAGATTTAATTTGTTGTTCATTCGAGAAGTTTGTTAATACAACTAATCTTCATAATGTAAATGTTCAAGATAAAGTTTTATCAAAATATCCTGAAGTAAATTGGTCTGAAGTTATTGCATCTGAAAGATCATTTACTGACTACTCACAACTATTAGGATCTTCTGGACAAAGAGACGAAAGCTTAGAATATGTATGTAAATTAATTACTTATATTATTGAATTTCTGGAGAAAAAATTAAAGTATATTGATATCATAATTTGTCAAAATCCAGACACACTTTTTTCACTAATTGTTTACAAGGTTGCAAAAAAACTTAAAATTAAAATTTTTTCCATAACTCCAGCATGGTTGCTCGAACCAAATTCACAAGGTGGTTTTTTATCTAATGATGAATTTTTAAAATGTAATAAAATGGAAGATATTTATTTTTCAAAGAAAAACCAAGAACTTAGTTCTTTAGAACAAACTAGAGTCAGAAGACTAATAAATTCAATTATTAAATTTGATGGAAAAACAGCATTTTATGATAAGAATTTTAGAACACAAAGTGCTGGAAAAAGCTTTTTAACTCCTAATTTAATGAATTTAGTAAAGTATATTAAAATAAATTCTAAAAAAAATAAGTTTATTGAATATAACAAGTTCGAAATAAATAAAAAAATAAAAGCTAATTTTATTAGATTTTATAGAAAACTAGTAAATGAAAAATTTTTACTTACTAAGTGTATTGCTAACATCCCCAAAAAAAGTATATTTTTTGGCCTGCATTATCAACCAGAAATGTCAACTTTAGTACAAGGTATTTGGAGTAGTAATCAAATATCATTGATTGAAGATATCTCAAAATCTCTTCCAATTGGTTATTCATTAGTAATTAAAGAACATCCTTGGGGTAGAGGCAATAGGCCAACGTGGCAATATAAACATTTGGAAAAGTTCTACAACGTTTTTTTCTGTGATTTACCATCTAAAGTTATAATTGATAAGGTTGATTGTGTTATTGCAATTACAGGCACTATAGCTATGGAAGCTTTAGTGAAAAGGAAACCAGTTATAATTTTAGGACAAAGTTACTTTAACTTTTGTGAACTATTTTATAAAGTTAAAAATGTAAGAGATTTACATAAAACACTTTACAATATTTTGATTAAAAAAGAATATCAGAAAATAGATAAATTTGATATTAAATTGGGTAATTTTTTAATTTCATATTTAGAAGGTCTTATACCTTATTTTCCTGTTATTGAATTTGCTAATGAATGGGCAAATGCCATAGCAATTGAAACAAAAATGAGAAAAAATAAAAAAGGATAATTATGAAAGCTGTTATTTTAGCGGGTGGATTAGGCACTAGAATTAGCGAAGAAACTCATTTAAAGCCTAAACCTATGGTAGAAATCGGTGGCATGCCCATTTTATGGCATTTAATGAAATTTTTTTCTTTCTATAATATAAATGATTTTATTATTTGTTGTGGATACAAAGGTTATGTAATTAAAGACTACTTTAGTAATTATTTTTCGTACATGTCAGACATGACAATAGATATGTCAGACCACAGCATCAAATATCATAATAAAAATACTGAACCTTGGAAAGTTACTTTAATAGATACTGGTGAAAAAACAATGACAGGTGGTAGGTTAAAAAGAATTTCAGGCTATATAGAAGATGAAAAAGATTTTTTGTTTACTTATGGTGATGGACTTGCTGATGTAAATCTAGACAATTTGGTTAAGCATCATAGAAAACAAAATACATTAGCTACAGTTACTGCAGTCAGGCCTGCAGGAAGATATGGTGCTCTAAAAATTAAAGAGAACTTAGTTTATGATTTTATTGAAAAACCTGAAGGAGATGGAGGCTTGATAAATGGTGGTTTTTTTGTTTTAAAGCCTGAAGTTATTAATTATATAAAAGATGATTCAATAGCTTGGGAAGAAGAACCTTTAGAAAAACTTTCTTCAGAAAATCAACTATCTTTTTATGAACATAAAGGATTTTGGCAACCAATGGATACTTTAAGAGAAAAGAATTTATTAGAAAATCTTTGGCAAGATAAACCACCATGGAAAATATGGAAATAAGTAAATCATTTTGGAATAATAAAAAAGTCTTAATAACTGGTAACTCCGGATTTAAAGGTTCCTGGTTAACTTTAATATTACATATGTTGGGAGCAAAACTTTACGGATATTCATTAAAAAACAGTGATAAAAACTCAATTTTTAATATTTTAAATGTTCAAAAAAAAATTGATAAATACCAAATTGGAGATATTAGAAATTATGAAGCATTAGAAAAATTTATTTTAAAAATTGAGCCAGATATTATCTTTCATTTAGCAGCGCAACCAATATTAATAGAATCTTATTTAAATCCTTTAGACACATTTACAACAAATGTAGTTGGAACTGTAAATATTTTGAATTCTGTTGTCAAATCTGTTTCTGTAAAATGTGTAGTAAATATAACTACGGATAAATGTTATGAATTGAAAGAATATTCTGATCTACCTTTTAAAGAAAATGACTTAATAGGTGGTTTAGACCCTTATTCTAGTAGTAAAAGTTGTTCTGAACTTGTAAGTAAAGCTTATAGATCATCATTTCTTGAAGAACGAAGCGTCAGTGTTAGCACAGCCCGTGCTGGCAATATAATTGGAGGTGGTGACTGGGGTGAATATAGGCTTATTCCTGATATTATAAAAAGCATTATTAATCAAAAAAAATTAATTATTAGATCCCCTGATTCTACAAGACCATGGCAACATGTTTTAGAGCCTCTTACTGGATATTTAAAACTTGCAGAAAAATCTTTTAATTCACCAGAATTTTCTCAACCTTGGAATTTTGGTCCTTCAAATGAAAAAAATGCAACTGTATTAGACATTTTAAAATATTTTAATAAAAAATTTTCTAATTTAGATTGGGATATTATTGATAATGAATATAGAGAAACTAAATATTTAAATCTAGATATTAGCAAAGCAAATAAAGAATTAAATTGGTTTCCCAAACTTTCTATTTCAGAGACACTTGATTTGACAATAGACTGGTATGAAACTTGGTTAAAAAAAGAAAACATATATCAGATCACAATTGATCAAATTGAAAATTATTTAGGATTAGCTTAAATTGAAGTCATTACAAAAAATTAAAAAAAGTGAAATAAAAGTTTTTAAACGAAAAACTTTTAAAGATGAAAGAGGACTTTTTACAAAATTGTTTGACTTAAAAGATTATTTTGGTTCTATTCCTGATTTTAAAGTTCATCAAATAAATCATTCATATAATTATAAAAAAGGTATAATTAGGGGGTTACATTATCAATTAAAACCATTTGCTGAGAATAAAATTATCTCATGTATGAGAGGTAAAATTTTTGATGTAGCTTTAGATTTAAGATTTGAATCAAGTACTTTTTTAAAATTATTTACATTTGAGCTTTCATCAGAAAATAAAAAATCAATACTTATACCAAAAGGTTTTGCTCATGGATTTCAAACATTAACTGATAATGTGGAAATTATATACATTCATGACAAAAATTATAAAAAAAAAAGTGAAAGAACAATAAATCCATTAGATCCCAAAATTAGTATCGAATGGCCATTAAAGAAAAAGATAATTTCAAATAAAGATATAAATTCAAATTTTTTGAATGATAGTTTTAAAGGGATCTTGGTATGATATGTAGGAACTGCTCAAGTCAATTAACAAATTTATTTCTTGATCTTGATACGGCACCACCAAGCAATAATATTTTAAAAAAAAATGAATTAAAAAAATCTGAATTGTTTTATCCTCTTAGAGTTTTTGTATGTAAGAAATGTTTTTTACTTCAGACAGAAGATTTTGTTTCTGTTGAAGACTTGTTTGATGAACTTTATCCATATTTTAGTTCTACATCTACATCATGGGTTGAACATGCAAAAAAATATGTAGATAAAATGATAAAAGAATTTAATTTAAATAAAAAATCACTTGTATTGGAAGTTGCTGCAAATGACGGATATTTACTTCAATTTTTTAATAAAAAGAAAATACCTAATTTTGGAATTGAGCCAACAAAAAGCACCTCAAAAAAAGCAAAAGAAAAAAATATTGATATAATTGAAGAGTTTTTTAACACAAATTTAGCTAAAAAATTAAAAAAGAATAAAGGAAAAGTAGACTTGCTAATTGCCAATAATGTACTTGCACATGTCCCAAATCTTAATGATTTTTTAAAAGGAGTAGAAATTATTTTACATGAAAAAGGTATAGCAACATTTGAATTTCCATATGTAAAAAATTTAATAGATAAGGTCCAATTTGATACAATTTACCATGAACATTTTTCATATTTTTCATTTACATCTGTCAATAATGTTTTAAATAGAAATAATCTTTATGTATTTGACGTTGAACAGATAAAAACACATGGTGGAAGTTTAAGAATATATGTTCAAAATAAAAAAGGAATAAATTCACTGACAGGTAATGTAAGAAAATTTTTATCAGATGAAAAAAAAGCTGGATATACAAATATTAATTTTTATAAAAAGTTTCAACCAAAAGTTAATAAAATTAAATATCGATTTCTTAAATTTTTAATAAAAAATAAATTAGAAAATAAAAAAATAGTTGCTTATGGTGCTGCTGCAAAAGGTAATACTTTACTTAATTATTGTGGAATAAGGTCTGATTTAATTGATTTTATAGTTGATAAAAATTCATATAAACAGAATAAATTTACACCAGGGAGTAGAATTTTAATTAAAGATGTTTCATCGATTTCTACTTATAAACCTGATATAATAATAATTTTACCTTGGAATTTATCTAAAGAAATTTCAAATGAATTAAAGTTTATAAAAAAATGGAATGCTAAGTTGTATACTATCATTCCAGAGGTTAAAAGAATAAATTATTAAATTTTTTAGAGTTAAAAATGTTAACAATAGATAAAAGTGCTCAAATTTCAGATTTAGCTGACATTGAAAAATCTTCAAAAGGTACAAAAATTTTTATATCCAAAAAAGTAGTAATTGATTCATTTGTTAAATTAAAATCTGTTGGTGGTAAAGGTAACATATTTATAGATGAACAAAGTTATATAAATTCAGGAACAGTAATATATTCTGGTAATGGTATTCTAATTGGCAAAAATGTACTAATTGCTGCAAATTGTACGTTAGCTCCTGTCAATCATGAGTTTAAATCTAAACATAAATTAATTAATGAACAAAGGTTTCAACCAAGTAAAGGTGGTATAATTATAGAAGATGATGTTTGGATTGGCTCAAATACAATTATTCTTGATGGATCAGTAATTCAAAAAGGAGCTGTGGTCTGTGCAGGAAGTCTGGTAAATTCTAATCTTCCAAAATATTCAGTTTCAAAAGGTATGCCAGCAAAAGTTTTTAAATATAGGGAATAATGTATACAATTTTTGGAGGAAATGGTTTTATAGGAACCTTTATAAAAAGAAAACTTATTCAGGATGGGCAAAAAGTTTTTGTACCAAAAAAAAATGATAATAATATCTTTTTAAAGGATCTTGGGAATGTAGTTTATGCTGCTGGCATTACATCTGATTTTAGATCCCGTCCATACGATACAGTAAATGCACATGTTAGTTATTTATTTGAGGTTTTGAAAAAAACAACATTCAAAAATTTTATTTATCTCTCTTCAACAAGAATTTATAGAAATTCTAAACAAACTAAAGAAAACGGACAAATTATACTAAACTCAATAAATTTGGATAGTCTATACGATCTGTCTAAATTAACTGGAGAAGCTATCTGTAATTCATTTAACTCTAATAAAATTAAGGTTGTCAGAATTTCTAATGTTATTGGTAACTCAAATATTTCTAATAATTTTTTTGATAATTTGTTAAATCAGGCACGTAAAAAAAAAAATATTATACTTAATGATCATATAAATTCTGAAAAAGATTACATTATTATTGATGATGTCGTGAGTTTAGTTTTGAAAATACTACTTCATGGCAAATATCGTTGTTACAATGTTGCTTCAGGATGTAATATTTCAAATAAGAAAATTTTAGAATTAATTAAGTTAAATTTTAATATTAATTATAAATTTAATCATAATGCCAAAATTATTAAAAATAAAATTATAAATATTGATTTGATTAAAAATGAATTTAATTTTGTACCAACTTCCCCTCTTTCAAAAATAAAATTAATTTTAAAGTAAGGAAAAAAAATGAAAATTGATTATAAAAATGAACTTATAATAATTAATGAAAACGGTAAAGATGTTAAAATACCTTTCAGTTCTCCTAAAGCTTTTTCAAAAGTTAGTGATTTATGGTTAAGAATTGGATGGGATACGAAATATGTTTATAGTTTCACTTGGCTTGGCAGACCCGTCATTCAGTTACCAGAAGATTTAATGAGATTACAAGAATTAATATTTATGCATAAGCCAAAAAATATCATTGAAACAGGTATAGCTCATGGAGGAGGATTAATTTTTTATTCCTCCATATTAAAACTTATTCAAAAAAAATTTAGTGTTATTGGAGTTGATATTGAAATTAGAAAAAAAAATAGAGAGGCGTTAGAAAAACATTTTTTATATAATTCCTTAACTTTAATAGAAGGAAGTTCAATTTCAATGGATGTATTTAAAAAGGTAAAAAATAACATCTTACCAAATGAAAAATGTTTGGTTATTTTGGATTCAAATCATTCAAAGAATCATGTTTTAAATGAACTTCAGTTATATAGTAACTTAATGCCAAGCGGATCTATATTTGTTGTTGCAGATGGCATAATGTCAAGTGTCGTAGGGGCACCAAGAACAAAAAAGGATTGGAGTTGGAACAATCCTTTGGCGGCAATTGAAGAATTTCTTTTGGAGGATAAAACTTTTGAGAGTTATGAATTCAAATTTCCATTTAATGAAGGTTTGGTTAACGATAGAGTAACATACTGGCCAAATGCGTTTTTAATAAAAAAATAGATGAAAACTTTACCTTTAATTAGCGTAGGTATGCCGGTAAAAAATGGGATGCCCTTTTTAAAAAAAAGTTTGCATAATATTATTGAACAAACTTACTCAAACATTGAGATAATTATTTCTAACAATTGTTCAACTGATAAAACACAAGAATATTTATCAAAAGTTAATTTCAAAGGTAGAAAATTTAAAATATTTAATCAAAAAAATCAACTTTCTGCACTAGCTAATTTTGATTTTGTAAAAAGAAAATCTATAGGAAAATATTTTATATGGTGTGCCCATGACGATTTACGAGATAAATGTCAATTTCAAATTTTAGTTGATAATTTAGAAAAAAATAAGAAAACAATTTTATGTTTCAGTGACGTTTATACAAGTGAAAAATTCAGTAGAAATTATAAAAAAATTACATTTGATTTTCAAACTCAAAATCTTAATATTTTGCAGAGATTGTCCAAAAGTTCTATTCAAAAGTGTTATCATTTTTATGGAATGTGGAAACTTAAAGATTTAGAGAAAATACCAATGTATTACAACCCTGGATGGCCGGATTTACCAATTTTACTTGGTGCCTCGTTACTAGGAGATTTTTTGTATGTACCAAAAGCTAATTTTTATTACTTGGAGATAAAAAAAACAGAAGCATATCGCGCAAGTTATCAAGATAATATAAATTATAAAATTAATAAAATTTCAAAAATTACTAAATTTCTTATCGTATCATTAAAAATCGGCTATAAATTAAAAAAAATTAGAGGTGCATTGTTAATGAATTTTTTTGCTTTAAAAAAGCTTTTTTCGATTCTAATAATTATTTTTAAAAAAAAATTAAGATCAACATGATTAAAATTTTACATTTTATTCCAAGCTTAAGAATTGGTGGTGCAGAAAAAAGTCTTATAAATTTAGTAAGAACAACCAAGGAAAAAAATATTTTTCAATCAATCATAGTTTTAACAGATGTAGATCCTCATTATCGGAACATACTAAATAAAGAAAAAATAAAAGTTTATGAACTAGAAATGAAAAACTTTATTCATTTTATCAAAGGAATTATAAAAATTAAAAACATTGTTAAGGCGACAAAACCAAGAATTATTCAAACTTGGTTATATAAGGCAGATTTGATAGGTCTTTTAATAAAAATGTTGCTACCTCGTATCCATCTTATCTGGAATGTAAGATGTTCTTATTTAAATATTAATAACACAAAGTTTACAACTCTTTTATTAATTAGATTTTTATCTTTTTTTTCAAAATTTCCCTCTATTATAATAACTAATTCTGAAGATGGCATGATTGCACATAAAAAAAAAGGATATAAAAATAAATGGAAAATTATTTATAATGGTTTTGATACTGAATTATTTAAACCTTCAATTAAATTTAGGAATGCATGTAGAAAAAAAATTCAAGTAGAAAATTATTTTGTGATAGGTTATGTTGGGAAATTTGAAAAGATTAAGGGAATAAGTTATTTATTAGAAATTTTTGAAAAACTATTAACAAAACATTCAAAAATAATTCTCGTAATGATAGGAAATGGATTTTCAATAAATAACAAAAGCTTTTTATCCTTCTTAGAAAATTACAATATTCCTATAAAAAAAATTAGATTATTAAATGTACAAAATAATGTTTTTGAATGGATGAATGCATTTGATTTATTTTTATTTCCATCTGAAAGTGAGGGCTTTCCAAACGTGATTGGTGAAGCCATGTCCTCATCCATTCCTTGTGTTTGTTCTAATTCAGGAAGTAGCAAAGTAATGCTAAAAAAAATTGGTTATACTAATTCAGTTTCAAAAATTAAAAATTTTGAGAATGACTGTAGTAAAATAATAAATATGAACAAAGCAAAATATAATTTGTTAAAAAAAAAATATAGAAAAAGGATAATTAATAATTTTAGTCAAAGTAAAATGAATACAAGTTATGCAAAAATTTATGCAGGTTTGATAAACAATGATTATGAATGATAAAAATATTGAAAAGAAAACAATCATAGATTTTGGAAATGAATGGGATTTATATAATCAGTTAGAATTAAATCAAATTGAAAAGGAAAAAATTTGGTTGGACTATTTTTCAATATTTCCGTCATGTAAGCTAAATAAAAAAAGTGTTGGGTTTGATTTTGGATGTGGAAGTGGTAGATGGGCACAAGTTCTGTCTAGTGAAGTAAAGAAAATTTATTGTATTGACGCAAGTTTAAAGGCATTAAATGTTGCAAAAAATAATCTTAAAAATAATAAAAATTGTATTTTAATAAACTCAAATCACATAAATATACCGATTAAAAAACAATCCATGGATTTTGGATACTCTCTGGGCGTTTTACATCATATAAAAGATACACAAAAAGCTATTACGAACATAGCAGATCTTTTAAAACCTGGAGCACCATTTTTAATTTATCTATATTATTCTTTTGAAAATAAATCTTACTTTTACAAATTTTTATGGAAATGTTCTGACTATTTAAGGATAATTACGTCTCGATTACCTTTCGGTATTAAAAAATTCATTTGTTTAATAATAGCAATTATTATTTACTATCCAATTTCCAAAAGTCACTCAATCTTTCAAAAAATGGGCTTAAAACTTAATAATTATCCTCTTTCGTATTATTCAAATAAATCTTTCTATACAATGAAAACTGATGCACTGGATAGATTTGGTACAAAGTTAGAAAAGAGATTTTCTAAAGATGAAATATTTCAAATGTTATCTAAGGCAGGATTCATTAATATTAAATTTGGAAAAAAAGCTCCATATTGGTGTGCAGTAGGTTACAAAAAATAGATTTATGTGTGGAATAGCAGGTATAATAGGTCCTTTAAGTAAAAGTTCTTATGAAAATAGAGCCAATATTTTGTTAAGCTTGAAGCATCGTGGACCAGATAATCAAAATTATTGGAAAAATAATAATATTATGCTGTTTCACTCAAGATTATCTATAGTAGATTTATCTAGAAATGCTAACCAACCTATGAGATCAAGGTGTGGTAGATATATCTTATCTTACAATGGAGAAATTTATAATTCACAAAAAATTAAATCTCAAATTGTAAAAAATTTTGGGTTTAATCATTGGATGAGTAACTCTGATACAGAGATATTGTTAAACGCATTAATTTTATATGGTGTAAAAAAAACAATTGTTAAATTAGAAGGGATGTTTGCTTTTTCTTTCTTAGATAGAAAAACTAACAATATAACAATTGTAAGAGACAAATTTGGAGAAAAACCAATTTATTATGGAATTCATGAAAATAATTTTGTTTTTTCTTCTGAGTTAAAATCAATACATTGTATGTTAGATGGTAAATTAAAATTAAATAAATACTCAACGGCACTTTTTTTAAAGTATGGGTATATACCGTCACCTTATTCTATATATGAGAATATCCACAAATTAGAACCAGGCTCATTTCTTCAATTAAACATTAAAAGTTTAGAATTCATTTTGGAAAAATGGTGGAATTTAGATTTTAATAATCTTCAAAAAGACACTAGTAATTTGTCATATGAAGAATTGATAGAAAAAGAATTGTCAAACAGTGTTAATAGGCAATTAAACGCAGATGTTGATGTAGGTTGTTTCTTGTCGGGAGGGATAGATTCATCACTAATAACAGTTTTAGCTTCAAAAACAAAAAAAAATAAATTAAAAACTTTTACAATTGGATTTAAAGAAAATTTATATAATGAAGCACCATATGCAAAAAAAATTGCTGAATTTTTGAAAACTGATCACTATGAACATTATGTAAGTGAAAGTGAAGCACAAAAAATAATTCCAGAGTTGCCATATATTTATGACGAACCATTTGCAGATTCATCACAAATTCCAACAACTTTACTTGCTAAATTTTCAAGAAAAAAAGTAAAAGTTTGTCTCTCAGGAGATGGGGGAGATGAACTATTTGGTGGTTATAATAGATATTTTTGGTGTAATAAAATTTGGAATATAATTTCTAAATTTCCATTAAGTACTAGAAATTATATATCTCATTTTTTATTTTATGCTTCTAGATTTAACTTAAATCCGATCCTAAATATTTCAAAACTTATTTTCCCAAAAACTTTAAATTTTTCTAATCCACAAAACAAAATTTTAAAATTAGGTGCAAGCTTTAATGCGAACGATATCCAGAATCTATATGAATTATTAATAAGTCAATGTTATAGTAAATATGGTTTAGTAAACAAATTAAAATTATATGATGAAGATTTAATTAGTAATAAATGGATAAAATTAAAAAATCCCACTTTATCTATGATGGCTTTGGATACTATTTCATATTTACCCGATGATATTTTAGTTAAAGTAGATAGGGCTTGTATGCATTCAAGTTTAGAAAACAGAGCACCTTTTTTAAATTCAAAACTTTTGGAGATTGCTTGGAAGACACCTTTGCACTTAAAAATTTCAAATAATAGTGGAAAGGATATATTAAAAAAAATTTTAAGCAAACATTTGCCTTCTCATTTTGTTGAGAGGCCAAAGCAAGGTTTTGGTATTCCTGTTGGTGAATGGATAAAAGAAGGAAATATGAAAGAGTGGGCTGAAAGTCATCTTGATAGAAATAAACTAGCCAATGATGAAATATTTGATGAAAAAGAAGTGCGTAAATTATGGTCTAAGCATAAAAAAGGTGAAGATTGGACAGGAGTTTTGTGGAATATTCTTATGTTTCAGGAGTGGAGAAGAATATGGCTATAAAAATTTGTCAAATATGTTCAGTTGAGTTCACTCTCAAACACTTTTTAAAAAACCTAATTTTAGAAGCTGGTAAGAGTGGATGGGAAGTCCATGCAATAAGTAATTTTGATAATTTCGTAAAAGATAATAAATATAACAAATATTATAAATGCATTGTTCATGATGTTAAATTTAAAAGAAATTTAAATTTTATAAATCACATCATAAATTTTTTTAAAATTTTAAAAATATTCAAAAAAGAAAATTTTGATATAATTCATGTACATACTCCATTAATCTCTATTATAGCAAGAATTGCAGCAAAATTGTCTGGATGTAAAGTAATTGTGTACACGGTTCATGGTTTTTATTTTCATGACCAAATGACAGTCTATAAACAATTTTTTCATCAATTAATAGAAAAATTTTTATCTCTTTTCACAGACGTATATTTTTTTCAAAGTAATGAAGACTGTAAAAATGCAATTAATCTAAAAATATCTAATAGAAAAAATTCTTTTTGGATTTCTAATGGAGTAATGAGTAAAAATTTTGAGAAAAGAACTGTTTTTTTAAAAAATAAAAATAGGAACTCTATGAATATTAGAAAAGACACTTTTGTAGTGGGAACAATTTCTAGATTAGTTGAAGAAAAAGGAATTAAAGAATTAATTTTTGCTTTTGAAAAATTCCAAGCAAGAGTTCCAAATTCATTATTAATCATTGTTGGAGAAAGACTTGTTTCTGATCATAATAAAGATATAAATCTTTTTTTAAAAGAAAAGAAAAATAGTCTTAGTCATAATTTATTATTGTTAGGCTATAGATCGAATGTGTCAAAAATACTTAGTATGCTTGATGTTTTTTGTTTATTATCTTGGAGAGAAGGTATGCCAAGGTCAATAATTGAAGCGATGATGACAGGTTTGCCGTTGATTGGTACTAATATACGAGGCACTCGAGAATTAATTCAACATAATAAAAATGGATTTTTAGTACCTGTCAAAGATACTTTAAAAACTTTTGAATGTTTGGACTATATTCACAAAAATCAAAACATAATATCTTTGTTTGGTAACTTAAATGCACAAATAGCTCGAAAAAAACATGAAGAGAAAAATATTGTTATGTATCAAATAAATTTATTAAAAAAAATATTATCTGAAAAATTAATTATAAAATGATCAAAATTAAATCTATATTAGAAAAAATAATTTCTATAATTTTACCATTTAGTATTTTTTTTATACCTGAATATTCAATTTTGGGAATAACAACATTAACTAGTATTTTTATCATTACCTTATTTAGTATAGAAATTCTTTATACTATGTATAAAAAAGATTTTGATTATTTAGATATTTTAATTTTAATTTTAATAACATTAATTTCTATTACATTAATTAAAAACATTGAATATACCTCATTTACGTGGTTAAAGCCATGGATAATGATACCAATTACAATCTTTGCATTTAAGAAATTAGAAGAAAAAAAGTTATTCCTAATTTGTCTATCTTTCGCTGGAATAACTTTCTTAACTATTAATTATTTAACTTTATTACTCCAAAACTACTTTGATATAGGTCATTTTTCAAAACTTCATCTTGATAGAGGTATAGCTACAGGGCTGTCATCTGGAGAGCCAAAAAATGGTATGATGGTATGCTGGGCGTTTTTACTTTCCTATGGGTTAATAAAAGTTAGAAATAAAAAAAATATAAGTTTGATAATAATTACTTTTGTTGCAATTACATCTATTTTGTTAACAGGATCACGATCAAGTTTACTTTCTTTAATATTAACATTAATTCTATGTTTTATTTATTTTTACGATGTGAACAGAAATAACTTTAAAAATCTCTTTACATCAGCTTTGATTCCTCTCTTCATTTTATTAGGTGGTTTTTTAATATTATTACAATTTAATCTCCATGATGTTGTGATACCAAAGGTTACAATAACAAAATATTTAAGATTTTTTTACGATGGAGCTGTTGTTGAAAGAATTGATTTAGCCATAAATGCATTTTCCACTATCAAACATTCCTTAGTTCAATTTTTCTTTTTTGGATTTGGGCCAGAATTTTATTTTAAAGAAATCGGTTTTACAGCTCACAATGGTTATTTAGATACATTAATTTCAGTTGGAGTTGTTTGTTCATTATTAATTTTTTATTTAATATTAAAAGGTCTTAATCTTAAAAGTTTTGTTAGTGGAAAAAATATAAATATATTTTCTTCGCTAGTTCTTATTATTTTATTGAATTCTCTTTTTCATGACTTTTTTAGAACAAAAGAATTATGGATATTTTTAGGATGTGCATTATCAATTAAAAATTTTCAAGCTTTGAAATATGATCAAAATTTGATTAATTATAAAATTAACAATACAATTAAAATTACAAGTAATTTCCTATGTAATTTTACACAATACTTTTACATGTTAGGGGTGCTTTTATTAGGTTCATTAACATTTTATGAGCTTTTATATAGATATTTAGGACATGCTTATAAAGGGTATGGATATAATTTTTATGAAAACATAAATGGCATCCAATGGGTTAATGATATGCATGACAATTATTATAAAAATCCAAGTATTTTTGAAAATTGGGAATATGGTTTTCACTATGTACCAAATGTAGAAATTGAAACTTCAGCGTACTATTATGATCCAAAAATAAGAAGTTTTACTGAAGAGTATAGATACAAATTTTTAACAAATAATCTAGGGTATGTTCATGATAAATTAATAGTTCAAAATAAAAAAAGTATTTTAATAATAGGTGACTCTTTTACAGAAGGAAGAGGCGGTTATCCATGGGTGAATGATCTTGATTTAAATAAAAAAAATAATATTCAATTAATTTCAGCTGGAATTCAGGGAACAGGCATTCAAAGTTGGGAGAAAACAGTTCAAAAACTTAAAAATAGATTTAAGGTAGAAAAAATAGTTATAATTTTTATCTTTGATGATTTCTTTAGAGATATATGGAGTTTTGATAAAAAACAGATGGAATGTTTCTCAAACATTGCTCTATGCAATTATAAGAATTTACATCTTCCAAAGAATCCTACAATAAATGAAGTTGACGCAATTTCAAATTTGTCTAGAGACACTTTTTTTATATTTAACAAAATGAAAAGTCTAATATCTTCATTTAAAACGAATTTTTATATAGAGGATCATACAAACAAATTAAGTAACTTAAGACTTGATTCAAATCTAAAGTCCCTAGAAACAATATTGTCACAATTTTCTAGTGAAAATGTTTTACTTATAAACTTACCTCAATACAATGAATTAAGTTTGGGATTAGATAAAGCGACTTCAAAATTAAATAAAAAGGTTACTAAAATTGCAAAAGATTCAAATATAGAATACATAAGGATTAGTAAAATGTGTAAACTTGAAAAAAAGGATTATCTGTATAGAGATAAACATTTTAATATTGCAGGTTATAAAAAACTGTCAAAATGCGTTAATGATTTAATTAATTCTAAATGGAAATATTAATGCAAAAAAAGAATATAAAAAACTCAAATGAAATCTATTCAATTAATATTATTTTAATCTTTTTTTGTATTTTATGTTTTTACTTTAATGTGCTTTCATTAGTAATAATAGTGTGTGGTTTGATATTAATTGTAAATTTATTGTTTATTTTTAATAAAACCTGTTTTGATCATATTATTCAATTTTGGATAAAAATAGGTTTTGTTTTAAACAAATATGTATCTATTTTATTATTCTCATTAATTTATTTTATAATATTTACTCCTCTTATAACCTTAACTAAGGTATTCAATTATAAAAAAGATAAATTTAATGATAAACAATGGAAGAAAATAAAAAAAACAGAATATGATTTAAATTTTTTTAAGGATCAATTTTAAGTGTCTTTTATATTTGAATTTTTGAAATACTTGAAAAAATCGAATAAATTATATTTATTACCTTTTTTTATAATTGTTTTACTAATTGGATTTTTGTTATTTTTAACTGAAGGAACAGTAGTTGCCCCTTTTGTTTATACTTTATTTTAAATGATTATAATTGGAATTTCAGCTTTTTATCATGATAGTGCATGCGCATTAATTAGAAATGGTAGAATAATATGTGCCATTCAAGAAGAGAGGATTACAAGAAAAAAAAATGATAATAGTTTCCCAATAAATGCATTAATAGAATGCTTGAATTATTCAAATGTAATGTCAAAAGATATTGACTATATAGTTTTTTATGAAAAACCATTTTTAAAATTTGATAGAATAATTGAATGTCATATTAAGGAAGTACCATTTGGTTTACAAAGTTTTTTGAGTTCAATGCCACTTTGGATGTCAAAAAAAATTTTCATGAAATCATTAATCGAAAAAGAATTTAAAAAGCATTTAAGTAAAAAAATAAATTGGAAAGAAAAAATATTATTTTCAGAACATCATTTAAGTCATGCAGCAAGTGCTTTTTTTCCATCACCGTTTGATAAAGCAGCCATAGTGACGATAGATGGCGTAGGTGAATGGACTACTACATCTATATATAAAGGAAAAAAAAATCAAATAGAACCTCTTGAAGAGATGAAATTTCCATTTTCATTAGGTTTATTATATTCAGCATTCACCTTTTTTTGTGGATTTAAAATAAATTCAGGAGAATATAAGTTAATGGGATTAGCACCATACGGAAAGCCAAGGTTTGTTAAAATTATTGAAGAGAATATAGTGAAGATTAATAGTGATGGAAATTTTGAATTAAATATGGATTATTTTTCATTTCATAGAAAGAATTATATGATTAATAATAAATTTTTTAAATTATTTAATTGTAAACCAAGGGAACCAGAATCAAAAATAGATGCGATTTATATGGATATTGCAGCCTCAATTCAAAAGGTAACCGAAAAAATTTATTTAAATATTATTTTGAAAGCTAAAAAAATCACACAAGAAGAAAATCTATGTTTAGCTGGTGGTGTTGCTTTAAATTGTGTTGCCAATGGTTATCTCTATAATAAGAAAATATTTAAAAATATATGGGTTCAGCCAGCAGCTGGCGACGCAGGGAGTGCAATAGGTGCTGCTTTATCTTTTTATCATCTTGGGTTAAAAAAACCCAATACTAACTTAAGAAATGATAGTGATAAAATGCAAAATAGTTTGTTGGGCCAATCATTTAAAAAGGAAAACTATCTGAATGCATTAAGAAAAGAAAAATTACCATATAATTATTACAATGATAAGGATCTTTTTGATGTAATTGCCCAAGATTTAATAAATCAAAAAATTATAGGGTGGTTTCAAGGTAGAATGGAATTTGGTCCAAGGGCACTTGGAAATAGAAGTATAATTGCTGATCCAAGATCAAAAGAAATGCAAAATGAATTAAATTTAAAAATTAAATTTAGAGAATCTTTTAGACCTTTTGCTCCTATAGTTTTAGAAGAAGTATTTAATGACTGGTTTGATGGAAAAAAATCAAAATATATGTCATTTGTTTCAAATGTAAAAAGAAATAATGTTCACGCTGTTACTCACATTGACTCCACATCAAGGGTACAAACCATCTCAAAAAATGACAAAAGAAAAATAAGAAGATTGATTGAAATATTTTATAAAAAAACTGATATTCCAATGCTAATAAATACATCTTTTAATATAAGAGGGGAACCAATAGTATATTCACCATATGATGCAATCAAATGTTTTAAAAAAACAAATATGGACGTTTTAGTTCTAGGCAATTTTTATATTAAAAAATAATTATAATAATTGTTTTAATCTATGAAATAATAATCCGTAATGCGAAATAAAAATAGCTGACCTGCTACCTGCTTGTGGGACTCCTCCACCATGAAGCAGTTTATTTCCACAGAATGTTACCTCTGTGCCAGGATCACCTTCAATCCATTCAAGATTATTTTCTAAAATCTTTCTCTTTTCAGTATCTAAACATTGGTAATAATCAAGATCAAAGTTAATTTCTTCAGGAAGAATTTTTTTGTCTTTTTTAAAAGTATGATTTATCTCATGAAAACTTTTTAAGATATTAGAATATTCTAATTTTTCTGAATCTTTTACGTACCTAAATGCACCATTTTCTTGGTTTGTGTGAGTTAAATAAATAATTGTTGTCAAACCTTTTTTTTCATCTAAATGCAAAAAGTGTTGATCTTTATTTGAAATCTGTTTCTTATTTGTTTTCGCTGCTCTTATATGTAATGAACTTTTAGTGAAGTCAAATCCATAAATTGAAATAAATTCCTTTCTTAGTTTCTTAATTTTTTTTGACATAAACAGATCATCAAATGATGTCATCTCAGAAATTTGTTTCCACTTAATTTTTTTTTGGAAAGGTGTTTTTTCTTTCATGAAAGTAAAGTTGTATTTAATCCGTTTTTTAATTTCTAAAACTTCATGTTCTTTATAAAATTTAAACAACGGCTTTAGTATCTCAAAACATTTGCTGAATTTTCTTTCATTTAAAAAAGCTTCGGCATCAATAATTATATTTAAATATTTCCCCCTTTTTTTTAATGACATTTGTATTGATGTTGAACTATCAAAAGGGTTAGAAAAAACTTCGTTAATGCTCATACTTTTAAAAGTATTATTTTCTAATTCTTTTGTCAATTTTGTTTAAGAAAATTAGTCCAATTCCAAGCCACAATACTCTATGATAAGAAATGTCATGTAAAATTGAAAATAATAATATAGTTGTTAGAAAGCATATACTTATAAATAACTTATTATAATATTTATATCTATAATTTAAATATATACTTTTAAAAAAACCAAACATCATTATACAAATGAACATGAAACCAAATAAACCCATTTCACAAACTATCCATAATAAAGAATTATGAATTACTAATTTTTGGCCAAAGTAATTTTCTGATGTATGGATGCTCCAACCTAATCCTGAACCAAATAAAAAATTTTTGAAAATTTCATTGATAACTAATTGATATTGGTCATAGCGAAAAAGAAATGTGTTAATAAAATTAATGTTTTCAATATAATGATTAACAAAACTAGTTTGAAAGAAAATAAAAATAATTACAAATAACATGAATAAATAAATACTTATAATTTTTAAATTAATTTTAATTTTCTTAAAATAAATAAAATCCTTCATATACGCAAAAAATACTAATATTGAATAAACAAATATACCAGTTTTTGAACCTGAAATAAAAATTATAAAAAATACAAAAATTCTGTAAAAATGTTTAATCTTAACATCACATGAGTGGAAGAAGTTAAAGAATATTGTTAAACAGATTATTGTAAAACAAAAATTGTTTCTGTTTAGCAATAACGAATTATAATGTGAGATTTGCCATCCTAATTTGTTAAAAATAGTATTTTTAAATTCATTTGCACTCATAAAAAATGGATCAAAATCGTAGTAATTATATAAAAAGGCATAAAAGGTAAGAATAACGAAATTAGTGATTATAAATGAATGAATATATTTATCTAAAATTTTTGAAGAAAAATATATTGAAAAAAATGCGCCTGTTAATAAATAACTCAAGATTATAGGTAATCCTAAAAACCTATTGAATAAAGCCCAAGAATTTGAATTAAAATTCAAATAACCAACAATCAATCCATATAAAATTAAAAATGGAAAAATTAGAATACCTATTCCAATATATTTATCATCCCACAGTCCTATAAAATTTTTGAGTGTATATGAAAGCTTTTTTTTAAAAATAATGACAATGAATGTTATTGCAGATATTATTGAGATAGGATCAGATAAATTAATGCCGCCCTTCATTTGAAATATTTTAATTTCAAACTTAATATTTATTAAAATTATTATTAAAAATGAAGATACTAAAATTAAAACTTTTTGGAACTTAAAAAAATTAATTGTATCATTTTCTTTTATTTTATGATTATTTTCTTTAGGTTTAATAAAATGATTTATAATTTTTATGTTAACAAGACTTAGGATTGAAAGAAATCCAAATAAAAGTCCAATGGATATAGCCTTACTTGAATCAATTAAATAAGGTTCCAGTAATATCATTAAAGACAATTCTCTTACGCCCCATCCTGCATAGCTTATAGGTAGTGCAGAGATTAACATTACTAAAGAAAATATAAATATTAAATCCAACAGCGATATCGAAACATGATGACCATTTGTTAATAATATAAATGTAAACAAAGTACAAAGATGAATAAATATACTTAAAAAAAATTGATTAAAAAAATTTATTCTTAATAAAGAGAAAATGCTTTTTTTGAATATTCTTTTAAAGATTTTAGGAAAACTAAAATGCCATGATGTTAATACTGAGAATATAATTATTACAAAAATAATAAATAAATAATTTAAATCTGAAATTGAAAAATTTATTGTTTTTAAAAAAAATAAGGATAATCCAGCTAGCAAAAATAGACTTAATAAAGCACATATTTTTTCCAACAATGAAAGTAATGGAATACTATCGGCTTTATTATAAATTTTTTTAAAATATAGTGAACGAGCTAAAACAGATCCTATAAAAGGTATTGTAATATAATTATAAATTTGTGAATCAACATTGATTAGATGAAAAACAAAAAAATTCTTATAAGATAAATTCTGACTTATTAATGATTGAAGCCTTAAAGACGAAATTAAAATTCCTAAAATCGATAGAACATAAGCAATTACAAGATAAAAAAAATCTATCTTTATCATTTCATTCAAAATTTTACTAAATGATACATTTAAAAGTAAATATACTAAAATAGAAATTAGTAAAAAATATTTCAGATATGATCTTAAAAATGTTTTTGACATAAATTAATTATTATTCATTAATATTTATTATTATGCTTGACAATAAACTAACCTATCTTATTTCAAAAAGAATACTAGATATTTTATTATCTATTATTTTAATAATTTTACTTTCTCCATTATTAATTTTCATTCCTTTTTTTATCAAGGCGACATCCTCTGGACCAATAATTCATTGGTCAAAAAGAGTAGGTGAAAATAATAAATTTTTTTTTATGCCTAAGTTTAGATCTATGTATGTTTTTTCTCCCAATGTAGCAACTCATTTAATTTCAAATCCTGATCAGTACCTAACAAAAATTGGGAGTTTTTTGAGAAAATATAGTTTAGATGAGTTGCCTCAATTGTTTACTGTGCTAAGCGGTACAATGAGTATTGTTGGACCAAGGCCAGCATTATATAATCAATTTGATTTGATTGATTTAAGAACTAAAGAAAGAATTAACAAATTAAAAACTGGAATAACTGGATGGGCACAAATACATGGAAGAGATAATATATCAATATATTTAAAAGTTAAACATGATAAGTATTATTTAGAAAATAAATCAATATTTTTAGATTTATTGATAATTTTTAGAAGTATTTCAAAAGTTATAAAAAAAGAATCAATAAGTCATTAAATTAAAAATTCTTTGTTCTTTTATTAGAGGGATTAAAATGTAGAGGAGCATCTTTTAATATTTTCTCAATATTTTTAATATTGTAAGTTTTACAGTTATTCTTTAATTCAGATAAAATGTCATTTATTATTTTTATAGGATAGGTTTTCTCTTTTGTGGACATGATTAAAGGATGAATTGTTTTTTTTGAATTCTTTTCCAAGAATAATTCTTCAAATAATTTTTCACCTTTTCTTAATCCTGTAAATTTTATTTGAATCTCTTTATCATGTTGGGGTTTATTTGTTGTAGGAATTAACCCATATAATCTCACCATCTTTTTCGCCAAATCAAAAATTTGTATTTGCCTGCCCATATCCAAAACGAAAATGTCTGCACCATTTGATAAAGATCCAGCCTGAATTACGAGTTCTACAGCTTCAGAAATTGTCATAAAATATCTACATATTTTTTTGTGTGTAACTGTAATAACTCTTTTATTTTCAATCTGTTGTTTAAATAAAGGTACAACTGATCCAGATGATCCAAGCACGTTTCCAAATCTTACAATAGAAAAGAGTGTGCTTTTATTTTTTTCATAAAATGCTTTACATATAAGTTCTGAAAATCTTTTTGTTGCACCCATGAAATTTGTTGGCCTTACTGCTTTGTCAGTAGATATTAAAATAAAATTTTTTACCCCATAGACTTGAGCATATTTAACCAAATTATAAGTTCCAAAAATATTGGTTTTAATTGATTCTACAATGTTTTCTTCTACAAGTGGCACATGTTTGTAAGCAGCAGCATGAAACACCGTGTCAATATTATTTTTTAATATCATTTTTATAGTTTCTTCACTTTGAACTGTTCCTAAAACTGAAATTATTTTTGATTTAGTAAAATCTAAACTTGTACTTAATTTGTGAAGAAGGTATTCGGAGTGATCAAAGAGATATAAGACTTTAGGTTTATTTTTTAATATTTGGTGGCATAATTCGCTTCCAATTGACCCACCACAACCAGTAACAAGGATATTTTTGTTGATAATATTCTTTTTTAATAATTCTAATTTTGGTTTTACTTTTTCACGTCCTAGTAAATCTTCAATTGACACATTTCTGACATCTTCGAGATTTTTTTTTCCATCAATTAGATCATTTACTGTTGGAATTATTTTTATTTGAACATTAAAATTACTAAACTTATTTAATATTTTTTCTTTTTCAAAGATACTTAAATTAGGAATTGCTATTAAAATGATATTTATTTTGTATTTTTGCAAATATTCAAGCCCTTTGTTAAAATTATACACGTAAAGGTCACCGATACGAGTATTGTGGTTTTCTGGATTTTCATCGATAAAAAATCTTGGAAAATATTCTACATTATTTCTTAAGCTACTATAAAGTTGTCGACCCCACTCTTCAGTGCCATAAATGGCCACAGACTTTCTATCATTTAATTTCATTAAAAGTGCGGTATTACTTATCAATATTCTAAACCCAGTTAAAAAACAAAATGAAAAACTTAGGTAAATAAATGGAACAGATCGTGGGATTTGGAATGATAGAATCTTAGAAAAAATAAAAATAGAAATTGAAGAAATTATTAAACCTAACCCTATTTCTTTAAAAATATTATTAGAAATATACCTTATTATTGAAGAGTATAAATTAAGATAGTGAAAAGAAATTATAGTAATTGAAATAACCAATAAGTTAAGTAATAAAAAATTTTCATATAAAATAAATGAAAAGCTATCAAGTCTAATTGCCATAGATAAAATAAAACAATTAATTATAAGGAAAGAATCAAAAGAAATTTGAAGAAAAACTTTCCAACTTCTATTAAAACTAAAGATTAATCTAAAAATTTTTTCTAGAATGCTCATATTCAACTTTTTTGAAGGTATTTAAAAAATTATTTTTCTTATTTTTGTTATTTGTCCACATATTTTTAACAATCTTTTTTCGACCTTTTGAAGGCTATCTACCTTAACACACATGTCATAAATGTTACTATGTATTATTTTAGACTTAGAAACAGAAATTGCGACATGTCCTTTCCAAAACAACAAACAAAATTTTTCAACTTTTGATATATTTTTCAAGTGAGGTGATAGAAATACTTCTTGTTGACTTGAATTTCTAGGAAGATTTATGCCATATTTTTGGAAAATAGTTTGAACTAATCCTGAGCAGTCTATACCTTCTACAGTTTTACCACCCCAAAGATAAGGTACAGATTTAAATAATAAAAGTTCATTTAGAAAATTTAAATCAAATTTTTCTGAAATTAATTTGGTATGTATTTGTGGAATAAAACCTGACCTATTTTTTTCTAACATAATTTCAATCCAATTATCAATTTTATTAATACAAGTAATCTTTGAATTTAAAAAAATTTTTTGAATGGGCTTCGATTTAATATTTGGTCTTTGAAAAACAATTGAGCTTGGCATGTTGATAAAATGTGTTGAATCTGGAAATTTTTCAAAATCACTATTCTTTATATACCCTTTATAATTATCTAATAAAGTCTTACAATAAGACCAATTTTCAAATTTACGAATAATCTTAATTTCTTCTCCAAAAAGACACTGTGTTTCTAAAGTTGCTAATTTATTTGTTGTTTTTTTTAAATTTGATATTGGTTTTATAACTTTATAAGTATTTTTCAAAGGATTCCCTCTCGTTCACACCATAATTTTACATCAAAGTTAGGACATGTTTTTTTTGTGTAAGAAAAATCTTTATGGCCTAGTATAACTGCGTAAGGGTATTTTTTTTTCCAATCAATTAAAACTTGTTTAAGTGAAATATATTGTTTTCTTGTAAAATTGCTCTTTCCAATTAAACAAACACCTAGGCTTTTGTCATTAAATTTATATACATGAGCACCTTTCCAAAATTCAGGTCTGCCATTAACAATTTTGCCATTTTTTTCAATAATTTTATGATAACCAATCCCTTCCCAGCCAAATTCTAAATGTAATTTATGAATATCAATAGCAGTGTCAGTGGTATCTGTGTCTGAACAGTGAACCACAAGATATTTAATATCATTTTTTTGAAGTAAGTTACTTGCGCCCATAAATATCATCTAATCTTATAATATCGTCTTCACCAAAATAGGTTCCCATTTGTAACTCAATAAAAATTAATTCTTCATTTGTAGTATTTTCAATGTAATGAATTGATTTTTTTGGTATGTCAATGGATTGACCTTTTTTTAATTTAAATATTTCACCATCTTTGTAGATAGACGCTTTTCCATAAGTTATAAACCAATGTTCACTTCTGAAATAATGAAATTGTTTTGAAAGTCTTGATTTAGGTTTAACAGTAATTTTTTTTATTTTAAGATTTTCACTTGCATGTAGAGTTTCAAACTTACCCCAGGGTCGGGTTTCAAAAAGGTTTTCTTTAAGTTCAGAGTGATTATTTTTTGTTAAAATAGACGTTATGTCTCTCATTTTTTCTTCTAACCCTTTTTTTGCTATCAAAGTTGCATCATTAGTATCAACAATAATTAAATCGTTAATACCTATTGTTGCTATTAATCTATTTTTGGTTTTGATAAAATTATTTTTTGATCTAACTTGGATCACTTTTTTTGGTTTATTTTTAAAAGGAATATTTTCAAAAAACTTTTCCCAAGAACCGATGTCATTCCATTCGCAACTAATTGGATGACACAAAACATTTTTACTTTTTTCAATAATCGAGAAGTCAATTGAAATGGCTGGGATTTTATTGAATAATTTTAATTCAAATAAATATTCATTATTTTTTGTTTTTTTAACATTATTTAAAGTTAAATCACATTTTTGAGCAAGGTTAGGAGCATGTTTTCTGATTGATTTTAATATCATATTTGAATTTCCAATAAAAATACCTGAATTCCAAAAATGTTGGCTCTTGTATAATTTTTTTGCTAGGTTTGTTTTTGGTTTTTCGATAAATTTTTCAACTTTAAAAATTTTATTGTTTGATGATTTCTCATCAATTTTTATATAACCATAGGATGTTGAAGGAGAAGTGGGAGTTATTCCTAACGTTATCCAGTCATTTATATTATTCATTTTAAAAACATAATTTAACGATTTTATAAATAATTTATTATTTCCAATATAATGATCAGCTGGAAGTACAAGGAGAGTATCACTTTTTTTAGAAAAACTTGAGGCTAAATATATTGCAGGAGCAGTATTTCTACCTATAGGTTCTAAAATTATAGTAGCCTCAATATTTAATTTATGAAGAACATCTCTCACTAAAAAGTTATATTTTTCATTAGTTACGATTATTGGCTTCTTACAATTATGAATCAAGCTTAATCTTTTTAAAGTTATGTCAAAAAGACTATCTTGATTTAAAATTGGAATGAATTGTTTTGGGAAAAGTTCTCTACTTTCTGGCCATAATCTAGTTCCGGAACCTCCACATAAAATTACTGGTTGTATTTTCATGACAATTTTTTCTCTTTTTCAATTTGCCAAAAAACGTCAAAATTTGGTCTAAAAACCTTAATATTTAGATCATTAATATTTAATGTATCAGGAAATATTATTGGTTTTTTTTGTTTTTTTAGTAATAATTTAGATTTGTTTTTAGCTAAATTATAGTGAATGGCTCCATTTATACTGATAAATTTTTCTAGACAATCTAATTTATCGTTATTATCAAAAATTTGCGCTAAAATTTGAATTGAATTTATTGTATTAAACACCCCTGCGCAGCCACAACTGGTTTCTTTGCTTTTTAAATCGTGGGGAGCGGAATCAGTTCCTAAAAAAAATTTTTGATTAATATTTGAAGCAGCTTCCAATAGAGCTTTTCTATCTTCTTCTCTTTTTAGGATTGGCAAGCAGTAATAATGAGGTTTGATTTTATGTGCTAACATATCGGTTCTATTTAAAACCAAATGATGTGGTGTAATAGAAGCTTTTATTTTTTTTGATGATTGATTAATAAAATCTACAGCAAATTTTGTTGTTATATGCTCTAATGTTATTTTAAGATTTGGAAAGTTTTCAATAATTTTTATAAGCTCATTTTCTATAAATAATTTTTCTCTATCAAAAATATCTACTTTATCGTTGTTTACTTCACCATGAATTAGCAAAGGTATCTGATAATTGCTCATTACTTCTAATATATGAAAAATTTCAGTCATATCTTTTACCCCTTTTGAAGAGTTTGTAGTAGCTCCCGCAGGATAAAGTTTGAGTGCAAAAACGACATTATTTTCAAATGCTTCTATTAAATCGGAAGTTGATATATCTTTATTTAAGTAAAATGTCATTAATGGTTGAAAATCATTATTATTTTCTGAAAAGTTTAGTATTTTCTTTTTATATTCTAATGCTTGTTTTGAGTTTATAATTGGAACTGATAGATTAGGCATCACTATTGCCCTATTATAAAGCTTACTTGTTTCAGGGACTAACTTTTCAAGCATTGATCCTTCTCTAAAGTGAACATGCCAATCGTCAGGCTTGATTAGTTCTATTTTATTCATAGCATTTGAGTTTTATATAAAGTAAGTTATATGATATTTTAACTATTAATAACTATTATACAAATTTAAAAATGAAAATATCCATAATTTCAACAAGTCATAGAAAAAACTCAGAATCGTTTAGAATTGCTAGGATTTTAAAAAAAGAAATTGTAAAAATTAACAATAAAATTGATTTTTACAATTTGGATATGTTTGAAAATAAAGTTCCTTTTTGGACTTCTGAAAGAAGTGAAGATAATAAATTTTGGGATAAAGAAATCAAAAAAATATCATCAGAATTATTTTCGTCTGATGGATTTATAATAGTTGTTCCTGAGTATGGTGGGATGGCTTCTCCTAATTCCAAAAATTTATTTTTAATTTTTAATAATGGGGAGTTTTTTCACAAACCTGGTCTTATTGTTTCAATTAGTTCTGGAAATGGAGGTGCATATCCAATTTCTGAATTAAGATCAAGTTCATATAAAAACAGTCACATTACTTGGATTCCAGAAAATATTATAATAAGAAATGTTCAACAATATTCCCCAGGTAATCATGGTGATTTAATACCAAATTGGCTTGACAGTAGAATAAACTATTCTTGTAATTTATTAATCAAATATAGTGAATATTTAATGCCAATACAAAAATTAATCAATAGAAAGGATTTTTCTAATGGTATGTAAAATGAAGTTAATTGATGTTTTAAAAAAGTTGAATTCTTGGTCAACCTCAGAGGATGATAGAGATGCTATAACTAAAGAATTTCAATTCTCAAATTTTAAAGATGCATATGCATTTATGACAACTATTGCTCTTAAAGCTGAAGAAATAGGTCACCATCCAGAGTGGTTCAATGTGTATAATAGAGTTGTGATTACATTAACAACTCACGATGTAAAAGGTTTGAGTGATAAAGATTTGTTATTAGCCGAATTTATTGATAATCAATATGCAAAACGTTGAAATAAGTAAAAATGTATTATTATGGCGTCCTAATAAAGATAGAGTCAAGGAAACTTCATTAAATAATTTTATTACACACGTAAATATAAGTTATAAAACAAAAATTAATGATTTTAATACATTACATAAATGGTCAATTGAAAATAGAAGTTCCTTTTGGAATGAGATTTGGAATTTCTATAATATTATTGGAGAGAAAGGTAATAAACCTTACCTAGATCCAGAGAATAATTTACCAGGAACAAAGTTTTTCCCTTCTGGAAAATTAAATTATGCTGAGAATATGCTTAAGAAAACCGATGATGATACTGCGATTATCTTTTGGTCAGAAAATAAAATAAAGAAAAGATTAAGTTGGTATGAACTAAAAAATCAAGTAGCGGCAGTAGCTAATTTTTTTAAGAAAAAAGGTATCACAGAGGGCGACAGAGTGGCTGCTTATTTACCTAACATGCCAGAAACAATCATAGTTATGCTAGCGAGTTCTTCAATAGGTGCTATATTTTCATCAGCTTCTCCAGATTTTGGAGTAGAAGGAGTATTAGACAGATTTGGGCAAATTGAACCTAAAATCTTAATAACTACGGATGGTTATAATTTTAATGGTGAAGAAATAAATATTACTGAAAAAGTTGAAAAAGTTTTTAATTCATTACAAAGTGTTAAAGATATAGTCTTAATTCCTCTAATAAATTCAAGTAAGTTTTTTTCTTCAAATAAAGTTATACTTTTTCAAGACTTGTTAGATAAATATAAATCAGACAGAATTAATTTTGCAAAATTAAAACTGGATCATCCTTTATATATTATGTTTTCTAGCGGAACAACAGGCAAACCTAAATGCATTGTTCATTCTGCAGGTGGTGTTCTATTAAAACACTTAGTTGAGGTCGGTCTTCACTCAAATGCTAAGGAGAAAAAAAAATTTTTCTATTTTACAACTTGTGGTTGGATGATGTGGAATTGGTTGGTCTCATCTTTAATGTTAAATTCCACAATTTGTCTGTATGATGGCTCTCCATTTTATCCTAATTCAGATATTTTATGGACTTACGCTGAAGAAGAAAAGTTTAATTTTTTTGGTACTTCTGCGAAATATATAGATGCATTATCAAAATTTAAAAATAATATTTCAGAAAAATTTAAATTAGAAAATTTAGAGACTATTGGATCTACTGGATCTCCTTTAGTTCATGAATCTTTTGACTACGTTTATAATAATATAAAAAAAGATGTACATTTGGCTAGTTTGTCTGGAGGAACAGATATTGTAGGTTGTTTTGTTGGAGGAAATCCAATTTCACCAGTTTACCGCGGTGAGATTCAAGGTCCCATTTTAGGAATGGACGTTCATGTTTTTGATGATGATGGAAACTCAATTAAAAATAAACAAGGTGAACTTGTATGTATCAAAAGTTTCCCAACAATGCCGATTAAATTTTGGAGAGATAATGGAAATAAATATCATGAAGCATATTTTAACAAATATAATAATGTTTGGAATCATGGTGATTACATATTAAAGACTGAAAACCATGGTTTCATTATCTTTGGAAGGTCAGACGCTACTCTTAATCCAGGAGGTGTTCGAATAGGCACTGCAGAGATATATAGACAAGTTGAAAAAGTTGAGGAAGTTTTAGAAAGTTTAGTGATTGGTCAAAATTGGAAAAATGATACTAGGTTAATTTTATTTGTTGTTTTAAGGGAAAATATTCAACTTACAGGAGAATTAATTAAAATTATTAAAGATCAATTAAGAACAGGTGCTTCACCTAGGCATGTTCCATCTATTGTTATTCAAACTCCTGAAATTCCAAAAACAAAATCTGGAAAAATTGTTGAGTTGACCGTAAGAGATTTAGTTAATGGTAAAGAAATTAAAAATGCTTCAGCATTAGCAAATCCAGAAAGTTTAGATTTTTACAGAAATTTAAAAATTTAATTATGCTCTTGCTACATTTATTTCTGGTTTGTAATTAAACGATTTTTCTTTTATAAAAATGTGAAATAAGAATGCGATAATTCCAAGAAATACACTTATCCACCAAGCATTATCGTAGTTTCCATATAGATCAAATATTTTACCACCTGACCAAGCCCCAAACAAACCTCCTATTTGGTGTGATATAAAAACAATTCCTCCAAGAGTTGCTAAATATTTAGGCCCCATAAATGTAAAAACTATGCCATTCGTCAATGGGACTGTCGCTAACCATAATAGGCCCATAGATGCTCCAAATAGTAAAGCTAATATTGGCGATGGAGGTAGTATTATAAATAAAGTTATAACAATTGATCTGCCTAAATAGATGTATGCTAACGAGTTTTTCTTTAAAACTCTGTCACCAAGCCAGCCAAAAAATAATGTACCTATGATATTAAACAAACCTATAATAGCAAGTGACCAACCTGCTACATCAATAGAAAGACCTTTAGAGATTAAATCATTTGGAAGATGAAGGCCAATAAATGTAACATGAAAACCACATGTAAAAAACCCTAAAATGAGCAATATATAGTTTGTATTCGAAAAAGAGAATATTATTACATCTTTAAAGTCAAATGATATATTTTGAGCTTTATCATTTTTAATCTTTATGTCCGTTTTTAATAAAGGTATGAGTACAATTAACGATGCTGTAATTAGGGAGAGAAAAACAATTGTGGTTTGCCATCCAAAAGTTTTGATTGAAAACAATGTAGGCGCAATAAATATAAACTGACCAAAAGAGGCTGATGCTGCGGCAATTCCCATTGCCATAGATTTTTTTTCAGAAGGCGCTGTTTTACCAATAATTGCAACTATTGTTGACATTCCACCTGCGCCAAGTCCTATACCAGTCATAAAACCAAAGTTAAATATTATAAAATCACTAGATGGATTACTTAAAATATAAATACCTAAAGCGTAACAAAATATACCAAAAGCTAATGCTTTTTGAGGTCCAAACCTATCAATTACCATTCCAAGTAAAAAAGCACTTAACCCCCAAATTATTGCTTGAACACTCATCCCTAAAGAAAATGGTTCTGCTCCAGAGTTATTGTAAAGGCTAATCGGTTCTAAAAATAATCCAAAACAATTTCTAATTCCCATTATGATACATACAATAATAGAACAAGTAATTAGTATTAATTTCCAATTTATTTCATTTTGTTTCATATTAATCACGTCCTCTGTATGGGCTAAAATTTAATTCAGGTACTAAACAGCTTTTTGGAACATCTTTTGTTTGCCAAAAAATGTCTATCGGTATTCCGCCTCTAGGATACCAAATTCCTGCTATCCTTAACCAATTTGGTTTTAGTAAATTATTTAAATCCTTTCCAATTGAAATAGTACAGTCCTCATGAAAAGCACCATGATTTCTATATCCAGTTAAGTATAACTTCAATGATTTACTCTCCACAATGAATTTATTTGGAATATAATCAATTATTATTTTTGCAAAATCTGGCTGAGAAGTTACAGGGCAAATTGATGTGAATTCTGGACATGTAAATCGAATGCAATATCTGACATCTAAATGTGGGTTAGGTTGTTTATCTAAAATAGAATTGTCAGGATTTGATAAAAGATCATTTTGTTTTCCTAAGTATTTAAATCTATCTTTTTTATATTTCATGTTCATATATATAGGTTTGATATATTATTTTCTAAATTATTATATATTTTTTTTTTCCATGATTTAATATCAGTACAATTATTTGCACAAGTTGGAAAGCATAAATCTCTAGACGAATTAACAATACCTGAATTAAATTTGTTTTTATATTTTTTATCAGGAAGTAGTCCACGTCTAGCATCTTCTATAGAGCCTCCTTGTTTTCCAAACCCAGGTATTAAAAAGGGAGCATAAGGAAGTTTTTTTCTAATATGTTCTAGTTCTTTTGGATAGGTTGCTCCAGTAACAATTCCAATAGAAGATAAATTATGTTTTCCAATATTTTTACTTATTTTTGGATTTAACTTATCTATAAGAATTTCATACAACTTTTTGTTTTCTGTAGTTGTTTGTTCTTGTAAGTCTTTTGCCCCGGGATTACTTGTGTGAACTAAAATAAATAAACCAAATTTTGGAATATATTGTTCAAAAGCATTTAAGGTTTCAATTCCAAGCCAAGGGTTTATTGTTATAGCATCACATGGATATGGAGATGATTTAGAAAAAAATGCATTTGCATATGCATTATTTGTAGAGCCAATATCACCTCTTTTACAGTCAATAATACAAATGATATATTTTTCTTTTATTAAATGACATAACTTTGAAAGTAATTTAAAACCCTCTGGACCAAGTTGTTCAAAAAAAGCAATTTGTAATTTTATTGCAGGTACTAAATCAGCAATTGTTTCAATTAGCTTTATACAGAAACTTTCTACTATTTTAATATTATCTTTAGAATAAATGTCATTAGTCAATTTAATTTTTTTTTGAAAAACTTTAGGTATTAAATCTAAATGAGGATCAATCCCTAAACATAAAAAATTTTCTTTTTTTCTTATAGTTTCAAATAACCTATCGCCAAAATGTTTTTTATTTATATCAGGCAATCTATTTATTTACTTCTTGTTAAATTCATTCATTTGATCTTGAGAAGCTTCTTTCTGAAACCTATCTTTCCAATTTTTATAGGACATACCATAAACCTTTTCTCTTGAAGTCTCGTAATCAATGTCAAGACCTTCATCTTTGGCCGCTTCAGAATACCATTTTGATAGACAGTTTCTACAAAATCCAGAGAGATTCATTAAGTCTATATTTTGTACATCTGTTCTCTTTTGCAAATGAACGATTATTTTTTCAAAAACTTTTGATTGTATATTTATTAGTTTTTGACCTGAAGCAATTTTGTCTTTCATAACTTTCCTATTATTTTGACTTAATATATTGTAATATCATAATATCAATTTTTAAACCAACATTAAAAACTATTATGAAATTTAAAAATTCAACAAGTTCTGATCGTTTTTTTCAAATTCGTAATGCAAGAAATACTGAAATTGCTGAGGATTACACAGAAATGATAGCAGAGCTAATCAATGAAAATGGAGAAGCAAGAGTAGTTGATCTGGCTCAAAATTTTGGTGTAACAAGTCCAACAGTTAATAGTGTTATTAGAAGATTAGTAAGAGATGGTTATGTTGAAAGTAAGCCTTATAGGTCAATTTTTCTTACAGAAAAAGGTAAAGCTCTCGCAAAGTATTGTAAAAAAAGACATGATATTGTGTATAACTTTCTTATCTCTATAGGCGTTGACATTGAAACTGCCAAAATGGATGCCGAAGGTATTGAGCATCACGTAAGCGCAGAAACTTTAAGTATTTTTGAAAATTATAGTAAATCAACCAAAAACTAATTATTTTATGATTGCTCTCATGATATAATAACTTCTCACAGAATTTTCTGTTTCTCTGAAAATTGTTTTTCCTATAGTTTCAAATTTATCAAAATATTTTATATATTGTCTATCTATACCATCTAAATTACTAAGTATTAGGACAACGTCATTCTTTTTTAGTGAATGATCTTTAAAGTTATAATTATATTCGTAATGATTTATTGGTTTTTTTCTTGAAGTTAAATAGTATCTTTTAATCTCTTTGTTCTCAAAAAGTTTAAGTTGATAAGAAAATTTTGTTATATCATTTCTTCTTGAGAATATTAAAGCACGTGGTTTTTCAGTATCTAAATATGATTTAATTGTTTCACTTTGCTCAGAGTAGCCTTTTAACTTCCTCAATGGATCACTTTTCAAATCAATAGGATTTAAGTTTCCAGTAATAAAGATTTTTATTAAAAGAACGAATATTCCAATGTTCATGAGTAAATTTAATTTAATTCCTACCAAAATCATTTCATTTTTCTGGTTATAAATAAAACTCCCAATTAAAATTATTATCCCTGGAAACGCTGTTGCAGCCCAGTTAGCATTAGATGTTTTAAGAAAAGCTTGCATTATAATTAAAATTAAAATGGGTAATGAAAAACAAATTAATAAAAATTCATTTTTACTATAAGATTTAATTTTTGTTATTTTTAATAGATAGGCAATTAAAATAAAAGGGCCACAAATTACTAATTGTGAACCCACAAATTTCATTGGTTCTAAATAATTTAAAGAGACTGTATCTAAATTAGCATTGTATGTTGTGTGACTAAAAGTAGAGAAATCATTCACATAATTCCAATAGAGATTTGGAGCACATGCAAGTAAAAAAACACAAATTGTAAGAATAAATTTAAACACATTTTTTTTAAATCTTTGGTTCAAAATTGTTAAACAAATTAAAATTACAATAAAATATAAAGCGGCATATTTTGTTAAGAAAGCTAACCCAATCGATATTCCAAGTAAAATTGGCCAAATAATTTTATTATTTTCTAGTGTTTTAAGAAGAGTATATAAACTCATACACCAAAATAGTAATAAAGGTGTATCAGTTGATATAATAAGACTTCCAAAAGTAGTTAAAGGCAATGTTGCCCATATTAATGTAATAAAGTTTGCGACTTTAATATTATAAACACTCTTGGAAATAAGCCATATTACAACTGATACCAAAAGATGAATAATAGGGGATGAAAGTCTTATAGACCACTCTGCGATTCCAAAAAAATAAGTGGTAGAAGCTATTAACCAAGCTATAAAAGGTGGTTTAGAAAAATATCCAAGATCTAAGTTATTTGACCAATCCCAATATTGTGCTTCATCAACTGAAAGACTTAGTGGAGAATTTAAAAGAGATATAACTTTAATTATAAATATAGCTAATAAAAACAAAAAAGTTTTTTGAACACTTAATTCAAAAATATTTTTTTTTCTAAAATAAATCAAAATTATTCAACATCTTTAATTAATATGAAGTTATTGATTTTTAAATTAACGTAATTACTTCATAATAGTATTAACAATTAAAGGTCTGATTTTGAGTGAAGTAGATGAAATAATCAAGGATTTTGAATTCTTAGATTCTTGGGAAGATAAATATCAAATGATAATTGACATGGGTAAAACTCTTCCAGAACTTGATAATATATACATGAATGACAATTACAGATTAAAGGGATGTCAATCAACGGTTTATTTTGTTTCAAAGTTAAATAAAGATAAAACTCTTTCATTTAAAGCAAATAGCGATGCTTTTATTGTTAAAGGTTTAATAGCATTAATATTAAAAGTTTTTAATAATAAAAGTCCATCAGAAATATTGACTACAGATCTTGATTTTTTAAAAACAATTGGTTTAGATCAACACTTATCTGTAACTAGAAAAAATGGACTATCTTCTATGATAGATAGAATAAAATTAGAAGCAAAAAAAAATAAGTAATTGAGGCAATAATTTGTTAGGAAAAATCCTAAATATCACAAGTTTACAAAACCCTATTATCAAAGATCTAATTAAAATCATACGTGGTAATAATAAAAAGGAAATAAAATCATTTATTTGTGAAGGTAATTTTTTTTTAAAATCAGCATTTGAAAATAAATGGGAAATACAAACATTAGTAATAAACTCTAATACTAGTTACAGCACAGAAATAACTAAAATTATTAATGATTGTATATTGAAAAATGTTAGAGTTATTAGCGTAGGAAAGAAAATACTATCAAAAATATCTAATAATAATAACGCGCAAAATATTATATTTAAGGTAAAAAAAAAGAAATTTTTATTTTGTGATTTAAATATTAATGATGTGCATGTTGCTATAGACGGCATTACAGATCCTGGGAATTTGGGAACTATTTTAAGAACAATAAACGCTTTTGGAATTAATAATCTTATCTTAGTAGGTGATACAGTTAATCAATTTAAAAAGGAAGCTGTTAGATCTAGTATGGCATCATTATTTAATCTCAAAATTATTAATACGAATTTTATCAATTTTAAAAATTGGGTTAATAAAAATTCCATCAAATTATACGGAACTGATCTGAGAAGTGAGAATAATTATTTAAACGAGAATTGGATATTTCCTTTATGTTTAGTATTAGGTAATGAAAAAAATGGAATAAGTGAAGAAATAAAAAGACTTTGTAATAAACTTATTTTTATTAAAACCAAAAATGATGAAAGTTTAAATCTATCAGTTGCAAATGGTATAATTTTGAGTGAAATATTTAGGAAATATCCTAAATAAGTCATTAGAGTTTTTTAAATATTTGCTTTCCTAATTCAACACCATACTGATCAAAAGGATTTATGTTAGAGAAAGAAGCTTCAAATAGTGTTTTATATTCATAAATGCAAAGCAATTGTCCAAGTGTATATTCGTTTAATTTATTGAACATAAAAAGGTCAACTGGCTTATTTCCTTTAACATGTTGGTGAACATTTTCAATGGTTTTATCTGATCCATTTTTAAAGGCAAGGTACTGGGATATAGCAAAATTTTGTAAATCTTTTGAATTATTTTTGTCATAATCGTCAAAAATACAAAATTCAGAATCTAAGTTTTCAGAAAAACAAATTAAATCCGCAGTAAAAGATAAAGTTGACTGGTGTAAGGCTTGAAAAAAACTGTGCTGTGCATCTGTACCAACTTCACCAAAAATGAACGAACAAGGTGAATTTGAAATATTTTCATTAAAAGAATTTACAGATTTTCCATTACTTTCCATAACAAGTTGCTGCAAGTAAGAGGGTAATAAGGAAAGTTGGTCTGAATATGGAATTACAATATGATTGTAAATAGAATAGTATTTACGAAAATAAAAGCTTTTAAGAGCTAAAATATATGGTAAAGATTTTTCAAAATTATTAACTATAAGGTAATCAATACTTTTCCCACCATTAAGAAAATTGGTAAAAAACCCTTTACCAAATATTATAGCATTAATTAAGTTTGAAGAAGACCATATAGAAAAACGACCACCAATTGATGTGTCTAATTTAATAATATTTGAAGAGGATAAACCATATTTAATTGCCTTTTCAGGAAAAGAGGTAATAAAAAATAAATTATTATAAAATAATTCTTCAGATCTAGACTTTAAAAACCAAGCCCGTATTTTTTTTAAATTTTCTTGCGTTTCATAAGTACTAAAAGACTTGGAAACACAAATGATAAGTGTGTTAGAGGGATTTAATTTCAAAACCTTTCTATTTAAAGATAAAGGATCCAAATTAGAGATAAAATGAACATTTGGGCCATTTGATAAATGTGAAAAAGAATTGTAAATTAATTTAGGACCAAGGTTAGATCCACCAGAGCCAAGATGAATTATATCAGTTATATTTGAATACTTAGAAGAATTTATGTAATCAGCAGTTTTAAACATGGTATCTAAATCATTAATAATGTTTGGATATTTAGATGACATATGCTTGTCACTATAAAATCTTGGGACAAAGTGAAGTGCTGATTTGTTTTCAGTAAAATTTATTTTAGAGTTGTTAAATAAAGAAGTAACAAATGTATTAGCTTTAGAAAAAAGAGATAATTTCTCATCATTATTAAAATTTTCATTAGATAAAAGTGAAAAAGAATAAAAATTTAATTTATCTAAGGATTGTACCAAATCAGGTTTTAGTTTTAAATTATTCATAAAATGTTTGATGTATCTATTATAATACCAGTTTATAAGGCAAAATATACAATTAAAAAAACTTTAGAATCAATAAATAATCAAAAATTCAAAAATAAAATACCAAAAATAGAATTAATTTTGTCAATTGATGATAATAAAAATTATGAAAATTATAAAAGTATATTAAATAATGAAATAATAAATACTAAAATTGTAAGTACAAATAGAATTGGAAGCGGTCCAGGGAATACAAGAAATATAGGATTTAAAAAATCAATAGGAAAGTATGTATGTTTTTTAGATGCTGATGACGAATATTCAGAGAATTATGTATGTGAAATGTTACGGGAAATAGAAAAAGAAAAGTTATTGATCTCAGTAACAAGAATTTTTAATAAAGATAAATTAATAACGGAATTTAAAAGTAATAAGAAATACATGGATATAAAAGAACTTATAAAATATCCATGTAGTTTTCACCCATTTATGCAAAGAAGTAAATTTAAAAAATATGAACATTTACCAAGTCAAGACATTTATAATTTGACAGAACATTTATCAGAAAAAAAAATTAAAATTATTAAAACAGCTTATTACAAATTAAATCTAAGTAAAAATAGTTTGACCATGAAAAAGGGATTTGAACATAAAATTAAACTTGCATACAAAAAATATTTAATAAAAGGAATTAAGAAAGGGAAAAATAAAATATCAAGACATTTTGCTCAAAGATTAATATTAAATAAAAAATATGAAGACTGGAAAAAGTCTACCAACTGTAATAAAAATTATTATGAATATGTAAGAGGTGTTTATGGAAGATGAAAAGATTTATGTATTTGATGCTTACGGAACTTTGTTTGATGTAGATCATGCTTGCAAAGAGATGGCAATTCAACTAGGTAATAATTGGGAAAAATTATCCAGTATATGGCGACAAAAACAATTAGAATATAGTTGGCTTTACAACTCTATGAGTAAGTATGTTTCGTTCTGGCAAATTACAAAAGATAGTCTTGAATATGCCATGAATTCATTGTCAATGAACTCAGCCAAAATAAAAAATGAATTACTTGATCTATATTTTAAAATAAGCGCATTTGAAGAAGTTGAAGAAGTTTTAAAAAAGATAAAAAAAAATAAAATAAAAACAACAATATTATCTAATGGCAGTTATGATATGTTAAATTCAGCAGTTAAAAATTCAAAGTTTGACGAATTAATTAGCGGAATCATATCAGTAGATGAATGTAAAAAATTTAAGCCTCATAGAGATGTTTATCAGTTAGTAATAGATAAATTCAATATAAATAAAAAAAAATGTATTTTTTTTTCAAGCAATTGTTGGGATATTCATGGAGCGTCAAATTTTGGATTTAAAACTATTTGGGTAAATAGAAAAAAATTAGGTGATGAATATTTACCTGGCATAGTAGATTTACAAGTTAACAATTTAAATGAATTTTTACAAAAAAATCATATTCTTTAATCTAATAAATTTGTTTTTACAATACATAAAAATAATTTTAATTCAGAAATATGGTAAAATTTAATTATGAAGATTAATTTTATAAATAAAATTAGATCATTATTAATTAATTTATTGCGTAAAAAACTTTGTCAGATTTATACGTTGTTATTTGACAAAGATAAGATAATAAAAAAATTAAAAAATTCGAATAAAGCATACTCAAAATATTTAGAGTTATCTGGTAATTTTACAGCAGATCCGGCGGATCTTATCTCAATATACAGAACAATTATAAAATTAAAACCCAAAAATATATTAGAATTGGGTCCAGGAGTATCTACATATGCTATTTGTTTGGCAATTTTAAAATTAAAAGAAAAAGACAAAAAATATAAACCAAATTTTATTGCAGTAGAAGAAAGTAAAAAATGGTTTAAAGAACAATTAAGAAATTTACCTAAAGATTTTGAAAATTTATTAAATATAAGATATAGTAAAATAATAATAAAAAATAAAAACGGTTTTCCGTTTGCACATTTTAAAGATATACCAAAATTAAAATATGATTTTATTCATTTAGATGGTCCAAATCCTCCTTATTATAAATCAGGAAATAAAGTTATTTCTACATATACAGTCGATATAATTAATATTTGGAAAAATATAAACCAAAAATGTTACATAATAATTGACGGTAGAGAAAAAACAGCATTGCATCTAATAAAGCAATTACCAAACTTAAATTTTAAAAGACATATTTTTACCTTTTCATATCATTTATACATTTAAGAAAATTAAATTTACATTTAAATAGTTGACAACATGCCACCATCTATTCGTATTATAGAACCTGTCATGTAAGTATTATTAGGGTCAACAAGCATTCTGATTGCTGGTAACAATTCCTCACATGATGCAAATCTATCTAAAGGTATTTTAGATTTTAATTTAAAAGATTTGTCACTTTCTAGAAATGATCTGTTTAAATCAGTAATGATATATCCAGGACAAATTGCATTTACTAGAATATTATATTTAGCTAATTCAATTGATTGAGATTTAGTCATTTGAATTAAAGCTGCTTTTGATATTGAATAGGCACCTACAAACTTTAAGGGATTTAAACCAAGAATAGAGGAAACATTAATAATACGACCAATTTTATTTAGTATCATTTTTGGAATGATTGCATTACTAATATTTAAAGCAGAAATCAAATTAATGTTCATAATTTGATTGATCTCATCTGTGGATACTTCTTGGAGAAGTTTAGATTGAGCAATGCCCGCATTGTTAATTAAGCAATAAACATTTATATAGGATAACTTTTCCTTAACAAGATTAAAGTCAGTAATGTCAATTGGTAAAATTTCATGATTTAAATTTTGATTTGGTAGAGATTTAAATGTTTTAATTAATTGATCTTTGTTTCTTGCAATGCCAATTATCCTATAGCCTTCACCTGCAAGATAGTTAGAAAAAGATGCCCCAATACCTTTTGATGCACCTGTAATTAAAATTGTTTTAATATTCACAATTTAAATATATATATGAAATCAATGATAAAAAATAATATTAATTTAAAAAAATGGTTACAAGAAAAATTACCTAATCTAGGTAATCTAAATAAAATAGAAAAATTTAATGTAGGTCAATCAAATCCAACTTATCTATTACATTGTGAAAATAGAAAAATAGTACTTAGGTCAAAGCCTATGGGTAATTTATTAAGAGGAGCTCATAGAATAGATAGAGAATTCAAAGTTATGAATGCTCTTAAAGAAACTAAAATACCAGTTCCAAATATGATTAGTTATTGTGAGGAAAATGAGATTATAGGTTCAGAGTTTTTTTTAATGGATTTTATTGATGGTATAAAAGAAAGAAAACCAATCTTAGAAAATTACAGTAAAGAGGAGAAAAACAAAATTTACAAAAACAAATCAGAAATATTAATAAACTTAGCTAAGCTAGACCTAAAAAAGTATGATTTGGAGGATTATGGTAAAAAATCAGATTATTTATTTAGGCAAATTGATCTATGGATAAAACAATATAGAGCTTCTGAAACTAAAAAAATCGAAGCAATGGAATTTTTAATTGAAAATTTAGGATCAAACATTCCAAAAATATATGAAAAATTTGATCCTGTTTTAACCCATGGCGATTTTAGAATAGATAATATGATTTTTTCGAAGAATTTAGACATAGCAACTTTATTAGATTGGGAGTTATCGACATTAGCACCACCATTTATAGATTTATCATATTGGTGTTTAATGCTAAGATTTGAAATAGATTGGCCAATTCCAGGTTTAGGCCAATTCAGAGATAATGGTATTACAGAAGGAATACCAAAGGAAAAAGAGTTATTACAATTTTATGCTGATGCATTAGGATATGATATCGGGAAGAGCTGGAATTTTCTTTTAGCTTTTAACTGCTTTAGATTTGCTGGAATTTTACAAGGAGTATTTAAAAGATCTAAAGTCGGTAACAATGCAGGAAAAGATGCAAACCAAGTTGGGTTATTAACTGAGCCTGTATCAAAAATGGGTGAACAATTTTTAAAATTATATATTTAAAAACCTTTTAGGATTTATCATTAGCAAAGATCCAAAAATTAAAATAATGCCAGAAATTATCATTGAAAAAAAGAATGAACCATAATAATCAGTTAGAAGTCCACTAAGATAAGGTCCTATCATTTGTCCAATACTGAAAGAAAATGTCAATATTGCAGTAGAAACTATAAATGATCCAGAGAACCTTTTCTGACCCTCTAAAAGACACATTGAAGTTATAGGTACAAATGATAAACCAAATAATATACAGGAAATAAAAATTCCAAATTCATTATCAATTAATACAGAAAATAAAACTCCTAATCCCAGTATTAAATTCGCTAAAAAAAGTCCAATATCATTTCCAATTTTACTACCAAACCAATTCCAAAAAAATACCGAAGGTATTCCTGTAACTCCTACTACAAACCATACGTAGGGCTCAGTTTTTTCTAACCCTGGTGTCAATCTTGACATTGTTGATATAAAGGTGCCAAATGCAACATACCCAAACCCATATAATCCATAACTAATAGTAATTAAAGAAAATCCTAAACTTGTTTTATTATTGGATTTTAAATTATATTTAACTTCTGCTTTTTGAATTGGTGTAAATTTAATAATTTGAAATGACAGTATTATAGCTAAAATACCAATTGAGAACCACAGTTCATCCCATGTAAAATTTAAAAAACCTAGATAAGATACGACAATAGCTGATAGTGCCATGCCCAGCCCAACTCCAGAAAAATGAGCAGTTCCTAAAAATATTTTACCTTTTTTTTGAACATGTGAAACTATTAGAGATGTTCCTAATATTAATACAAACGCGCTAAAAATTCCATGTATGAAACGTATGAGTATAAATACCTCAAAAGTATTTGTTAGGCCCATAGCAAAAAGAGATATGATAGAGATAAAGATTGAGTAAATAAATATTGATCGGATATTTTTTGGAAATTGCGGGAAAATAGGAATTAACGAACCCAATAAATAACCTAAATAATTTGAAGAAGCTATTAAGCCTGCTTCTGTTGTGGTTAAATTTAATTCAGAAATCATATAAGGTAAAATAGGAGTATAAGAAAATCTCCCTATTCCAACAGCAATCGTAAGTGCTGCAATACCAGTAAGAATTAAAATAGCAACATTATTTGTCTTATTCATTAATTTAGATTATCTTAAATGTATATATAAGCATCTAACAATTTTATTTTTTTAATATGGAATTTATAGAAACAAAAAAAATTACAAATAATATTGCTAAAATAACGCTGACTAATGGTAAAAAATACAACCCATTATCTCTAAATGTGTTAAGACATCTAAATAGTGAATTTAATGATTTATCAAATGATGCAAATGTGAAAACAATCATAATCTCATCAAATGGTCCTGGTTTCTCAGCAGGGCATGATTTACAAGAGCTTAAAAAAAATAAAAATAATAAAGAATTTTTTATCGAACTTTTTAATGAGTGTTCAGATTTAATGTTAAAAATAATGAAATCACCTCAACCGGTAATAGCTCAAATACCTGGGGTCGCAGCTGCGGCAGGATGTCAATTAGTTGCAACATGTGATCTTGCTATAGCATCTGATGAAGCAGTTTTTATAACTCCTGGCGTAAATATAGGTTTATTTTGTTCTACACCAATGGTTGCGGTTTCTAGATCTCTAGGTCGAAAAAAAACAATGGAAATGTTGTTAACTGGTGAAAGTATTAATGCTGAGGATGCTGTTAGTTTTGGGTTAATTAATAAAAATGTTCCTTTAAACGAATTAGAGATAACAGTATTAAACTTTGCAAAATTAATTGCGTCTAAACCAACTTCAACTGTCAGAATTGGGAAAGAAGCATTTTATAAACAAGCTGAATTGCCAATAGAAAAAGCTTATAAATATACATCTGAAGTTATGGCTCAAAATATGTTAAAAAAAGATGCTAAGGAGGGCATAGAAGCGTTTCTGGAAAAAAGAGAACCTAAATGGGAAAATTAGAGATTATCCAAAGATACTTTTAAATCTTTGATAATATCATCACTGTGTTCTAATCCAATTGATAATCTAATGACGTTATCCTCTGCACCAGATATTTCCCTCTCTTTAGGGTTCAATTGTCTGTGCGTTGTTGAAGCGGGGTGTATTATTAAAGATTTTGTGTCACCAACATTTGCTAAATGTGAAAATAAATTACAGTTTTCAACAATTTTTTTAGCTCCATCAAACCCAGCTTTAACTGAGATTGTAAAGACAGATCCAAAACCAAACTTAAAATACTTTTTTGCTAATTGATATGATTTATTTTTTTGAAAGCCACTCCAAGATACAGAATCTACTTTATCATGTTTTATCAGGAAATTTGCAACTTCATCCGCGTTTGACATATGTTTTTGCATTCTTAAGTTTAATGTTTCAATTCCTGTCAGAGTTAAATAAGCATTAAATGGTGACATAGTAGTACCTAAGTCTCTTAAAGCACTAGCATGGCAAAAATTGATATATGCTAAGTTGCCAAATGTTTCAAAAAATTTAATTCCATGATATGAAGTATCAGGTTCAGTTAACTTTTCAAAATCTCTACCATTATTCCAGTCAAATTTACCTGCATCTACTACACAACCTCCCATAGCATTTCCATGACCAGATAAAAATTTAGTTGTAGAATATATAATTATGTCTGCGCCATAATTTGCTGGCTGACAGATAGCTTGTGTAGCCATTGTATTATCTATTATTAGAGGTATTCCCTCATTATGGGCCAATTCTGATAATTTCTCTATGTCGGAAACAACTCCCTCTGGGTTAGATAAGCTTTCTGCAAATAGTGCTCTAACATTCTTTGCTTTGATGGCTTGTTTTATCTCATCATAATTTGTTATATCAACAAGATCGGTTTCCCATCCAAATGATTTAAAACTTTTAGTGAATTGTGTTATTGAACCACCATAAAGTTTTGAACTAGCAACTATTTTTTTGCCTGGACTTAGTAAAGGATATAAAGCAATAAGTTGAGCCGCATGGCCAGATGAAACGCAGCAAGACCCAACAGCATTATCTAATGCTGCAATTTTTTGCTCTAAAGCTGCCGTTGTTGGATTAGATAAACGTCCATAAATATTACCATTTTCCTGCAAATTGTATAAAGATGCTGCATGTTCACTGTCATCGAAGGCAAAGGCTGTTGATTGATAAATTGGAAAACTTCTTGCACCTGTAATTGGATCTGGTGACGTTCCAGCGTGTATACTTAAAGTTTCTATATTATTTGATTTAAAAAAATTTCCTGAATTGTCATTATTATTTGATAATTTATTTTTTTTGGATGAAATCAATTTAGAATAAAATCCTCCACTTCCTAACTCACCAAATATTCTTGAGTGTTCAATTTTAGGGCATCTATTATAAATACAATCTAAATTATTTTTCAAAACTAAATCATTCGCTTCTGAGTTAAAGATACCGATTTGCATCCAAAATACTTTTGCTTTAATTTTGATTGTATCTTTAGCTAATTCTAAACATTCATCACTTTTTCGAAAAACATCAACCATATCAATACTAATAGGGATGTCTTTTAATGATGCATAACATAATTCATTATGAATTTCTTTACCAGCTTCTTTAGGATTTACAGGTATTATTTTATAACCTTTCCTTTGTAAATATTTCATTACAAAATTAGATGGTCTTTTCCAATTATTACTGGCCCCAACTACTGCAATCGTTTTTACTGAGGATAAAATATTCGCAATTTTTAAATCACTAAATTTATCATCATTCATATTTTCCCCTTATTTAATTTAATAAAAAATTTTTGTTCAAAATTTTAATATCTAACTTATACTCAATACAATGGATAAACAAGTTTTTGATATAATTATAGTAGGTGCTGGGACTGCAGGTTGTTTGTTAGCCAATAGGTTATCTGCTAACAAAAACTTAAATATAGCTCTTATTGAAGCAGGTGGGAGTGATAATTATCATTGGATACATATTCCAGTTGGATATCTATATTGTATGGGCAATAAAAGAACTGATTGGTTGTATAAAACATCCTCTCAGCCAGGTTTAAATGGCAGACACCTTAACTACCCAAGAGGAAAAGTGATGGGTGGTTGTTCATCTATTAATGGCATGATATACATGCGAGGACAATCTAAAGACTACGATCATTGGAGACAATTAGGCAATATTGGTTGGAGTTGGGACGATGTTCTACCTTACTTTGTAAAAACTGAAGATAATTTTTCTGGAACAGATGAGTATCACGGTCAAGGAGGAGAATGGCGTGTTGATGAACAAAGATTACATTGGGGTGTATTAGATGATTTCCAAAATGCTACTGTAGAAGCAGGTATTCCAAAAATTGCTGACTTTAATAATGGAAATAATTTTGGTGTTTCTTATTTTAAAGTTAATCAAAAAAATGGGTTTAGATTAAATACAGTCAAAGCCTTCTTAAAACCAATTCAACAAAGAAAAAATTTAAAGATATTTAAAAATTGTGAAGTTGAAAGTTTAATTATTAAGAACAAGATTGTTACAGGTTTAAAAATTAAAACAAATGGAAAAGAGCTTCAAGTTAATTGTAACAAAGAAGTTATATTATCTTCTGGATCTATTGGTTCGCCAAAAATCCTTGAACTTTCAGGTATTGGAAACCCCAAACTTTTAACAAAATTAGGTATCAAGCCTATAATTGATTTAAAAAATGTTGGAGAAAATTTACAAGATCATTTGCAACTTAGGGTAATATATAAGTTGCAAAATGCAAAAACATTAAATCAAGAAATAAATTCAGTTTTTGGCAAATTGAAAATTGGAATGGAATATTTTTTTAAAAGAAAAGGCCCCATGTCAATGGCTCCAAGTCAATTGGGTGTTTTCGCAATGTCAGATTCTTCATATGAAATGCCTAATGTGCAGTTTCACGTTCAGCCTCTTTCTCTGGACAAATTTGGAGATCCACTTCATGATTTTCCTGGCCTAACAGCAAGCGTTTGTAATTTAAATCCTTTAAGTAGAGGTTCAGTTCACATTCAATCGAAAGATTTAAAAGTGCAGCCAGAAATTAATCCTAACTATTTATCACATGAAACTGATAAAAAAGTTGCAGCTGATTCTATTAAATTAGCAAGAAAAATTATTTCACAACCATCAATGAAAAAATATAATCCAGAGGAGTATGCACCTGGTATAAATTATCAGACTGATAAAGATTTAGAAAGAGTGGCAGGTGATATCGGAACAACAATTTTTCATCCAGTTGGAACTTGTGCAATGGGGGTAAGAGATGATTCTGTAACTAAGCCAAATCTAAAAGTAAATGGTATAGAAAAATTAAGGGTGGTTGACGCATCAATAATGCCTTCAATAACTTCTGGTAATACAAATTCTCCAACTTTAATGATTGCTGAAAAAGCTTCCGAATTAATTTTGAATGAGGTATAAATTACTCACGAGATGATTTATGGAATTTAATTTATCTGAAGATTATAAAAATATACAGGAGATGGCTGCTTCATTTTCTGAAACCGAATTGATGCCTTTTGCATCTGAATGGGATCAAAAAGAGATTTTTCCAACTGATGTTTTAAAAAAATCAGCTGATTTAGGTTTGGCAGGTATTTACGTGAGTGAAAAGTTTGGAGGGTCAGGCTTAGATAGATTGTCAGCTGCTTTAGTTTTTGAACAACTTTCAAGAGGATGCGTTTCAACAGCTGCATATTTATCAATTCATAATATGGTTGCTTGGATGATTGATAGCGAAGGATCAAATGAATTAAAAGAAAAATTTATTCCACAATTATGCTCCATGAATTTATTTTCAAGTTACTGTTTAACTGAATCAAGCTCAGGTTCAGATGCATCAGCATTAAAAACTACTGCTAAGCGAAAAGGTAATAGTCATTATGTTCTCAATGGATCAAAAAGTTTTATTTCCGGTGGGCCAACAAGTGATGTCTATGCTGTAATGTGCAGAACTGGTGAAGATAGTCCGAAAGGTATTTCATGTATATTAATTGAAAAAGATACTCCTGGCTTGTCATTTGGTAAAAATGAAAAGAAATTAGGCTGGAATAGTCAACATACTTCAACAGTTAATTTTGATAATTGTGAAGTGCCAATTGAAAATTTAGTAGGAAATGAAGGTGACGGATTTAAGTTAGCAATGAAAGGTCTGGATGGTGGTAGAGTTAACATTGCAGCTTGTTCTATTGGAGGTGCAACTTTTGCGCTTGAGAATACAATTCAATATACATCAGAGAGGAAGCAGTTTGGTAAAAAATTAAATGAGTTTCAGGTAAGTCAATTTAAATTAGCTGATATGTCTACTGATTTAGAGGCTTCTAGATTAATGGTTTATAAAGCTGCAACAAGTATAGACAATAAAGACAGTGATGCTACAAAATACTGTGCAATGGCCAAGAGATTTGCGACAGATGCTTGTTTTGATATTTGTAATCAAGCTTTGCAACTTCATGGTGGTTATGGATATTTAAAAGATTTTCCTCTAGAGAGAGTGCTAAGGGATTTGCGGGTTCATCAAATTTTAGAAGGAACAAATGAAATAATGAGATTAATTATCTCAAGAAAAATTTTAGATGTTTAAAGAGAATAATATGAATGAAGAAATAATTTTAAAATCTGAAGAAGGGGTAGGTATTATTACTTTAAACAGACCAGAAAGGTTAAACGCTTTAACATATAATATTGTTCAAAAAATGAATGACTTTTTAGATAAATGCGAAAGTGATGATGATATTAAATGTGTAATAATTGAAGGTGCTGGTGAAAAAGCTTTTTGTGCAGGTGGAGATGTAGTTTCATTAAGAAAACAAGTTCTTGATGAGGGTGGTCCACCAACAGAGCTTTCAGAGAAATTTTTTTATGATGAATATCTTTTAAATTATAAAATTAATAATTTTACAAAACCTTACATAGCTCTAATTGATGGCGTGACCATGGGAGGTGGTGTTGGTGTTTCAATGCATGGAAGTCATATTGTTTGTACTGAAAGAACTATGTTTGCAATGCCAGAGACTACTATTGGTCTTTTCCCTGATGTAGGTGGAGGGTGGTTATTAGCCCAACTACCTATAACTATAGGTTTGTGGTTAGCGTTAACTGGTGCAAGATTAAAATCAATAGATTTGATGAAAACAGGACTATCAAATTATTATATTGAATCGAAAAATATACAAAATTTAAAAAATGAAATTTTTAAAAATCCTTCTAAAGACCATCAACAAATAACAAATTTAATTGATAAATTTAGTAGTCAAGTAAGTGGAGAAAGTATTATTGAAAAAAACCAGGTTGAAATTAAAGAAATATTTGAACAAGAAAATATTGAAGAAATTTTAAATAAAACATATTCACTTAGTCAAAATGGAAGCGAGTTTTCAAAAAATACAGAACACGAATTAAAAGGAAAATCTCCAACATCTTTAAAAATAACTTTTAAACAAATTCATATGGCAACAGAAATGAGTCTTAGAGACGCTCTTATAATGGAATATAGAATGGTACAAAGGTGTCAGGCATCAGGTGACTTCTATGAAGGAGTAAGAGCTATGCTTGTTGATAAAGATAGGAACCCTCAATGGAAGCCTAGTAACCTTGATAGGGTTGATGAGATTTGGGTAAATCACTTTTTTGAGCCATTACATGAAAAAGATTTAAAAATTTAAAATTATTTTATGGAGAAGTTTATGAATGAAGTTTATATTATGTCTGCTACCAGATCACCTGTAGGTGCATTTGGAGGTTCTTTAAAAGATTTTGACCCTGTTGATTTAGGTGCAATTGTAGCCAAAGAAAGTATCAAAAGATCAAATATATCACCAGAAGAAATTGGTCATGCCGTTTTTGGCAATGTAATTCATACTGAACCAAGAGACATGTATGTTAGTAGAGTTATAGCTTTGAATTCAGGTTTGAATAAAGATTCTTGTGCTCTTACTGTAAATCGATTATGTGGTTCTGGATTACAAGCTATAGTTAGTGCTTCACAACTTATATTGCTAGGCGACACAGAAATTGCATTGGCTGGAGGTGTTGAAGTAATGTCAAGCGGAACGCATGTTGTGAAAGGGTTTCGTTGGGGAAATAGAATGGGAGATAGCAAAGTCTTTGATATGATGTTGGGAGCTCTACATGATCCGTTTGGACATGGTCATATGGGTATAACGGCTGAAAATATTTCAGAAAGATATCAAATTGATCGATCAAAACAAGATGAGTTTGCATTAAATAGTCAAACACGTGCAAAAGAGGCTATAGAAAAAGGTTTGTTTAAAGAGCAAATTACTCCCATAGAAATTAAATCTAGAAAAGGGATTAATATTTTTGATACAGATGAACATCCAAAATATGATACAACAATAGAATCTTTATCAAATTTAAAAACAGTCTTTAAAAATGATGGGTCTGTAACTGCTGGTAACGCATCTGGTATAAATGACGGTGCATCAGCACTAGTTTTAGCCAATGAAAAGCAAGCAAAGAAGGGTAAACCAATGGCCAAAATAATTTCCTATGGTTTTGGAGGAGTAGAGCCTGATGAGATGGGTTTGGGACCAATTCCAGCTTCTAATATGGCATTAAAAAAAGTAGGGCTGACAATAGATGACTTAGATTTGATTGAATCAAATGAGGCATTTGCTGCTCAAGCATGTGCTGTTAATAAAGAGTTAGGATTAGATGAAGCTAAAGTAAATGTTAATGGTGGTGCAATTGCTTTAGGACATCCTGTAGGAGCGACTGGTTCAATTATAATGACAAAACTTGTTCATGAACTTAAAAGAAGAAATGGTAAATATGGTTTAGCCACAATGTGCATAGGTGGTGGTCAAGGGATAGCAGTCATAGTTGAAAATTGTTAGTTTAATTTTTAGTTTTAATTAGAAAGTTTGCGATCCAAGTCATTACAACTTTGTCATTTTGATTGGTAACAGTATGAAGAGTTCTAACTGTCCCTTTGTTAGGATTTTTAGAAGATAATTTTTTTTCTATAACTTTTACTTCTGATTTAAGTTCATCATTTGGATAAACTGGAAAAGTCCATCTTAATTCATCTATACCCCAAGCACCCATACCAGTATCTTTAACAACACCAGTTTCAAAAAACTGTGTAAATGATACACCAAGTGTCATGAAACCACTTGAAACAAGTGTTCCAAAGGGTCCATCTTTTGCTTTATTTTCATCAACATGAAAATATTGAGGATCGTAGTTTTTTGCAAAACTAATTATTTCATCTTTAGTGATTTTTTTTGATCCTGTTGTAAAAACTAAACCAATTTCAAAATCTTCAAAAAACATTTTTGAATTTTTCATTTTATTTAGGAGCTAATCTTACGGATCCATCAAGTCGGATTGTTTCTCCATTCAACATAACATTTGTGACTATACTTTCTACTAACAGTGCATATTCATGTGATGTGCCTAATCTTTTAGGAAATAGAGTAGTTGCAATTAAACTCTTTTGGACTTCATCAGGCATTCCAGTTAACATTGGTGTTTCAAACAAACCTGGTGCTATTGTATTTACTCTAATTCCATGTGTTGCTAATTCTCTTGCAATTGGAAGTGTCATACCTGCAATACCACCCTTTGAAGCTGAGTATGCTGCCTGACCTATTTGACCATCAAAAGCTGCTACAGATGCAGTATTTATAATAACACCTTTCTCACCATTTTTGTCTGGAGTATTATTTTGCATTTTATCTGCACACAGTCGAATCAAGTTAAAACTACCTAACAAATTTATTCTAAGAACTTTTTCAAAAAGTCCTAAATCATGCATTCCTCTACTGGATACAACTTTGGATCCTACAGCAATTCCTGCGCAATTGACTAAGCAATTAATATTGTCTAAATTCCCAATTGCTTCAGACATTAAATTTGGATCAGAAACATCTCCAACAAAGTATTCTGCATCCAATTCTGAAGAAATTTTTTTCAAGTTATCCTCATTTACATCTATAAGAAATACATTTGCTCCTTTACTTTTTAAGTATTTGGCAGTCCCTTCTCCAAGACCACTTCCACCACCTGTAACAACTGCATTAACTTTATTAATATTCATTTTAATCTCCAAAATCTCTTACATCATCAATAACTTTACCATCATTAGGCAAAGAGCCTAAATTGACAAATTCAACTATACCATTCAAATTAAGAATTTTTTTCATTTCATCAACAACTTTTTCATTTAAAGCTATTTTATCGTTTTCATTTGAAACGTGTTCTATAAGAAGTTTTAAATTATCACGATTATTCTCTCTACTTACGATTAATTTTGCTTTTGGTTTATTAGTGAACAAGTTGTCAACAATTTTCGCAATTTGAGACGGTTGAACAAACATTCCTCTAACTTTTGTTGTTTGGTCAGCTCGACCCATCCATCCTTTGATTCTAATGTTTGTTCTTCCTGTTTTGCTTTGACCTTCAATAATTGTAGATAAATCTCCAGTTGCAAATCGTATTAATGGTAATTCGTAATTATTTAAAACTGTTACTATAACTTCTCCAACTTCTCCATTTGGTACTCTTTCATTTGTACCTGGTTTTACAATTTCTAAAATAATGTCTTCGTCTACAATCATTCCATCATCAATATCAGCCTCGTAAGCAATAAGACCGAGGTCTGCAGTTCCGTAACATTGATAAAAATTTATATTTTTACTTTTGAAATATTCAGCAACATCAGGAAATAATGGGCCTCCAGAAAATAAAGCTTTTTTTAAATTACTTATTGGTAAGTCATTATTTTCAGCTTTTTCAATAATTATTTTTAAAAAATCAGGTATTCCAACATATCCTGTAGTATTTATTTCAGACATAATTTCGGCTTGCATATCTGAATTTTCTCCACCTGCAGGAAAAATTGTACATTTCAAAATTTTTGCAGCTTCATCAAACATCATGCCAGCTGGAGTGAAGTGATATGAAAAACAATTTTGAACTATATCTTTACTATTAAATCCTGCTGCATTTAAAGCTCTAGCGAAGCGCCACCAATTGTTATCATAACCATCTAAATCATAGATTGGTCCAGGTGATCTATAAATGTGAGAAAATTCTGAAAGTTCTTTAAAATTTAAATTACCAAAAGGTAAGTTTTTCTTTTGTATTTCAATTAAATCAGTTTTACGAAAAACATCAATTTTTTGTAAATCAGTCAGAGTAGAAATTTCATTTTTTAAACGATCGGAATATAGAGTAATTGTCTTAGCTTTTTCAATAAGTTTTTTCAAGCTTACTAAATGATCATTTTCTCTTTCATCAGATGATCTAACTTCTTTAGAATCAAAAAATATTGGACTCATAATTATATTATAGCCAACGTTTTCTTCTACGATATTGTTTAAAATCTCTGTATGACTGACGCCCCTCTCCAGAAATACCTAAATAAAATTCTTTCACATCTTCATTGTCTCTCATGGATTTTGCAGTTCCTTCCATTACAACTCTTCCATTTTCTAAAATATAAGCGTATTCTGCATATTGAAGAGCCATATTTGTATTCTGCTCAGCTAAAAGAATTGTCACACCTTCTTTTTTATTAATTTGAGAAACGATTTCAAAAATTTGTTTTACTAACTGTGGAGCCAAGCCCATTGACGGTTCATCAAGCAAAATCATTTTAGGGTTAGCCATTAACGCTCTTCCAATTGCTACCATTTGTTGTTCACCACCTGAAGTATAACCAGCTTGAGAAGTTCTTCTTTCTTTTAATCTTGGAAAATACTCGTAAACTCTCTCAAGATCGTTTTTTACTTCCTTATTACTTTTTCTAGTATAACCACCTGTTAATAAATTTTCTTCAACAGTTAAATGCTCAAAACAATGTCTTCCTTCCATGACTTGAATAACCCCCATTTTTACAAGTTGAGATGGGTCTAATTGATGAACATCTTGGTTATTAAACGTTATAGAACCTTTTGTAACTTCGCCTCTTTCTGAGGCAAGAAGATTAGAAATTGATTTTAAAGTTGTTGTTTTTCCAGCTCCGTTTCCACCTAACAAAGTGGTTATACCACCTTTTTTAACATTTAAACTAACTCCTTTTAATACTAAAATAACATGATTATATACAGCTTCTATATTATTTACTTCCAAGATATTTTGAGCTGTTTTTTTATCAATTTTTGAAAGTTCATTCATAAAAATTCCTTAAAAAAAGAGAGCCCTAAGACTCTCTTTTAAATATTTAATTACAACGCATTGCAATTTTTTGCTCCTTAGCATACTTTGTCGAATCTTCAGCAATTAACTTGTCAACTACTTCTCTATCACCATACATATATTCAGTAATCATATTCCACTTTTTAGCTTTTGCGTCCCATTGTTGAACAGCAGCTAAACCACTTCCACCATGATTTTCACAAGTATTTTTAAATGGTGGTGCAAAATCTTTAAACCCTAACTCTGCAAGCCTTTCTGCACTAAGATTAACATTTTCCATACCATCACGATACATTGCTGGTGTTATCTTAGATGTTCCATGTATTTTCTGGGCGACAGTTGCTGCTTCAACTTGAACCATTGCTTGAAGCAATCCTCTGTTATATAGAACCGTTCCAAAATGTGATCCATCACCTGAGGCTTCACCTTTATCATGTACATACTTTTTAATATCTTTATGAACTTGAAAATTCGATCCAGGTGCATTAAACGCTAAAGATTTATATCCGTGTGCGCCGGATCCTGCTGGCAAAACATCATTCTCAGACCCTGACCACCATATTCCAATAAAATTTTCCATTGGAAATCTTATTGATGCAGCGGATTTGATAGCAACTTGGTTCATCACACCCCAACCCCACATTAGCACGTAGTTTGGTCTTTGTTTTCTAATTTTTAACCAAGTAGCCTTTTGTTCTTGTCCAGGGTGATCAACAGGTAAAAGCATTAATTCGTAACCATGTTTTTTAGCTAAAGTTTCAAGGGTTCTAATAGGTTCTTTTCCATAAGCAGAATTATGATAAACAAGAGCTATTTTTTTTCCTTTAATGTTACCTAAATTTTGTTTTAGGATATGTCTGACAGCTATTGATGCACCATCCCAATAAGTTACTGGCGCATTAAAGATCCATTTAAAAACTTTACCATTTGCAGCTGATGTTCTTCCATAGCCAGTTGAATATACTGTTACACCGTCAGCAGTAGCTTTAGGTATTAGTTGATATGTAATACCTGTAGACATTGGCTGGAAAACCATTGCACCGTCTTTATGTTTTTCGTAACATTCTACGCCGACTTGTGTTTTATATCCAGTTTCACATTCTGGAAATACTATTTTTTCTCCACCTATTCCGCCATCTCTAGCGTTAATCATTTTGTAATAATCTACAAAACCATCTGCGTTAGGAATTCCATTTGGTGCATATGCACCAGTTCTGTACACTAACATTGGAAATTTGAGGTCAGCAGTTGCCACCTCTAAAAAACCTCCAATCGCAATGACAGAGCCAAGAAGCCCAACTATCATTTTTTTTAATCTCATACTCTCCTCCTTTGTGAGACTTAATAATTAAAGTTTAACTTAAAAACTTAATATGGGAAAGGCCATTTTCTTAATTTTTCTTTAGCTAGTGACCACAATCTTGCTAGACCGTGTGGTTCAACAATTAAAAATATTACCATCAACAATCCCCAAGTTGTAATCTCAAAATGCTTGGCTGTTACAGCTGACAATCCAATAAGGTCAACCATTACATTTTTAAGAAAAATCGGAAGTAACACTATAAATGCTGCTCCTAAAAATGAACCTAACATTGATCCTAACCCACCTATAATGATCATGAACAGTACTGGAAATGAGATAGCCATTATATCAAAAGATTCTGTTACTTCTAATGCTCCTAAATATACAGCAAAATACAGTGAGCCCGCTATTCCAATATAGAAAGAACTTATTGCAAAAGCAGACAGTTTTGTTTTTAAAGGAGAAACACCAATTATTTCAGCTGCTATATCCATATCTCTAATAGCCATCCAAGATCTTCCAATTTTACTTCTAATCATATTTTTTGCAGCAAATCCAAGACCTACAACTAGTATTAAACAAAAAAGATATGTTGCGTAGGATGGTGCATTAGCTCCAGTAACTGCTATACCAAACATAGTTCTTTCTGACACAGTGATTTGTCCTGTGTCAGAATAATTATAAAACCAAGGCACTTTATTAAATAGCCAAATTAAAAAAAATTGCGAGGCTAATGTTGCAACTGCAAGATAAAAACCTTTAATTCTTAAGGAAGGTAACCCAAACACAATACCAACTAAAGCGGTTATAACTCCTGACAATAAAACTATAATCATAATATTAAGTTCAGGAAAAATAGTCATAAGTTTATATGTAGCAAATGCACCAACAGCCATGAACCCCCCTGTGCCAAGAGAAACTTGTCCACAATAGCCAGTTAAAATATTCAAGCCAATTGCAGCCATTGAATAAATAAGGAAAGGTATCAAGATAGCTTTTTCCCAATAACTATCAATTACTAAAGGTACAAAAAGAAAGGCAATTAACATTAAAATGTTGAAAGCAATTTTGTCCTGGATTAAAGGAAAAATTGAATGATCATTTTCATAAGTAGATTTAAATTGCCCAGTTTCTCTATAAATCATTAAACTCTCTCTATAATTTTGTCGCCAAATAAACCTTGCGGCCTAAATAAAAGAAAAACCAAGGCCAGGACATAGGCAAACCAATTTTCAATTGCGCCAATATCTAAAAGACCACCAATGTAAATTTCGGCTAATTTTTCTCCAACTCCAATTAAAAGACCACCAATGATAGCCCCGGGAATTGATGTAAAACCACCCAAAATAAGCACTGGAAGTGCTTTTAAAGCTATCAGTGAAAGTGAAAATTGAACGCCTGATTCGGTGCCCCACATTATTCCAGCTACCATTGCAATAAAGCCTGAGATCCCCCAAACAAGTATCCAAATACTTCTCAAGGATATGCCAACTGATAATGCTGCCTGGTGATCGTCAGCAACTGCTCTTAAGGCACGCCCAGTTTTTGTGTATTGAGAAAATAAAGCCAATGCCGTAACTAAAATAACTGCAATTATAGTTGCCCAAACATTTAAAACATCGATATACATTCCATAGTATTCACTACCTTCAGAAGCCCAACCAATAGTTGCTTCTTCAAGCCATATAGATCCACCACTAGGAATTCCTACATCTAATACTTTGACATCTGAACCCCACATTAAATCGCCTACACCCTCTAAAACAAATGCAAGACCAATTGTTGCCATAAATAAAATGATAGGCTCCTGATTAACTAAATGTCTCAAAACTAGTCTTTCAACAAGCCAAGCTAAAATTATCATTGTTACAATTGTAAGTAGAATAGCTAAAAAACTATGTAATGATGGGTACCAATTATGCAAATTGGTTCCAAAAAGTTCATTTATAAGATGTGAAAAAGGTATTTGACCTGTCTGGAAACCTACAAGCGTTAAGGCGGCAAATAATGCAAACACACCCTGTGCAAAATTAAAAACTCCTGACGCTTTAAAAATTAAAACAAATCCAAGAGCAACAAGTGAATACATAACTCCCGACATTAAGCCATTTAAAACTGTTTCAATGAAATTTAATAATTCAACACTCATATTTTCCTCTAATCTGCCACACCTAAATAGGCGTCAATTACTGCTTTATTTTTTAAAATTTCTGATGGTTTACCTTCACCAATTTTTTTACCATAGTCTAAAACTACAATTCTATTCGAAATATCCATTACAACGCTCATATCATGCTCAATTAAAACAATTGTAGTTTTAAATTCATCATTTGCTGTTAAAACAAACCTACTCATATCTTGTTTTTCTTCAACATTCATTCCTGCCATGGGCTCATCAAGTAACAATATTTCTGGTTCCATCGCAAGAGCTCTGCCAAGCTCAACTCTTTTTTGAAGTCCATAAGGTAAAGACCCAACAGGAGTTCTTCTAATTGCTTGTAAATCTAAAAAATCAATGACTCTCTCAACTTTATCTCTGTGATAAGCTTCTTCTTTTTGAACAGGTCCAAAATATAATGCTTGCATTAAAAAGTTTTGTTTTTGTTTTAACAGACGTCCAGTCATCAAGTTATCTAAAGTACTCATTCCTTTGAAAAGAGCAATATTTTGAAATGTTCTGGCTATGCCACTCTTTGCAGCGAATTCTGGCATCATCTCTTTTCGATCCTCTCCTGCAAAATTAATCTGGCCAGAAGTAGGTTTATAAAAACCATTAATAACATTAAGCATGGATGATTTTCCTGCTCCATTTGGTCCAATTATAGCAAAAACTTCTCCTTTTTTTACATCAAAAGAAACGTTTGTTAGTGCCTTCACTCCTCCAAATGCAAGACTAATATTTTTGATTTTAATTACTTCTTTCCCATAAGGAATTGATTGAATTTTATCTAAACTCATTTTGTTTTCTTTTTTGTACTTCTAGTTTTAATTATTTCTCTTATTTCCATTGAAGCTTTGATTTTACCTTTACGACCATCTTCATATGTAACTTCTGTATTAATATTTGCTAGTTTAACATCTTTATATAATGCATCGATTAAAGGTTTATATCTTGTATTTACAACTGATCTTCTAACTTTTCTGGTTCTAGTTAATTCGCCATCATCTGCATCAAGTTCCTTAAAAAGCAGTAAAAACTTGGTGATTTTTAAGTTCTCTGGTTGATTTTTATTAACTTTTTTTATTTCTTCTTCAATTAAATCATAAATTTTTTTATCTGCTGCTAGTCCAGTGTATGATGTGAAAGCTAATTGCCATTTTTCCGCTAATTTCGAGACTATTGAAAATCTAATACATATAATTGCTGTAAGATAAGGTTTCTTAGAACCTAATATTACAGCTTCACCAACATAAGGTGAAAATTTCAATTTATTTTCAATATTTTGGGGAGAAAATTTTATACCATCAGACTTAACTGCTATGTCATCAACTCTATCTAATACAGTTAAGCGATTTTTATTATCAATAAATCCAGCATCCCCAGTATGCATCCACCCTTTTTTTATAGATTCGGTATAAGCTTTTTTATTATTAAAATAGCCAGAGAACATATTAGGGTGTTTTGTAACAATTTCTCCAAGACCATTTGCATCAGGGTTAAGAATTTTTATTTCAGCATCAGGAAAAGCTATACCAACTGTTTCACAATCCATTTCTCCGGAAGGAGGGTCTTGCAAAGTATAGGCTCCCATTAGTTCAGTTTGACCGTATAGTTGTCTCAGTGGGATACCCATCGCAAGAAAAAATTTGAATGTTTCTGGACCTATTGCAGATCCTCCAGTAGCGGCAGATGTAACTTTGCTGAAACCAAGTCTATCTTTTAAACTTGAAAAAAGAAGTTTGTCAGCCCAAAAGTCTCTATTACCTTTGTCAACTGCATCTAAGCCTCTATCAACCATCTTGTTAAATAACCATTGTGTCAATTTTGATGAGTCAAGTATTCTTGCTCTCATATCAGCAGAAATTTGTTCCCATAATCTTGGTGCGCCTAACATAAAAGTAGGACCAATTTCTCTTAAATCATCCATGGCAGTTTCAGAGTTTTCAGGAAAATTTACTTTCATTCCACTTAATAAATTAAAACCAACACCATAAGTTTGTTCCATTATCCAAGGAAATGGTAATACAGAAACATATTCATCTAGGTGAGATTTAGGGTCAACTTTAAGATAATTTGAAATGTGATTTATGAACTTATTAGCAGGCAGCATTGCTAATTTTGGGTTAGATGTTGTACCAGAAGTTGTACATAAAACAGAAACAGTTTCGCCAGAAATTTTATTAATTAAATTTTCATAAAGTTTATTATTTTTATCTAACTGTTTTTTTCCTACACTAGCAAGATCCTTCATGTTAATTACATTTGGATTTTTTAATTTCTCTAGTCCTCTCGGGTCGTCATAGATAACTTTGATTTTAGTTTTTAATTTTTTTTGAACATTTATTAACTTATCAACCTGTTCTTGATCTTCTGCATAAGCAAATTTAACTTTTGCTGATTTTACTAAATATCCAACCTCATCATCCAGTGTGTCTCTGTAAACGCCAAGGCTCATTCCACCATTTGCATGACAAGCAATTTCAAAAAAAACCCATTCAGGTTTATTATCACCAATTAATGCTAAAACATCACCTTGTTTAAACCCAATTGATTTAAGCCCAATTGATAATTCTGAAACAATTTTATTATATTTATCCCAGGTGATTTCATTCCAAATCCCTAGGTCTTTGTTTCTTAAAGCAACTTCATCTGGCATTATTTCAGATCTATGTTTTAACAATTTTGGAAAAGTGTTAAATTTTTCAAAATCTGGATATTCGAATATATTGGCTTTCAAGAATTCCTCCTCCCAAAAAACTTTTAAAACCCAATTAATTTATAGGCTACCGATGTTAGTATTAAAATCAACCTAAAGTTTATTTTTTTTAAACAAATTCTTCTTGTGTTTCGGAAATAATTTTTGATCCATCCAAGACAATATTTAAGTGACTAAGACATCTTGGTAATATATGTTTATTATAAAAATTTGAAGAGATTATTTTAGACATTAAAAAGTTAGAATCTTCATTTTGATTATCTATCTTTTCTTCAGCTTTGTTTTTTGATTTTTGCATAAGCCAAGCGCCAATGAGATATCCAAAACCCATCATAAAATCGTGACTAACGCATGAAAGTGATTCTTTGTCATCTTTATTTTGTCCAATAAAATCTAAAACTTCTTCACACTTATGGACAGATTTCAATATCTCTCCATCAGATTGGACATCTGATTTTATGATAGTGAGAATTTGTCGAGCTGTTTCTCCACTATCTTTAAGTGTTTTTCTGAACATTAAATCATTAGCTTGTATAGCATTTGTTCCTTCATAAATAGGCAAAATTCTTGCATCTCTCATTATTTGAGCAGCTCCAGTTTCTTCTATATAACCCATTCCACCGTGTATCTGAACACCTAAACTGGTTACTTCTTGGGCTAATTCTGTACACCATCCTTTTATAATAGGGATTAAAAAAGCTTCTAAGTTCATTTTACTTCTTTCTATTTCGGCTTCTTCCATTATTTCAGCTGAAACTAGAATAAGTGCTCTCATGGCCTCAGTTAATGAACGCATAATTAATAACTGTCTTTTTACATCACCATGACCAATTATTGGAGTCCCTTTTGTCTTGTTCAAAGGTATGCCTTGTACCCGTGTTTTAGCATATTGAATTGCTTTTTGTCTTGCAGTTTCAGCAATCGCCATACCTTGTAACCCGACATCAAATCTTGCTCTATTCATCATTATAAACATGTATTCAATTCCCTTACCTTCTTCGCCAAGCATATAGCCAATAGCCCCTTCATTGTCATCACCATAAGACATCACAGCAGTTGGGCTTGCTTTAATTCCTAGTTTATGTTCAAGAGAAATACATTTTAAATCATTTCTTTCGCCTAAAGAGCCGTCTTCATTAATTAAATATTTTGGTATGATAAATGTAGATATACCTTTTATTCCGTCAGGCGCTCCTTCTGTTTTTGCTAAAACTAAGTGAATAATATTTTCAGAGAAATCGTGTTCACCATAAGTTATGTATATCTTTTGACCTTTTATTCTCCAATTTTTTCCGTCATTAATGGCTTTTGTTTTTATTGTACTTAAATCTGTTCCAGATTGAGGTTCAGTTAAATTCATAGTTCCTGTCCAAGAACCATTTATTAATTTTGGTAGGTATAATTCTTTTTCCCTATCTGTACCAACTAAAGTTAAAGCATCTATTAAGCCTTGACTCAAAAGGTTGCACAATGCAAATGACATATTTGCACCTTGCCAGTATTCACTCACTGCAGCAGCCATTCGGAACGGCAACCCCATCCCATCATAATCTGGATTGCTCGAAACTCCTATCCATCCACCTGAAGCTATTTTTTTAAATGCATTTTTAAATCCTGGCGAAGTCTCAACTTCATTATCCTGCCTTAATTTAGGTGGATTTTTGTCGCCTTCATGATTTAAGGGTGCTAGGTTTTCATTAGCTAATTTCCCAGCCTCTTCAAGAATTGAATTCATTAAATCATTTTCAATTGCTGAAGGATTATTTAATAAATTCTCTAAAACAAATTTCGTATCTTTTACTGGTGAAACATAATTCATATCAAAATATCTCCTTATAAAGAAATGCCATTACATATTGATAAAATCAAGTGTAAATATTAAAAGTATATATAAGGAGTTTAATATGAGCATTTATGAAACAAATCTGGATCAAAATTTAGCTAATTATACAGTTTTAAGTCCATTATCTTTTCTTGAAAGATCTAGAAAAACTTTTCCAGATCAAATTGCAATAGAATATGAAGATTATAAACTTACATATAAACAAGCAGCAAAAAGATGTAATGCTCTGTCTGAGTTGTTAAAAAGTTATAATGTTAATAAAAATGATACTGTAGCTGTAATGCTTCCAAATATTCCAGAAATGTGGGAGTGTCATTATGGAATTCCAATGGCAGGAGCTGTTTTAAATGCTATCAATACTAGATTAGATTATAACACTATTAACTTTATTTTAGGCCATGGTGAAGCAAAGGTTTTTATTTATGATTCTTCTTATTCTGACATTGTAGAAAAAGCTGTTCAAAATATTGAAAACAAACCAATTCTTTTAGAAGTTGTTGATAAAGTTGCTGGTTTAAAAAATTCAGAATTTGCTGAAAGCGAAAAAATTCTTAATTATGAGAATGAACTTAATAAATTTTCTGATTTAGAAATAATTTATAAATTACCCAAAAACGAATGGGATGCAATTGCTTTAAATTATACATCAGGAACTACTGGTAATCCCAAAGGTGTTGTATATCATCACAGAGGAGCTTATTTGAATGCTATTGGGAATACTCTTGTTTGGGAAATGCCAATGTTCCCAAAATATTTGTGGACACTACCTATGTTCCATTGTAATGGCTGGTGTTTTCCGTGGACTATTACCGAAAGAGCTGGGACGCATGTATGCCTTAGACAACCGGCTGGAGAATTAATTGTAAATGCATTAATAAAGCACAAAGTATCTCATTTAAGTGGTGCACCAATTATTATGCAAATGATTGCAGATCATTTGATTAGTAATAATATTGATTTAACTCAAGAAATTAAGATGATGACAGCTGGAGCTCCTCCACCCGAAGCTGTTTTAGGTAAAATGAAATCATGCGGTATAGATGTAATTCATGTTTATGGGTTGACTGAGACTTATGGTCCTTCAGTTGTCTGCGCTTGGAAAACAGAATGGAATAATTTAAGCCCAGATGAACAAGCCAAAATGAAGGCTAGACAAGGTGTGCCTTATTCTGTTCAAGAAGATATTAAAATAGTTGATCCTAAAACATTAAAAAATGTGCCTCAAGATGGTGAAACAATAGGTGAGGTATTTACAAGAGGAAATATCACTATGAGAGGATACCTGAAAAATGAAAAAGCTACAAAAGAATCATTTGAAGATGGATGGTTTCATACTGGCGATTTAGGTGTTTGGCATCAAGATGGTTATATTCAATTAAAAGATAGATCTAAAGATATAATTATATCTGGTGGTGAAAATATTTCATCTATAGAAGTTGAAGATATCTTGTATAAGCATCCATCAGTCGCAGCAGTTGGAGTTGTTGCAAAATCTGATGAGAAATGGGGTGAAACACCTTGTGCATTTATAGAATTAAATAGTGGATTTGAAGAAAATAAAGTCGAACTTTTAAACCATTGTAAAGAAAATTTGGCTGGCTTTAAGGTGCCTAAATTTTTTATATTCTGTGAATTACCTAAAACAAGTACAGGAAAAATTCAAAAATTTGTGTTAAGAGAGAAAGCTGAAAAACTTGATTAAGCGACTTTATAGTTGGTTTTAGATTCTTTATTAATAATTTTTATCATTAAATGATTTATTTTTTCTTCAGATTCTTTTATAGACTTTAATTTAACATGCCCAAAACCTTTGTATTCTAAAGGAATTGAGGACCTTTCAATTATTTCATCAAAAATATCATTATGAAAGTTATCTATGCAAAAATTTATGTCTTTTTCAAATTCAGTTGCAAGCTTTCTTTCTAGTTTTCTTTCTGCAGTATGTCCAAATATGTCAAAGACAGTTCCTCTTAAAACTTTACCCTTAGCGAGTAGTTTCATAATCGGAAATACCCATGATCCAAATTCTTGTTTAATTAGATTACCTGATTTATCTTTTCTTGATATCAAAGGGGGTGCTAAATGAAATTTAACTTTTCCAATATTATCAAAAGTATTCTCTAAACCTTCTTTTAAGTAGTTTACATGTAGTCTCGCAACTTCATATTCATCTTTGTAAGCTAGCAATTTATAATATGATTTAGCTACTGTAATTCCAAAATGTTTATTACACATATAAGCTTTATCAACTAATTTTTTATATTTTTGTGCAAGTTTGTAATCTTGATAATTTGTTAATCTTTCAATTCTATCTTTTAAAATTTCCTTAAAATTTAGTTCAAAGGAAGGCTCGTCTTTTTTTAATAATAAATTTTTTACGGTTTTAAGATCTATTACTGACCATCTTCCAAGTTTAAAGGCATCTAGGTTACCCTGTATAGAAGCTCCATTAAGCTTAATTGCTTCTAGAATAGCTTCTTCTGATAGAGGTATTAAACCTTTTTGCCAAGCAGCACCAACTAAAAACATATTTGAATAAATCGAGTCTCCCAAAATTTCTTCCGTTAGTTTTGCTGTATCAAAAAAAGAAATGTTATCTGGACCAATTTTAGCTTTTAAAGACAATAGCATTCCTTCTTGAGGTAATGAAAAGTCTCTATCCCTAGTGAATTCACCAGAATTTGCTTCTATACTGTTACATACTGCTTTAGTTTTATCTCTTTTTAGCAAGGTTAATGTTTTATTGCTCGCTGAAACCATCAGCTCTCCACCAATTAAAGAGTCCGCATCGCCTATAGCAACTCTTATAGCATTTAAATCTTCAGGTTTTTTTGAAATTTTACAATGTATATGAACCGCGCCACCTTTTTGAGCTAAACCTGTCATCTCCATAACTCCAGCACCTTTTCCCTCTAAATGTGATGCCATTGCTAATATTGCACCAATTGTTACAACTCCAGTTCCACCAACACCAGTAATTACAATATTAAATGTTTTATCTATTGTTGGTATTTCGGGGTTTATTAGTTTTGGAAATTGAAAACTAGTAGTTTCTAATTTTTTTATCTTTGCATCACTTACAGTAACAAAACTAGGACAAAAACCATTTACACAGGAAAAATCTAAATTACATGCAGACTGATTAATTTGCCTTTTCCTACCTAAAATAGTTTCCTTAGGCAATATTGAAACACAATTAGATTTAGTGCCACAGTCACCACAACCCTCGCAAACTTCAGGATTTATAAATACTCGCTTGTTTGGTGTAGGAAACAAATTCTTCTTTCTTCTTCTACGTTTTTCTGCGGCGCATGTTTGAATATAAACAATTGCTGTTACACCCTTAACTTTTCTTAATTCCTCTTGGGTTTCTATGATTTTATCTCGTGAACGCATGTCAGCAACTTGCTTAAATTTATCTAAGTTAAGCTGCTCTTTTTCATCAAAAACACCAATTACTTTTTTTACACCTATTGCTTTTAACTCTTTTAAAATTTCTAATGCACCAATATCACCATCATGTTGTTGTCCACCAGTCATGGCTACTGCATCATTATAGAGTATTTTATATGTAATATTTACATTTGCCGCTACGGATGCTCTAATTGACATAATTCCTGAGTGATTATAAGTTCCGTCACCCATGTTCTGAATTATGTGCTCTCTAGTTGAGAATGGAGCTTCACCAATCCAATTTGCTCCTTCACCTCCCATATGTGTGTAACCTTCTGTATTTCTATCCATCCATAAAGCCATGTAATGGCATCCAATCCCAGCATATGCCCTTGAACCTTCAGGAACTTTTGTTGAAGAATTATGAGGACATCCAGAACAAAAATAAGGAGTTCTGTCATCAACCACCGCATTTGATTTAGGAGATAACAATTCTTTTAAGAGAATTATTCTATCTTGAAGACTTTTTAAATTAATTTGTTTATCAAGTATTTGAGCAATTTTAATTGATATATCAACTGGTTCTAAAACGCCTTCATTTTTAAACAATAAATTACCTTGAAGATCCCTTTCGCCAAATATCTTAGGTTGGTTTTCAGTACCAAATAAAATATTTTTTATTTGTTCTTCCATTAATTTTCTTTTCTCTTCAATTATGATTATTGTTTTTAAACCTTTAGCCCAATTTTTAAGTCCATTTGGCTCAATAGGCCATACAAGGCCTATTTTGTAAGACGTTAGCCCAATTTCTTTTGCTGTTTCACTACCAATATTCAAAAGTTCTAATGCATGCTCTACATCAAGCCAACTTTTCCCAGACGAAATAATTCCGATTTTTGATAGTTTTGTTTTTTTAAAACCTTCTCTATCAATTTTATTCTCTAAAGCAAATTTTTTTACAGCTGGTAATTTTTGTCTATGAAGTCTCTCTTCTTGAGCATGAGGTGTATCTCCAACTCTTATTGAAAGTTCTCCTCTTTTAACAGGGTTTTCTGGATATATAATTTTTAGTTTATCAGGACTACCGTCAACTACTTCAGTTGCGTCTATGGTATCTTTTAAACATTTTAATCCAACCCATACCCCAGCATATCTACTTAGAGCCCATCCTAGTATTGAATAGTCAATAAGTTCTTGAACACCTGAAGGTGACAAAATAGGTATCATTGCATCTTTAAAAGCATATTCTGACTGAAAAAGTACTGTTGAACTTTCGCCTGAATGGTCATCTCCCATGGCTGCGATAACCCCACCATTTTTTGATGTCCCTGCTAAGTTAGAATGTCTAAATACATCACCAGACCTGTCTACTCCAGGACCTTTGCCATACCAAAAACCAAACACACCGTCATAATTTGATTCTCCTCTCATTTCTGCTTGCTGACTTCCCCAAAGTGAAGTAGCAGCTATATCCTCATTTAAACCAGGATGAAATTTGATATCTTTTTCAGAAATCAACTTTTTAACTTTACTGAATTGCAAATCCACATTTCCTACAGGTGAGCCTCTGTAACCAGTTACAAAACCAGCAGTTTTTAAATTTTCTTTTTCATCTCTAAATTTTTGAATAAGAGTAGCTCTAACAAGAGCCTGGGTTCCGTTTACAAGAATAAACTTATTTTCTAGTTTATACTTATCATCTAGTGAAATATTCTTTAACATGAAAGAAATTTACAACACTTCTCTAGAAAAATAAATAATTTATGTGAAAAACCGTCACTAATTTATTATTTGTTTATTTTAAGAGCTATTTCTTTTTCAGACATTTTAAATTTCTGAACTTTCCCACTTGCAGTCATTGGGAATTCATCAACAATTCGAAAAAATGATGGGATTTTAAAGCTTGCAATTTTATTCTTACATTTATTTTTTATTTGATTTTCAGAAATAAATTTATTTTTTTCGAGTTTTACCCAACAACCAACTATCTCACCATATGTTTTGTCAGGTACTCCAAAAACATAAGCTTGTTCTATTTGCTCTATTTTGATAAGGAACTCCTCAACTTCTCTAGGATAAATATTTTCACCCCCTTTAATTATCGTATCTTTTATTCTTCCAACAATTTCTAAATAACCATCATCTCTCATTAATACTAAATCACCAGTGTGCATCCATCCATCTTTATCTATAGTTTTTTTTGTTTCAGTTTTATTTTTCCAATATTCTTTCATTACAGAATATCCTTTGACACAAAGTTCACCTGGTTTACCTCTATCAAGAATAAAATTTTTATTTGAATCAATAACTTTGGCTTCTATATGAGGATTAATATTGCCAACTGTTGAGACTTGTACATCCACATCATCGCCAATATTAGTTTGAAAGGAAATAGGAGAAGTTTCGGTCATTCCGTAAACAATTGTTATTTCTTTGATATTTAAAATATTTATGATCTTTTTCATAACTTCTTTTGGACAAGGAGATGCACCTATAGCTCCAGTTCTGAGTGATTTGAAATTATAATTTAATAAATTGGGTAAACTTAAAATTGAAATAAACATCATCGGTACGCCATATAAAGCAGTACACTTATATTTTTGAACAACTTCCATGCATATCTTCGGATCAAATGATTCACTGGGTAAAACAATACAACTTCCATGTGACAAAGCTGCGAATGCACCTAAAACTGAACCAAAACAGTGAAAAAAAGGAACTGGTAAACATATCTTGTCATTTATAGAAAAATTTTGATTTAGACCAACAAAATATCCATTATTGATTAAATTATAATTAGTTAATAGTGCACCTTTTGGTTTTCCTGTAGTTCCTGATGTGTACTGAATATGGCAAGGTTGATCAAATGCAACTTTTTCTTCAATAACTGAGACAATATTTTTGTTAATTTTAAAACCTAATTTCATAAAAGAGGCCCAACTCAAAAAAGGCCCAACTTTATTGCCAAAAATAACAACTGACTTAAGTTTTATTAAATTGTCTTTGATAGATGAAATTGAATCTAAATATGAAAAAGTTCTAAAATTCTCAGCCATAAATAAAAATGTACTCTCTGAATTTTCTAAAACATATTTCACTTCATTTGTTCTAAAAGCAGGATTAATTGTAACAACAATTAATCCAAGTCTCATAGCAGCATAATTTGTAATCAACCACTCAGTTCTATTTGTGCTCCATATAGAAATCCGATCATCTTTTTTTGCTCCTAAATTAATAAATGCTCTGCATGCTAAATTCACTTCAGAATTTAGTTCTTTGTATGTATAGGTTTTATCTTCAATATGACTAATAATAGCTTTTTGATTAGGACATATTTTTGCACTTTCATGCAAAATACTTGATATAGTCTTTTTTATTAAAGGGATTTCATGACTGCCTTTACAAATTGAGATTTTTTTTTTATTCATTTTCCAAAATTATTATAAAAAACTTTTTAAAAATTTTATGTTTTCTTAAAGAAATAATCAAGCTAGTATAAATTGATAATTTAAAGGGGAAAAATGAATAATTCTAATGTAGAAAATATTTTTTTATCCGACCTTAAACTAACTCAAAATGTATTAAAAACAAAATGTTCTAAATTACTAAATGAGTATTTGCTAAAAAAAAATAGCATCAATAAAAAAGAGAAAATTACCAACGAAATTCAAGAGATAAGAAACTTAAAAAGTAATTTTTTATCTCAATATATTTATAATATTTATCAAAAAGTAACCGATAATTTTTCAAAATATTTAAGAGTGGAAGAATTAATTTTACAAGTCGAATTACAATTTCCTTATTTATTGCCTGAAAAGGAATTAATTGAATTTGACAAATCTAAGATTCAAAAAGACAAAATTGGGTTTGAATTTGATTATGGGATTTTTTTTAATTCTATTCTGAGCAATGAAAAATGTGGAAATCATTTAATCCATTCAATGTTACTTCCAAAAAAACAATCAATTGAACTTTTAAAAAAATTTAGGAATGAAGATAAAATTGATTTGGGCACTGCACTGATTACAAGGAAAAATGGTATTTCGACAGTTTGGTTTAATAATCCTAGATTTTTACATGCAGAAGATGAAACAACTATAAAAAATGTTGAAACTGCTATTGACTTGGCATTATTAGACGAAAAAACAAAAATCGGAATTCTTAGAGGTTCTAAAATAAAAGAAGGCAAATATGCTGGAAAACATACATCTTGCACCGGTATAAATCTTACCCATTTGTATAATGGAAAAATAACCTACCTATGGTATTTGATTAGAGATCTCGGTTTCATAAATAAAATTTACAGAGGTTTAGCTTTAGAAAATACATCAATATCTGAGATAGATGGTAAAACTATTGAAAAGCCATGGATTGGCGCTGTTGAATCTTTCGCTATTGGTGGTGGTTGTCAGTATCTTTTAGTAACAGATTATATTGTTGCTGAAAAAGGATCTTATCTTACTTTGCCGGCAAGAAAAGAGGGAATTATTCCTGGAGTTGCAAACATGAGATTGCCAAGATTTGTAGGAGATAGAATAGCTAGACAGGCAATTCAATATGAAAGAAAAATAGAGTGTGACAGTGAGGTTGGTAAACTTATTTGTGATGAAATAGTTAATTCTAAAGAATTTGAAAAAAGTCTATCAATGGTTGCTGAAAGATTAACAAACTCAGGTGTGGTCAGCATTAGTAGTAATAGAAAATCATTTAGAGTAATACAAGAGCCTATAAATCAATTTAGAGAATATATGGCTGTTTACGCACGAGAACAGGCAGAATGTCACTTTTCAGAGGCTCTAATAAGTAATCTTGAAAAGTTCTGGAATGCTCAGAGTCGCAAGGAATAATAATTTAAAATAATGCTTCCGAGATATAAAAATTATCAAAAATTATACAATAATTTTAAGCTTAAAATCCCTAAATTTTTTAATATAGCTGAGGCCACTGTAGATAAATTTTCGAATACTAAAAGAATAGCTCTTAAAAATATATTAAATGATGGGTCTGTTAATTATTTTACTTTTAATGAAATTTTCCAAAAATCTAATAAATTAGCTAATGCATTAGATTATCTAGGTTTAAAATCTAAAGATAGAGTTGGTGTTCTTTTAGGCCAATGCCCAGAAACACTTATAAGTCATATAGCATGTTTTAAAGGAGGTAGAATTTCAATACCACTATTTTGTTTATTTGGAGAACAAGCTTTAAAATTCAGACTTTATGACTCAAAAACTTCAGCTGTCATTTGTGATGAGATAGGATTACAGAAAATAATAAAAATAAGAAATGATCTCCCATTTTTAAAATATGTTATTTGTATAGATAGAAAAAAGAGTGAAAAATCTATTATTAGTTTTTCAGAATTACTCTCAAATTCTAAAGATTTTTATAAAAATTTTATTACCAATTCTTACGATCCAGCAGTAATAATTTATACTTCAGGAACAACTGGAGATCCTAAAGGTGCAGTATTACCTCATAAGGTTTTATTGGGACATATACCAGGGGTTGAAATGCCTCATGAGTTTTTATCATCAAATTTACCTGTTACTGATTGTTTTTGGACCCCTGCAGACTGGGCTTGGATAGGAGGATTATTTGATATTTTAATGCCTTCTTTGTTTTTTGGAATACCTGTAATTTCGCATAGAGATAATAAATTTGATCCAGAATTTGCTTTTAGTTTAATGGAAAACTTTAAAGTCAAAAATACTTTTTTACCACCAACTGCTCTTAAAATAATGAAATCATTTAATGAAAATAAAAAAAGACCGAACCTTAGACTAAGAACAGTTGGTTCAGGTGGAGAAGCTTTGGGAGAAGAATTATTGCATTGGGGTAAGGAAATTTTAAATGTAGGCATAAATGAATTTTACGGTCAAACTGAGTGTAATTTAACAGTTTCGAATAATGGTTCTATTATGAAACAAAAGCTTAGTTCCATAGGAAGACCTGTGCCTGGTCATGATGTAAAACTAAAAAATGATGAAGGTAACTTTATTACTGAAGAAAATAACGAGGGAGAAATAGTAGTCGAAGCAAATTCACCTTCAATTTTTTTAGGTTATTGGGGCAATGAAAAAGAAACTAATAACAAAATAATAAACGGATGGTTACATACTGGTGACTATGCTACATTTGATAATGAAGGATATTTTTATTTCAAGGGAAGAAAAGATGATATTATAAATACCTCTGGTTATAGAGTTGGGCCAACTGAAATTGAAAACTCAATTTTGTCATTAAATGAAGTTGAAATGGTTGCGGTGATTGGTGTTCCAGACGAAGTTAGAGGAGAAATTATAAAGGCTATTGTAGTACCTAAAGATAAATCTATAATTAAAAGTGGTAGTATTGAGTTAGAAAAAAGGATTAAAGAACATGTTAAAAATAATTTAGCTGCTCATGAATATCCTAGATTGATCGATTTTAAAAAAGGTTTGCCCCTTACTACTACTGGTAAAATAAAAAGAAATATATTAAGAAAAGATCATTTAGAGGAAAAATATGAGCGAAAAATATAGATTCGATACTATGTCTTTACATTCTGGACATGTACCAGACAAGGAAACTGGGTCAAGAGCTGTTCCTATTTATCAAACAACGTCTTATGTGTTTAAGGATACTGATGAAGCTGCTGCACTATATAACATGGAAGTAGGGGGGCATTTATATACAAGAATTTCAAACCCAACAATAGCGACTTTAGAGCAGAGGTTAGCATCTCTGGATGGAGGTGTTAGTTGCATTGCTTGCTCAAGTGGAATGGCTGCAATGCATTTAGTTGTATCAGCAATATGTTCAAGTGGAGATCATATCGTAGCATCAAATAAAATGTATGGTGCTAACATTAATTTACTTCAGCATACAATGACAAGGTTTGGAATTGAAACAGATTTTGTGAACCCAAATAACTTAGAAGAAATTGAAAAATCAATAAAACCAAATACTAAACTTGTATTTGGAGAGGTGATTGGAAATCCTGGTTTAGATGTAATGAACGTGCCTGAGGTAGCAAAAATTTGTAAGAAAAAAAATGTCCCATTAGCAATAGATGCAACATTCAATACTCCATATTTAATGAAGCCTATATCACATGGAGCAAATATTGTTATACACTCATTAACAAAATGGATAGGAGGACACGGCATCGCTATTGGAGGTGCCTTAGTAAATGGAGGGAACTTTGATTGGGGAAATAAAGAAAAATTTCCAACAATATCTGGGTCTCACTTTGCTCTTAATGGAATAAGTTTCTGGGAAGAATTTGGTCCATCTGCACTAACTGCTAAAATTAGAGCTGAAGGCATGTATAATTTTGGACCGTCATTATCTCCAAATAACGCTTTTTATATTTTACAAGGAATAGAAACCCTCTCACTTAGAATGAAAAAGCATATAGAAAACACAAAAATGATGCTAAAATTTTTAAAAGAAAATGAATCTGTATCTTGGTTAAGACATCCAGATTTAGAAGATCACCCAGATCATAAAATTGCGAAAAAAATTTTACCATTAGGTTCAGGATCAATTATTGTATTTGGCATTAAAGGCGGAAGAGATGCGGGCAAAGCATTTATTGAAAATGTTAAGCTTTCTTCTCATTTGGCAAATGTTGGTGATGCAAAAACATTACTTATTCATCCTGGAAGTACAACACATTCGCATTTAAGCTCAGAAGCAATGAAGATGTCTGGGTTAACTGATGACATGATAAGACTATCTGTTGGTCTAGAAGATATTGAAGATATCAAAATTGATTTTGAAAAAGGCTTTAAAGCTGCTGCAAAAATCTCAAGTAATAAATGTTAAATGTATACAAATTTCAAAGGTAATAAAGTTTATTTTTCAACTGGAGGTCTAAATTTAGTTAAAGATAATGAGACATTATGTTTTGTTCATGGAGCTGGACAAAATCATTATTCATTTACTCAACAAATTAGATATTTTGTTAGTCAAGGGTATAACGTAATAGCTCCTGATTTTCCTGGTCATGGCTTTTCAGAAGGTAATCAAACTATTTCAATTGAAGAAGATATGTTATGGCTTGTCGAATTGTTAGCTTTTCTTAAGATTGAAAAAGCTACTTTTATTGGTCATTCACAGGGATGTTTAACTATACTTGAATTAGCAGAAAAAAAACCCGAATTCGTAAGGGGTTTAGTATTTGTAGCTGGTGCAATGTCAATTCCTGTAAATGATTTCTTAATTGATACTTCAATTGACAATCCTGAAAAGGCATATGATCTTATGGTTACTTGGGGACAGGATAATTATGGCTCTTTTTCTATATCGGATTGGCCTGGGCATAATCATTTAGCTGAAGGTAATGCAGTAATGAAAATGAATGATTCTTCAGTTTTATCAAAGGATTTAAAATCATGTAATTCATACAATAATGGCAAGCAAGCTGCTTCAACAATAAATATAAATTGTTTAGCTGTTTTAGCAAAATTTGATATGATGACACCTTTAAAAAAAGGTCTTCAAATGGTCGAAATTATAAAGCAGTGTGATTATAAAATTCTAGAATGTGGTCATTTTCTACCAATAGAAAAACCAAAGGAGCTTAACGCACTTATTAAAAAATATCTAAATACTTTGAAATAATGAGTAATTGTTTTAATGAATTAAAATTAAACGATCATAAAAATTGGATTATTTCAGATTTAATATTAAAGCAAGCTAAAAAATTCCCAAAATTTAACATTATTGAATTCATTGATAATGAAAAGTGGACTTATGAAGATATTTTATCAAAGGGTCTTAAAGCTTCTTTTAGATTAAAAAAGAATGGTTTAACAAATGGTGACTCAATAGTAGTTATGATTGATAACCCAAAGATCTTTATTCCAGTATGGTTAGGAGCGTCTTTTCTTGGAATTACATTTGTTGCACTTAATACAGCTTTAAGAGGAGATGTATTAAGACATCAAATTGAAATCTCTAAACCAAAATTAATCATAACAGAAAATATATATTTCAAGTACTTCAAAAAAATAAATTGGGGTAAAAATAATTTAAATATTTTAAATCAAGATAAATTTCTTTTATCAAAAGAATTATTAATTTCTGAAATTTACAAATCTAAGATGGAAGATATTTCATGTGTAATGTTTACAAGCGGAACTTCTGGTCCAGCAAAAGGTGTAATTATGCCAAATGCTCATTGTGTTTTATTTGCTATTGGTACAATTGAAAATTATATTTTAGGCAAAAAAGACATTTTTTATATTTGTTTACCCTTATTTCATGCAAATGGATTATTTATGCAACTCCTAGCCTGTATAATAAATAGAACAAAGGCTGTCATAAGAGGGAAGTTTTCAGCTAGTAATTGGTTAAATGATATAATAAATTATAAGATTACTCATACGAATATGTTAGGAGCAGTTGCTGCTTTTGTAGTAGCACAATCACCAACTAAATTTGACAAAAAACATAAGTTAAAAGTAATTGGTTCTGCTCCTTTGCCAAAGGAGCCTGAAAATATCTTTAGAAAACGATTTAGTGTTAAAGAAGTGTTGCCTTTATATGGCATGACAGAAGTTAATATTCCTGTTTATGGAAAATTAGGAAAAAAGGGTAATGGAACATGCGGAGAAGTGTATTCCAAATATTTTGATGTAGAGGTACGTGACACTAATACAGATGAGAAATTAAAAAATGGTTTTATTGGTGAAATAATGGTTAGACCAAAAATATCATTTGGATTCATGCAAGGTTATTTAGGTATGCCAGATAAATCTTTTGAAGCTTACAGAAATTTTTGGTTTCATACTGGTGATGCAGGTTTTTTTAATAAAAAAAATCAATTAATATTTGTTGACAGAATGAAAGATTGCATAAGAAGAAGAGGTGAAAATATATCATCATATGAGGTTGAACAAGCTTTTTTGAAAATCCCTCAAATTGCTGAAGCTGCAGCATATGCAGTACCTGCAAAAGACCATGGACAAGAAGATGAGGTTATGGTTGCTTTAATGATAATTAAAGGATCAAAAATTGAATACTCTAAATGGATAAAAAAAGTAAGTGTTGATTTAGCTAAATTTGCAGTACCTTTATATTTGCGTGTTATGAGCAATTTTCCAAAAACACAAACAGGTAAAATTATAAAGCATACCTTAAGAACAGAAGGTATTACAAATGATACTTGGAAAAATAATTTATAATTGGTACTCTTTAAGCATGAGAGAGGTTTTATGAATAATAACTTCACTGGATGCTGGCCAGTTGCACCAACTCCATTTAAAGAAAATGAAGATCTAGATCTTGAGGGAATGAAAAGAGTTTTAGATTGCATGATTGATCAAAAAGTTGACGGTATTTGTATTTTAGCAAATTACTCAGAACAATTTTTGTTATCTGACAATGAAAGAGAAATTTTAACAAAACTTTGTATTGATCATGTTGCTGGAAGAGTACCAATAATTGTAACGATAAGTCATTTTTCTACTGATATTGTTTTTAAACGAGCTAAGTTTGCAAAAGATATTGGAGCAAATATGGTTATGATGATGCCTCCATATCACGGTGCTTTGTTAAAAGGAAATGCTATCCAAACTTTAGAACAATTCAGAAAAGTCAATGAAGCTGGAATAACGATAATGGTTCAAGATGCTCCTTTATCTGGAGTTGATCTTTCAGTTGAACTTCTAGTAAAAATGGCAAAAGAAATAGAACATGTTAAGTGTTTTAAAATAGAGTGCGCGCAAGCAGCAAATAAACTTAGGGCATTAATTGATAAGGGAGGGAATGCTATAGAAGGTCCATTTGATGGTGAAGAAGGAATAACATTATTTGCAGATTTAGAAGCTGGTGCAAAAGGAAATATGAGTTCAGCTATGTTGCCTGATTTGATTGGACCCTTGGTTAAAAATTATATTAAAGGAAATAAAAAAGAAGCAGAGAATGAATATAATAGAGTACTTCCACTCATAAATTACGAAAATAGACAATGTGGATTTAGAGCTACCAAAACAGTATTTAAAGAAGGCGGAGTAATCAAATCAGATGTTTGCCGTCATCCAATCCCAAGTTTAGATGACGATACAAAAAAAGGTTTGTTAGATTTAGCAAATCATTATGATTTAATTGCTATGAAATGGGGATTATAATTATAAGGAGGCTTTTATGCCATATTCATTAGATGAGTTAGCTAAAGATATAAAGGGTGTTCTAGAAGATCACGGCATTCAAGAAGGATCAGATAAAGTTTGTTATTATGTTCAAAAAGCATTAATGGATCAAAGTTTTATTCACAATAATTTAAAAGATAGAGATGAGCAAAACCCGAGAGAAATTCTTTATGAAGATCCTGAGCTTGGGTTTTGTGTTTGTAGTCATGTGTATAATCAAGAGGCTAATGGGTCACCTCATGACCATGGATCAAGCTGGGCAGTGTATGGTCAAGCTGCTGGAGAAACAGAAATGACAGAATGGGAAATAGTAAAACAAGAAAATGATATTAAGCTTGTTAAAGAAATAAAAAAATATGTAATGAAACCAGGTGATGTTAAGTTTTATAATGTTGGCGACGTTCATTCACCAATAAGAAAACAGCCTGTAAGACTGCTTAGAATAGAGGGAAAAAATTTAGATAATGTAGAAAGGTCAAAAATTAAAGAACTTTAAATCTATTTATTTCTTCTTCATCCATATGATTTAATAAGTCTTTTTCCCAACTTATGTAAGCCAAAGCATGAGATCTATTTCCAAGATGCCTTTTGTAGGTATGATAAACAAAATCTATGCAAACCTCTTTTTTGATAAAAGTTTCTTTTTTTGTACAAAAATCGCTTATTCGTTTAGAATTTTGATCAAATTTATAAAAATATATTGAAGTTTTATATTTAGACGAAATGTCTTTATAAATTAGTTCTGCTTTCGATAAATCATTATAAATTATCAAAAAATCTTTGTTTCTATTAAAGTTATGAAATCTTAAGTTTGCTCTATTTATCCACTTAGATCTTTTTATATGAGTTTTTTTAAATTCATGACTTGTTCTAACATCTAACAAATTCAATTTTAAAAAATCAATTAAATTATTATTTTCAACGATTTTTGATTTTGGAATTATAAATTTTTTTTTCTGATCAAAAAAATTTTTTAAATAATTTATATCATCATCAAAAATATAAACATTAAAACCCATTTGTTTCAGCCAAGAGGCTGTCAATGAAGCACGTAAGAGTTCTCCATCATCAATCAGAATAATTTTACTATTGAAAACTCCAACAAAACTGTCAGTAGCTTGTATTAGTTGTCCGCCAGGCGCATGCTTTAAATACATTTTATTTTCGGAAAAATTTTGATTGGAAGTTACATTAAATATAAAAGTATTTTTTGTTTTTTCTTCGAGGAAAGAATTTAGTGTTCTAAGATTAACTTTTTTTAAATTAAACTTATTAATAATTTTATTTGCTGAATTTTTATACTTACTTTTTTGAGTTTCAATTTTATCTAAATTTAATGTTCCTGTTTTATTATTTTCAAGTTTGTATCCAGATAACATCCAACCTTGAGTCCCATTATCAAGAGCTCTAACTTTATTTTTAATACCAAAGTTGATTAAATTTTGAGCTCCAATTATTGAGCGAGTTCTACCAGCACAATTGATGATTATTTCAGTTTTATCATTAATCTGATTATGAATTCTTAAGGGTATCTCCATATTAGGACAACATACACCTGTTGGAATATTCATTTTTTTAAATTCTTCAAGAGGTCTTCCGTCAATAATAATAATATCATCTTTTTTGTTTATTTTTTTTTTCAATTCTGAAGCTTTTATATGAGGAGTATTTTTTTTTAACTCTACTAATTCACCAAAGGCTTTGCTTGGGACATGTATTCCTTTGAATAAAAAAAATCCAGCTTTTTTCCATCCAAAAACTCCATTCTTCATAATTTGAATATTTCTATATCCAAGATTGAATGTAATATCTTCAACTATTTCAGATAACCCGTCATTGTGATCCATTAAAATAATTAACGTTTCTTTGCTCGGCACTAAGTCAACAATCCTGCTTTCAAAAATACTATATGGAATTGAAATTGAGAAAAAAGGATGTCCATCTGTATGTTGTCCAATTTCTCTTATATCAATTAAAGAAAATTCAGATGTACCTGCAAATAATTTTTTAACGTCTTTTGCTTTAATATATTTTTTCACTATACTTAATATAATCTAAATTTTTTCCATATTAGAGGATAAAATGAATGAGTACAATGTTGGTGACTTAATATCAGATTTTTTATTTGAAAATGATTTGAAGACCGTTTTTGGTGTTGTTTCAGTCCATAATATTCCCATTTTGGATGCTATTGCAAAAAGAAATTTAATTAAATTTGTGCCAGCAAGAGGTGAAATGGGAGCAGGTCATATGGCAGATGGTTTTGCTAGATCTTCTGATAAAGTAGGAGTTGTTATTACAAGTACTGGTCCCGGTGCAGCAAATGTTGTAGGGTCTCTTGTTGAAGCAAGATTTGCAGGAACTCCGTTACTTCATATAACTGGTCAAACTGCTACCGAAAATTTGGATAAAAATCAAGGTACTGTTCATGATGTTTCAAATCAACTTGAAATGATGAAATCTGTTTCAAAAAATGCTTATAGAATATCATCATCTAAAAATGTTTTAGAGGTATTAGAAAAAGCTCTAGAAGAGGCTATGACGCCTCCAACAGGTCCAGTATCAATTGAGGTTCCAATAGATATTCAACGTACAATTATTAATAGGAAAGAAATATTTAATAAAGTAATTGTCAACGATAAAAATATCTCTTTAGGAAATTTGAAATCATTAGATCTTATCGAAGAAGAAATTAGAAAATCAAAAAGAAAAATATTATGGATTGGTAATGGTGGAAAAAAACTTACCTCTGAAGTTGAAAAGTTTATTGATTTGGGTTTTGCGGTCATAACAAGTACTCAAGGAAGAGGCGTTATAGATGAAAATCATGAGATGTGTTTAGGTTCATTCAATGCAATTCCAAAAGTTGAAAAATTTTATTCTTCTCTTGATTTAATGATTGTTGTTGGAAGTAGATTAAGAGGACATGAAACTAAAGATATGTCATTAAAACTACCTGATAACCTTATACAAATTGATATCGATCCAAATGCAGAAAATAGAACTTATCCTTCAAAAATATTTCATTTAGGTGACGGAAAAAAGGTTTTAGAAAATCTATATGAAAGATTACATGATATAAAAGATATAGATGAAAATTGGATACATGAAGTGAAATCTTTAAAAGAAGAAATTAAAATAGATTATAAAAAATTTCTTAAAATTTATGGAGAATTCCCTGAAATAATAGAGAAAAATTTACCTAAAAACGCTAGATGGGTCAGGGATGTAACCATTTCAAACAGTACTTGGGGAAATAGGTTAATGCCAGTACAAAAATGGTATCAAAATATTTATCCAGTTGGAGCAGGGATAGGCCCTGGGATGTCCCTTGGAATTGGTGCTTCTGTAGCGACAGAAGAAAAAGTAAAATCAATTGCTATGTGTGGTGATGGCGGGTTTATGTTAAACGTTTCGGAATTATGGACAGCAGTTGAAATCAACAGCAATATAATTTTTATGGTAATGAATGATAAAGGTTATGGAGTTATAAAACATATTCAGGATAGTCTATATGAAGGAAGAAGAAATTTTGCAGACTTGCAAGTTCCAAATTTCAAAGAGCTTGCAGACACTGTTAAGATGAAATATTTAATTGTAAATTCTTCAAGTGAATTTGAAAATATTTTAAAAAAAGCATTTAATTTATCTGGCCCTGTTTTATTGGAAATTGATATAAATAGTATTGGTGAATTACCAAGATATTTTATACCACCACCTTTTACAGAAAAGTGAATTTTAGATGGAATTTCTTTTCATTACTTTTCCGGAAGAGTTGTCAAACTTTGGTATAATTTTTCTGATATTTTCAAGCATGTTTACCTCATTTATATCAGCTGCTTTTGGAATAGGTGGTGGAGCAGTGTTTTTAGGTTTGTCAGCCATTTATCTTAATCCAATAGCATTACTACCTGTGCATGGTTCAGTCCAAATAGGGTCTAATTTTGGAAGAATGTTGGTAATGCTAAAAAGTATTTATAAAAGTCCTATTATACCTTTTTTGATAGGAAGTTTTATAGGAAGTAGTTTTGGCGGTTTAATGTTTGTACAATTTCCTTCTTGGATAATTCAAGTTGTTGTAGGTTCTTTTATTTTGTGGACAGTTTACGGAAAGATTCCATCAATAAAATCAAAATATATGGTTTTTGGAGGAATTTTTTCAAGTTTTTTAACAATGTTTTTTGGAGCTACAGGACCATTTATTGCGGGCATGGTTAAGACTATGAAATTAGATCCTTTAAGTCATACAGCCACGCATTCAGCTTTGATGACAATTCAACACGCAATCAAGGTTTTTATATTTGGGTTTATGGGTTTTAACTTTTCTGAATATGTAGATTTAATTTTTATAATGATAATGACAGGTTTTATAGGTACTTTATTGGGCAAAAATATTTTAATAAATTATGGGCAAAAATATTTCAAAATTTTTCTTAATTCAATTTTGACTTTTATTTCCATATATTTAATTGTAAATGGATTAATAAACTATTAAATTATTTTCTTTTTGTGATAAGTGAATAAATATACGGTCCGCATAAACCTAAAAAAGCAAATATCAAGAACATAAGGGCTAGTGGTTGAGTAAAAATCATCCACCAAGCACCATCAAACATTTTTAAAGAATGTTGTAAATTCGTTTCTACCATTTCACCAAGAATTAAACCTACTGCAATTGGAGCTACGGAAAAACCATGTCTACGTGCAAAGAAACCAATTACACCAAATATTAATGCAAGCCAAACATCTAAAAGTTGACCTTGAAATGCGTATGCACCAATAACTGAAAGCCCGAAAACAATTGGCCACAAAATAGCTGTAGGGACTAACGAAACTCTGGCAAAAAACTTTGCAGCATATAGGCCCATTAACATAAACATAATATTAGCAAAAAACATTGAACCAAAAATTTGATAAACCTTTTCAACTTGTTCTGTAAAAAGATAAACACCAGGCCTTAAGCCGTGCACCATTAATCCAACTAAAATAATAGCTGTTGTACCACTACCAGGAATACCAAGCACCATAGTTGGTACCATCGCCCCGCCAGTTGCAGAATTATTTGCAGCTTCAGCACCAGCTATGCCTTCAATAGAACCTTTACCAAATTCTTCTTTATTTTTCGACCATCTTCTTGCTTCAGAGTATCCGATCATTGATGCAACAGTAGCGCCTTCTGCTGGTAAAACACCTATAAAAGTCCCAATTCCGCAGGATCTCAAAATAGTTTTCCAAATTTTCTTATAATCCTCTTTTGTTGGTAGTTTTACAGCTTTCATGCTAACAGTATTTACAATTTTGTTGACGGTTTTGGATTGTACTAAAAGCTCGGAAATAGCAAAAAGCCCAATAAAGATTGGAACAAAGTGAATTCCTTCATATAGTTCGTAATTTCCAAACATAAATCGTTCAATTCCGGTTACTCGTTCTGCTCCGATTGTTGATAACCAAACTCCAAAAATTCCACCTATTAAATTTTTTACAGCCCCACCAGCGCTAATACTAGCAAGCATTGATAAGCCAAACACTGTTAATGCAAAATATTCGGGTGAACGAAATTCATACGCTACTCTGGCTAATAATGGTGCTGCAAAACATAAAATTATTACAGAAAACACACCACCTACAGTACTTGAAATCACAGCAACTCCTAATGCTCTTCCAGCTTCACCTTTTTGAGCAAGAGGGTAACCATCAAATGTTGTTGCAGCTGCAGCTGAAGTTCCAGGTGTATTAATTAAAATAGCAGTTATAGATCCAGCAAAAGTTGCTGAAACATAAATTGTCGCAAGGACTGCAATAGCGTGAACCGGATCCATAGTTAGAGTAAAAGGCAATAAAAGTGCAGCTCCAGTAGTTGCACCTAAACCTGGTAATACTCCTATTACAACGCCTAAAATAGTTGTAACAAAAATTAAAAATAGTAAATATGGATCAGTTGCAACTGAAAGCATTGCCATTAATCCTTGTTCAAACATAATTTAATACTCTATCCATAATACAAATCCATCAATACTCCTCGTGGAAATCTAATTTTTAAAACAAAATCAAACAATAAAAAAATTAATAAAGGGGTCAAAGTTGCTGTTAAAAAAGAAAGCCAAATTCTTTTTTCACCCCATAATAATCCCATCAATAACATAACTACAAAAATTCCAATAAACATATCAGTATATACTGTTAGTAAATAAAATATTAAAAATAAGCCCATACTACCCCAAGTAGGAAATTTTTCTAATTTAATGGGCTCTGGATTATTAGTTTTATATTGAAAAGTAAGTACAGATATTAAAACAAGATTTAAAACCATCAAAAAAATTGGAAAAGATCTAGCTTGCATACTATCACCAACTATCATTTCAGGTGAAGTATCTAATTGTAAAGATATTCCAATTACAATAATTGAAAAAATTGTAAGAAATAATGGAACTGTATAAAATTTATTAGACATAATGTTTTTGATTTAATGCCCTCTTAAATTAAAGAGGGCATTAATACAAATGTTTACTTCATTAAGCCCATTTCTTTTAGAGCTGGTCCAAATTCACCAACCATGAAGGCAATTTGCTTTCCCCAAGGCCCTGAAGGTTGAGGTGAAGTATTGTCTAGTCCAGAATTTGCTAAATAAGCTTGATACATTGAATGTTTCATTGCTTTAGCCATACCTTTTTCAAGTGCTGCAACTCTAGCTTTGTCAACTCCAGCGTGAGTTACGAAACCTCTTGTTGTTGAAAGAACAAGATCAATTCCAAGAGATTTAGCTGTTTTAGCTTTTGGAATAGGAGCCATTGCGTTTTCACCTAATATTACAAGTGGACAAACATCTCCAGCTTCAACAGGTGCTGCTGCTTCAGATAAATTAAGTGTTCCTACATCTACTTCTCCTGCAACAAGTCTTGTAGCTAATTCTGCTCCACCCTTAAACGGAATATATTTAGGCATTTTTTGCCCTAGTTTTTTTGCCCATAAATAAACTGTAATATGGTCAATTGTACCAGTATGAGTTCCACCAAATGTCATTTTGTCACCCTTTTTCATTCCAGCAACAAAATCTTCAGGTGTTTTGTAAGGACTTTTTTTACAATTTACCATAAGAATTTGAGGGTCATTAGTACCTCTTGCTATTGGAGCCATATCACTAACTTTTAACTTAGTTTTACCCATAGCCATTGTTATAGCGTGTCCTACTGTAAAAGTTAATATTGTATTTCCATCTGCTGGTCTTGTCATAAAATAGTTCATTGCGGCGGCACCACCTCCACCTCTTTTATTGACAACAACCATGTCTTGTTTCAGAGTTCTTCTTGATCTTAACATCATCATTCTTGAGTTAACATCTGTTCCGCCACCAGCACCAGCATGAGTAACTACTTCTATGGCTGGTTTTTTGTCAGCAAAACTTGGAGCAGTAGTAAAGGCCACTAAACCGGTAAGAATGGTTAGACCTGATCCAATGCTCAAAAGTGTTTTTTTATTAATCATTAATTCCTCCTGACATTAATATGTATTAGTAACACTATTCAAAGTTAACTACTGAGAGTCAAGCAACAATAAATTTCACTTGTTAATAATTTATAAAATTTGCTTTGAATATGTTGATATTTATAACTTCATCAATAGGTTTGTCTTGTCTTAAACGTTTAATTCTTGGGAAACGAAGCGCTACTCCAGATTTATGTCTTTTACTAAAATCAACAGAATCAAATGCTATTTCAACTACAAATTTTTTTTCAACTTCTCTTACAGGACCATATTTATTAATGGTGTTATTTCTAACAAACTTATCCAAGATTTCTAATTCTGCATTATTAAAGCCAAAATATGCTTTGCAAATTGGAACTATATTGTCTTTATCCCAAAGACCAAAAGTAAAATCTGAATAATATGAACTTCTTTTGCCATGTCCTCTTTGGGCATACATCATAACTGCATCTACAACTAAAGGTTCATTTTTCCATTTATACCAATAACCTTTTGGTCTTCCTGAAATGTAAGCACTATTTTTTCTTTTTATCATCAAACCTTCGTGTTTGCTTTTATTTAATTTATTGTACTTAATATTTGTGAGTTCTTCCCAAGTTTTAAATTTGAAAACTTCTGAAAGATCAAAAAATTTATTTTGCACTTTATTATGCCAATAGGATAAAATTTCTCGTCTTTTTGAAAAACCTAAGTTTCTTAAATCTCTGTTTTTTAAATATAAAATGTCATAAAGTTTTACAAAAGCTGGAAAATTTTCTAAGTGAACTTTTGATATTTTTTTTCTATTTAATCTTTGTTGTAATTTATTAAATTTAAGAGGTGTAAAATCATTTCCAACTAAAAGTTCTCCGTCTAGAACAACTAAGTCATTTTCATTATTATGTATTTCTGGAAAAGTATGTGAAATATCATCCCCAGTTCGAGAGAAGATACTAATTTTGGATTTAAATAAAACTAATTGTACTCTTATTCCATCCCACTTCCATTCTGCTAAAAAATCCTCTGGCTTTAAGTTATTAAAATCTTTTTTTTCAATAGGGTGAGCCAGCATTAGGGGGTGAAATACTTTTTCAATCTTTATTTCAGGTTTACTCTCTTTTTCAAAAATCCAATTAAACAATTTTATATATGGAGGAACCACACCATGCCAAATTTGCTCAACTTCTGAGATCTCAATATTTGTATTATGAATTAATGAAAGTTTTGTTAACCTTGTTGAAACACCTATTCTTAAACCACCAGATAAAAGTTTAATAAATGCCCATCTCTCATTTTCTGAAAAAATTGAAAGATATTTTTTTATTAAGTTGGTTGTATTTGTAGTACTTGAATTTTCTAGTTCATTTATAATAAAGTTTAATTTTGGCACTGCACCTTTTTTTTTATAAGGCCAAATTAAAGCAATTGTTTCAGCAAGATCGCCAACATAATCATATGATAAATCAAACAATTCAGGATCAACTTCTTCTTTAATCATTTCTTTGATTTTTGAAATGGAAATATTTTTAATTTTCAAATTTCCTGTTAAAATTGCTAATGCCAATCCTCTGTCAGGATTTTCGGTATTTTTAAAATAATGGTTTAATAACTCAATTTTGCTGTTTCTTGATCTAGTAAGAATTAATTGATTAATTAATTGGCTAAACTCTCTCAAATTTCCTCTCCACTATCATCTCTACCTTGAATTGATAATGCAGATGCTTTTAAGCCTCTTTTTTTACACCAATGTACTAAAGCTTCTTCTCGACCATGTGTTACTAAAATATTTTTTGCTAAACTATTATTTATATTCGATGTTAATTCATTCCAATCAGCATGATCTGATATTAATAAAGGTAATTCAACCAAACTCTGTTTTGCTCTTTGTTTTACTGACATCCATCCAGAAGCGTGAGACAATATAGGGTCTATAAATCTTCTTGACCAGGTTGATTTTAGAGCTGAAGGTGGTGCTAAGATAATCTTTCCATTAAAATCTTTTTTTTCACCTTTAATAAGAGCCTTGGATAAATTTCCTAAATTTATTCCAGACTCAACATAATAATCACAAATCTTCTCTAATGCTCCATGGATAAAAATAGTTTCATCATATCCTTTATTTCTTAATAATTTAATTAAACGTTGGGCTTTTCCAAGGGCATAAACACCAATTAAATGTGGACGATTTGTAAAATTTTTTAATGAATTAACTAATTTATTTATTTCAACTTCTGGATCTGGATGTTGAAATATAGGTAGGCCAAATGTAGCTTCAGTTACTAACGTATCGCATGTGACTGGTCTAAAGTTTTCACAAGTATCATCTTTCGTTACTTTAAAATCACCAGTAAAATTTATTTTATCTTTCCGATATTCAAGTAAAACTTGAGTACTTCCTAATATATGCCCAGCTGGAAAAAAAGTAACTTTCACACCATTAACATTTAATGGAGAATTAAATGATAATTCTTGAAAATTATTTGCACAATTCTCACCATATCTAATTTTCATAATTTCTATTGTATGTTTTGTTGCAAGAACATTATTATGCCCAGGCTTTGCATGGTCAGCATGAGCATGAGTTATGATTGCATTTTCAACTGGAAAAATTGGATCAATAAAGGTATTTATTGGTACTATTTGTAAATGTTTATTAACCCAATCCATATTTTTTATATATCATTATGATACCAAAATTAAAGTCTCATCCTATTACTAAATGGTTAAATAAAAATGGTTGGAGCTACCACAAACACCAAATTGTTACACTAGAAGAGACTACAAAAGGATATGACATATTACTAGTTGCACCAACAGGAGGTGGAAAAACTCTTGCTGGATTTATGCCGGCAATTACAGATTTAATTGAAAAAAAATATAAAGATAATTTTCTACATACGCTTTATATTTCACCACTAAAAGCACTTACTGTTGATGTACAAAGAAATTTGGTTCAACCAATAAATGACCAATCTTTAAATATTTCTGTTGAGACGAGAACTGGTGATACTCCATACGCAAAAAAAAGAAGGCAAAAGACATCGCCACCTCAAATGCTTATGACAACTCCTGAGACTTTTGCTTTGTTGATGTCAGATGAAAATGCTGAAGATTATTTTAAAAATATTAAATTTTTAATTATTGATGAAATTCATACATTGATAAATTCTAAAAGAGGCGATTTATTATCACTTAATATAGCAAGATTAAATGAATTAGCTTCGAATTATACTAAAATTGGGTTATCGGCTACTATTAAAGATAAAGAAAATGTTTTGAACTTTTTATCTCAAAATAAACAAAAAAAAATTATCGATATTCCATCTTTAAATAAGCCAAAAGTAGAAATTTTAATGTCTGAAAACAGAATACCTTGGTCAGGTCATATGGCAACCTATTCTATCAGAACATTATATTCAAAAATTGAAAAAGCAGAAATGAGTATAATTTTTGTTAATACTAGAGCTCAAGCCGAGTTAATTTTTCATAATTTATGGCTTGAAAATAAATCTAATTTGAAAATAGCTGTTCATCACGGAAGCCTTGAAAGAGAAATAAGAAGAAAAGTCGAACAGAAAATGTCCAATGGAGAGATTGATTGTGTGGTTGCAACAAGTTCCTTAGATCTCGGAATTGATTGGGCAAAAATAGACTTAGTTATTCAAGTTGGTGCTCCAAAAGGTGTTTCAAGATTATTACAAAGAATTGGCAGAAGTAATCATACTTTAAATAAGCCATCAAAGGCTTTATTAGTTCCAGGAAATAGATTTGAATATCTTGAATGTTTAGCTGCTATAGAAGCTATAAAAGAAAACATCATAGATGGAGATAATTTAAAATCTGGTAGTCTTGATGTTTTAGCTCAGCATATATTAGGTGTTGCCTGTAGCAATCCATTTGATAAAACCAAACTTTATAAAAATGTTAAAACCGCTTGGCCTTACAGAAAACTCTCAATAGAAGATTTTACCCAAACTTTGGAGTTTGTTCAAAACGGTGGTTATTCACTTAGACAATACCAGAAATACTCTAAAATCGGATTAAATAAAAATAATCACTTTGCAATCAGAAATAAGACAGTTAGACAGAAGTACAAGATGAATATTGGCACTATTGTTGAATCGTATATGCTTAAAGTGAAGCTTCGAAATAAAACCTTAGGTAATATAGAAGAATGGTTCATTGAAGGTTTGACTGAAGGTGATACTTTTCTGTTTGGAGGGAAAGTTTTAAAGTTTTTAAATATATCAGAGAAGGGAGTTCATGTAGCTTTAACAAAAGATAAAAGGCCTAAAATACCATCTTACGCTGGGGGAAGAATGCCTCTAACTTCTGAGTTGGCGTTACAAGTGAAAAAGTTAATAAGCAAAAAACAGTCTTTAAATAGTTATCCTGAACAGATAAAAGATTGGTTAATTTTACAATCTCAAAAGTCAATTTTACCAATGCATGATAAAGTTTTAATTGAAACTTTTCCTAGAAAAATGGGGAATAAAAAAAGACATTTTTTAGTTTGTTATGCCTTTGAAGGAAGAAATGTTCATCAGACTTTAGGTTTTTTAATTTCGAAGAGAATGCAAAGATATAATCTTAAACCACTTGGATTTGTTGCAACTGACTATGCACTCGCTATTTGGAGCATGAAGGAAATTAATGACATAAAATCCTTATTTAATGAAGATTTAATGATAAGCGATTTGTATGAATGGTTAGATGACACTCCATTAATGAAAAAAAATTTTAGAGATGCATCGATTATTTCAGGATTAATCGAAAGAAAAATGCCTGGTTTGACAAAAACATCGAAGCAAATTTTATTTAATACAGACTTGATTTATGATGTACTAAAGAAACATGAAGGTAACCACTTGCTTCTAAAAGTTGCTAAAGAAGATTCATTAAATGGTTTGATTTCAATTGATAGGTTAGGCAAATTAATGAAGAGAATTCAAAATAAAATTTTATTTAAAAAATTAGAAAAAATATCCCCATTAGCAGTACCTCTTTTGCTTGAAATAAACAGAGAAACAATTAATAAAGATGAACTTAATGAATATTATTTGGAAGAATTTGAAAATGAATTACTTAAGGAAATTGGTTTTTCATGAAAAAATTAGAGTTTTGTCAAAATACATTTGATATAGATCCACACGGAATTCTCATTTGGTCTAAGCTTAATACTGCAATTGTTTCAGATTTGCATTTAGAAAAAGGTTCAAGTTACGCTAAGTACGGGCAATATATTCCTCCATATGACAGTTTAGAAACATTAATCAAATTAGAAAAAATTTTATCAAATTATGTAATTAAAAAAATTATTTTTTTAGGTGATACTTTTCACGATAAATATTCACTAAATAGAATGAATATTAAAACTCAAAAGAAATTAAAATCATTAACTAATTTTTATGAATTCATTTTAATTGAGGGAAATCATGATAAAAATACAATGTATGAAATCCCAAGTCATAAAATTTTAAGAATAAATGATATTGAGTTTATTCATGAAGCAATTATAGATAATAGACATCAGATTTCTGGGCATTATCACCCAACTTTATCTATCAAATTGAATGGGAAAATAGTGACTGAAAAATGTATCTTACAAACTGAAAGCAAATTAATTCTTCCTTCATTTGGAAAATATACTGGAGGGCTATCGATTAATAATAAAATATTTAAGCCTTATTTAAAATCTGGTTTTAATGCTTATATATGCAATGAAAAAAATGTATATAAATTTTCTTCATCAGATTTGAAAAAAAATGTTAAATGAAAAGTATCTAAATAAAGTAATTGATTTTGCTTGGGCAGATGAAATAAGCTTTGATTCAATTAAAGAACAAACCGGTTTAAACGAAAAGCAGGTCATAAAATTAATGAGAAGTAATCTCAAGCCTAGAAGTTTTAAACATTGGCGTGAAAGAGTATCGGGAAGAAAATCAAAACATAGTAAAATAAATAATATTTATAGATGATTTTAGTGGAAAATATTTTAAAAAAATATAATGCAGTTGGAATTAATATTCCAAAATTTATGATTAAATGGATGAGGTCAAACCACGCTGGAGAAACAGGAGCAGTTTGGATTTACAAAGGCGCAAGTTGTATTTTTTGGAATAAAAAAATATCTAAGATGTCAAAAGAACACATTTTAACTGAAACCAATCATTTGATAGTTATGGAAAATCTTTTAACCTCTAATGAAAAAAGCAAATTACTTTTTTTATGGAGAATTATGGGTTTTTTTTTAGGATTTTTGTCAGCAATGTTAGGTTATAAATTTTTTTGTATTACTGTAGATGCAGTCGAAACTTTTGTTGAAAAGCATTACAATGAACAAATTGAATATTTATTAAATAAGAATCTAAATTACAAGTTAGCAATGGTTTTAAAAAAATGCTGTGATGAAGAAATAGAACACCAACAAGATGCGAGATCAAAAGTATTAGAAAAAGATGAAAGTAAATTTACCAACTTTTGGAAAAAAATTGTTGGGTCAGGTTCTAATATAGCGGTAAATGTTTCAAAGTTGGTTTAATTATATGATAAAAGTTCTTTATGATGGTAAGTGTGGATTATGTAATAAAGAGATCAGTTATTATAAAAAAATTGCCAATAATAAAAAGTTTAAATGGTTAGATATTGCTAATAACCCTAGAGATTTAAAAGAATTTAATATTAAACAATCCGATGCACTTTTGTATCTGCATGCATTTGATTCTAAAAATAAAAAATATATCGGAGTTGATGCTTTTATTTTAATTTGGAAAAATCTAAAGTACTGGAAATTTTTGGCTTTTATTGCGTCTTTTCCAATAATTAAAAGTTTATTGTCTGTAATCTATAAGAAATTTGCTTACTATAGATTTAACAAATTAGAACATTGTATTATTAGTAAGAATAATGCTTAACAAAATGAAATATAAACTCTTTGGAAAGTTTCAAAGCAAAAAACGTTTAGAACAAATGAAAAAAAATCCATTTAAAAGAGTTGATTCGCAAAAAATGACTGATATTGAAAAAATGGATCAAGGTTTTAATGGCAAAACCTACTCTATAAATGGTATGGATATAGATTTTTAGACAGGTAAACTAATTTTTTGATTTTAAAGTGATTTTTAGTTAAGTTATAAAAAGTTTTAAGAGGAAAAATAATGATGAAATATATTATAAGTATAATTGCAATACTCGGTTTATTTATAAACTCTGTTTTTGCTGGTGGACATAAAAAAATAAAAGTTGGTATGATTACCACTTTATCTGGAGGGGGTTCAGGTCTTGGAATTGACGTTAGAGATGGTTTTTTATTAGCTGTTAAAGGCGACAAACATTTTGAGGTTATTGTAAAGGACGATCAAAGAAAACCGGACATTGCGGTTCAAATTGCAGATAAAATGATACAGTCAGATAAAGTAGATGTTCTTACTGGAATTATATGGTCAAATTTAGCAATGGCAGTGGTGCCTGCTGCTGTTAAACAAGGAAAATTTTATTTATCTCCGAATGCAGGACCTTCTAAATTAGCGGGTAAAGGTTGTCACAAAAATTATTTCAACGTTGCTTGGCAAAATGATAATTTACATGAAGCGGCTGGTGGATATGGAAATGCTGCTGGGTATAAAAACTCATTTATTCTTGCGCCTAATTATCCAGCAGGTAAGGATGCGTTGACAGGATATAAAAGATTTTTTAAAGGCAAAATTGAAAAAGAATTATATACAAAACTTGGTCAAAAAGACTATGCAGCAGAGATTGCTCAAATAAGGTCATCTAAAGCTGATAGTATCTTCTTCTTTTTACCTGGCGGAATGGGTATTTCATTTATGAAACAATTATCTCAATCAGGTATAAACCTTCCAGTCATTGGACCAGCCTTTTCATTTGACCAAGGTATTTTAAAAGCTGTTGGTGATGCTGCTCTAGGTGTTAAAAACACTTCTCAATGGTCAAAAGATCTTGATAACAAAGCTAATAAGAAATTCGTTCAAGATTTTCAAAAAGAGTACGGACGGTTACCATCTTTATATGCATCTCAGGGATATGACACTGGTAAATTGTTAATCTCAGCTTTAAATGTAGCAGACGTTAAAGACCAAGATAAATTTCGAAGTGCATTGAAAAATGCTAATTTTGAAAGTACCCGTGGTTCATTTAAATTTGATACAAATCAACATCCTATTCAAGACATTTATGTAAGAGAAGTGATCAAAGAGGGAAAAATTTTAACAAATAAAATTATTTCAACTGGTCTTAAAAATAGATCAAACTCTTACGTTAAAGATTGTCCTTTGAAATAAAAAAAAATAAGTGAGTTTTATTTACTCACTTATTCTCATCACATGGAATTTCAATTATTAATTGAACAGCTATTAAACGGCTTACAATTTGGAACAATGTTGTTTCTTATGTCTGCTGGTTTGACTTTAGTGTTTGGTGTTATGGGATTGATTAATCTTGCTCATGGTTCTTTTTACATGATTGGTGCTTTTGGAGCAGCTCTATTTGCTGAAATTACAGGATCTTTTTCTATTGGATTAATTAGTAGTTTTATTGTTGCTATGTTTGCAGGCGTAATAACTGAAATTTTAGTAATAAGAAAGTTATACAAAAAAGATCATTTAGATCAAGTACTAGCAACCTTTGCTTTAATTTTAATTTTTTCTGAAGGTATTAGATGGCTTTTTGGAGCGTATCCACTTTATCTGAATATACCTGCAGAACTTAATGCTAGTGTCTCTCTACCTTTAGAAATTATATATTCGAAATACAGACTTTTAATAATTGCAATTGGAATTTTAATAGCATTTTTCTTATACATATTAACTTCTAAAACTTTACTAGGAATAAGAATAAAAGCAGGACAAAACGATAGGGAAATGATTTCTGTTTTGGGAGTAAATATTAAAACTCTCTATACAATTGTTTTTGCATTAGGTGCTGCGTTAGCTGGTTTATCTGGGGCATTGATCGGTGCGATACAATCTGTTGAGGTAGGTATGGGTGAACCAGTTTTGATATTAGCATTTGTAGTAATTATAATTGGTGGAATTGGCTCAATAAAAGGTGCTTTTGTTGGGGCTTTGTTAGTAGGAGTTACAGATACTTTAGGGCGTTTCTTACTTCCTGAGTTGTTTAAATTATTTTTTGATAATGCTGATGCAAATTTAATTGGTTCATCGATTGCCTCCATGTCAATATATATACTTATGGCGATCGTTTTAATTTTTAAGCCATCAGGTTTGTTTGGTGAAAGATCAGCATGATGTCTGAAAAGAAATTAAATTTTTTAATTCTAATATTTTTATTTTTAGTACCGTTATTTTCAATTCTTTTAAATGATATCTATATAACAACATTATTTTCAAAGATTGTTATATTAGCTATTGCAGGTATTGGTCTTAATTTAATATTGGGGTATGGTGGCATGGTTTCCTTTGGTCACGCTGCTTTTTTTGGCTTAGGTGGATATGTTACAGGAATTTTAGCTTTTCATTTTAATAATTACGAACCTATCCAAATATTAATTTTTGAGTTTGAGGGAACAAATCAACTATTATTTGTCTGGATTTTTACTTTAATTTTTTCATCTTTATTAGCTCTCTTTATTGGTTATTTTTCATTAAGAACAACAGGTGTTTATTTCATAATGATAACATTAGCATTTGCTCAAATGTTATACTATTTTTCAATAAGTTGGCCTACTTATGGTGGAGAAGATGGATTGTCACTTTCACTTAGAAATCAAATCCCTTTTCTTAATACTATGGATCCTATCACTTTTTTTTATATTTGTTATGTATGGTTAATTATAGCAATAATATTTGTAAAATTTATTTTAAATTCTCCATTAGGAATTTCATTAAAAGCCAGCAAAGAAAATGATGATAGAGTTAGATCAGTTGGAATTAACCCTAAAAAAGTTAAATTAATTTCATTTATAATATCCGGAGCAATAACAGGTTTGGCTGGTTCTTTATATGCCGATCTTAATAGATTTGTAAGTCCAACAATTTTAAGTTGGCAAATGTCTGGTGAAATTATGATCTTAGTAATTTTAGGTGGAATGTTCAGACTTTATGGGCCAATTTTGGGTGCTTTTTTTTATATTATATTAGAACAATTTCTTGGTGGCATTACAGAAAATTGGCAATTTTGGCTGGGTTTTATAATTCTTTTAGAAGTGCTTTACGCAAAGGCAGGGATAATGAGCTTTTTAATTAAAGATAAATATGATGAAAAAACCAGTTCTTAAAATTGATAAACTCAGCAAATCATTCGGAGCTATAAAAGCTAATGATAACTTAAATTTAAATCTGTTTAAAAATGAAATTCATGCCCTAATAGGTCCAAATGGTTCTGGTAAGTCAACATTAGTTAAACAAATTTCAGGATTTTTAAAACAAGATAGTGGTCAAATTTATCTTGAAGAAATTGATATTTCTAATTATTCAGCTGAACATAGGTCAAGAATGGGTATCGCTAGAAGCTTTCAAATTTCTTCTGTTATAAATTCATTTAAAGTCATTGATAATTTAAGATTATCCCTAATGGGTAGAGATGGAGGTTATTTAAATCCATTTAGTAATATCTATAGAAATAAAGATTATAGTGATGAAGCATTTGATTTACTTAAAATTGTTGATTTAACAAATAAGGCTAATGATTTAGTAAGTACTTTAAGTCATGGTGATAAAAGAAAACTTGAGATAAGTTTGGCGCTATCAATGAATCCAAAGTTATTACTTTTTGATGAGCCAATGGCTGGATTAGATAAAACATCATCACAATTAATGATTGATTTGTTTAAAAAATTAAAAGTCAAAGCTCCGATTTTACTTATAGAACATGATATGGAAACAGTATTTGCATTAGCTGACAGGATATCAGTTTTAGATTATGGAAGTTTAATTGCTTCTGGAAATCAAAAAGAAATAAAGTCAAATGCCAAAGTGCAGGAAGTTTATCTTGGGGATGAAAATTGAATACTCTTCTAAAAATAGACCAATTAAGTGCTTGGTATGGTGATACCCGCGTACTAAATGAAGTGGAAATTGAAATTAAAGAAGGAGAAATTGTTGCCTTACTGGGTAGAAATGGAATGGGAAAAACTACTACTTTACATTCAGTATGTGGGATAATAGAGAAAGTTTCAGGCAAAATATTTTTTAAAAATAATTTAATTTCAAATTTACCAAGTTTTGAAATATCTAAATTAGGTATCGGTTTAGTGCCTGAAGGCAGGAGGATTTTTTCAAATCTTACTGTTGAAGAAAACTTGATTGTTGCTTCTAGAAAGGGTTATTGGGATCTAAATAAAATTAAAAAAATTTTTCCACGGTTATCTGAACGTTTAACTCAAATGTCAAATTCTTTATCTGGTGGTGAACAGCAAATGTTAGCAATCGCAAGAACTCTTATGACTAATCCAAAGATGTTAATTTTAGATGAAGCAACCGAAGGTTTATCACCAAATATAAGAAATGAGATATGGACAGTTATCTCTGAAATTAAAAAAAAGGATGTTTCAATAATTTTAGTAGATAAATACTTGAACAAAATAAAACAAATTGCAGATAAGTTATATATTCTTGACAGAGGAGAAAATGCTTGGAATGGCAAACCTTCTTTATTAACTGATCAGATTGTTAAGAAATATTTATCTGTTTAAATATTTTAATTAAATGACAAGTCCCCGAGATCTTGTGTAACAACTCCAGTAAATTCAATAGTTTTGGGTGTTAGAGTTTTTACATACTTTTGAATATTTTCTTGAATAAGTTTTTCGATATTTTTCATAATTTCTTTGTCTGGAAATTCCCAAATAACTACACTTACGTTAGGCGTATTTGGGTTTTTCAACGATCTAAACCTCACACCTTTAACAGTTTGAAGTAGAGATGGCCATTTTGTTTCTAGCATAGACTCAAAAAGTTCACAGTCTTCATTACTTGAAAATGTTCTAACAAATATTTTTACTAACATACGAATACCTTACACTTTATTTTTAAATATTATGATCTATAGTAAGATTACAAAATATGAGGACATTATGGTAGAATTATTTTTAAGAAAAGACGTTGCATTTAGGGCTTTAAAAATTGCTTTAATTGTTGGTGTCATTCTAGCAGGAATAAATCATGGAGATCATATTATAAAGGGTGAGATGACTGGCAACAATTGGATCAAAATAATGATTACCTTTTGTGTTCCGTACTGTGTTTCTTCATTTTCATCTGTAATGGCAATTAAAAAAGAACAAAACATATCTATAATGTAATAATTATTACTTATGATTAAATTAGGTTTATTAGGAAAGAATATATCAAAATCTGAAATGCCTAATCTTATCACAAAATTAGGAAATGAATTTGGGTTTGATGTTAATTACGAACTTTTTGATCAAGCTTTAAAAACAAATTTTAATTTCAAAAAATTTTTAAGCCAAATAAAAGAAAAGAATATTTCTGGTATTAACGTCACCTATCCTTTCAAAGAACTAGCATTAGAACATCCAATTAAACTAAGTGAAGAAACAAAGTTAGTAAAATCAACCAATCTTCTTTTAATTAATGAAAGTATGACTTCATATAATACGGATTATTCGGGATTTCTGAATACTTATAAATTTAATTTTAATAAAGAACCTTCAAAATTAGTTATCTTAGGAGGTGGTGGAGTTGGCAAATCAGTTTGTTTTGCTTTAATAAAATTAGGAGTTAAAGAACTTTATATAATTGAAAAAGATCATATTAAATTAGAAAAATTAATAGAGGATTTAAAAAAACAACACGAACAGGTATATTCAATAAAGTTAGGTGAGTTGATAGAAAATCAGCATGAATTTGATGGATTTTTAAATTGCTCTGAGCAGGGTCATATTAACACTCCTGGAAACCCATTTGATGGGTTGAAATTAAATAGTAATCAATGGTCTTTTGATGCAGTTTACACACCTGCTATGACAACTTTTTTAAAAAATTCGAAGAAAAGTGGAGCAAAAATAATTACTGGCATTGATCTGTTTTTATTTCAAGGAATTGAAGCATTTATAATTTTTACAGAACAGGAAAAATTAAGAAAAAGAATTATGAGTAATTATAACAAGATAAGAGGTTACTTTTTTAAAAAGTTAATTGCTTGATGATGTTAATTTTACTACATTAGAAATAACTAAATTTTTTATTTCATCTTTTGTATAATTTAACTCTAATAAAATTTCATTTGTATGCTCACCAATTTGAGGTGGTATATTTTTAACGCCAACTGATTTTGATCTGCTAAACTTTATTGGAGAAGCTATACCTTGATATTCATCTTTATGAAGAACCATTTGTCTTTCTTTTGTCTGGGGATGATTAATAGCTTCTTCCATATTCCTGACTGGACCAGCTGGAACACCTGCATTTAAAAGTTTTTCTGAAAAAGAATTTCCATCAACATCCTTAAGTGCATTTTGTAAATAATCTGTTAATTCTAATCTGTTTTTAACTCTATCTGCATTAGTTTTAAATCTATCATCGTCTATTAAGTTATCCAAATTGAGTGCTTTACAAAGTCTAGCAAATCCAGCATCGTTTCCTATTCCCATAAAAATTTCATTAGTAGCTGTATCGAACTTGTCATATGGAGATATGTTAGGATGTGAGTTTCCTGTTGCTTTCCCAGGTTTTTTACTCAGAAAAAAATTTGCATTGTGAGGATGCATTAAAGCTAAAGAAGAGTCATATAATGTCATGTCAAGATATTGGCCTTTATTGGAGATGTGTCTTTCTTGTAAAGCCATTAATATCCCAATTGCAGAGTATAAACCAGTGCCCATATCTACGAAGGGTGCTCCCATTCTTACACTACCACTTTCTGGTGTCCCGTTTATGGACATCATTCCAGTCATCGCTTGAACAATTGCATCATAACCAGGTGATCCACCTAGTGGACCCTCTTGACCAAAGCCAGATATTCTACAATGAATAAGTTTTGGAAATTTTTCTTTTAAAACTTCTTCATATCCTAAACCCCATTTTTCCATTGTTCCTGTTTTAAAATTTTCAATAATAACATCTGCATCCTCCAGAAGTTTAATTAATATTTCTTTTCCTTTATCTGATAATAAATCAATTGCAATTGATCTTTTATTTCTATTTACATTTATAAAATATGACGCCATTCCATTTGAGAATGGTGGCCCCCATCCTCTTACTTCATCGCCTATGTGAGCTTCTACTTTTATAACATTGGCTCCATGATCAGCAAGAATTTGAGTTGCATAAGGTCCTCCAAGAACTCTAGTTAGATCTATTATTTTTAAATTTTCCAAAGCATGTTTCATTTTATTTCCTATGGTTTTGATTAGTACGATCTTGGTAAATGAAGTATTTTTTCTGATATGAAATTTAATATCATTTGTGAACTAACAGGTGCTAACTTTGGTATTAAGGATTCTCTTAATAATCTTTCAACATGATACTCTTTTGCATATCCCATCCCTCCCAAAGTCACAACAGCTTGTGTTGCTGTTTTAAATGCTACTTCTGCAGCATAATATTTTGCAGCATTTGCAAGTCCTCCAGAATTTTGACCTTTATCATATTGATAAGCAGCTTTAGATATTAACAATTCGGCAGCCTCAAGTTCTATCCACAATTCAGCTAGCGGATGTTGAATACTTTGATTTTTACCAATTGGTCTCTCAAATACAATTCTTTCATTAGCATATTTTACAGCTTTCTCTAAAGCATCTTTTCCAATGCCTAGAGCTTCTGCTGCAATTAATATTCTTTCAGGGTTTAAGCTATCTAAAATATATCTAAAGCCTTTGCCTTCTTCTCCAATTCGGTCTTCTTCAGATATTTCCAGATTATCAAAAAAGATTTGATTACTATCAACAGAACCTCTCCCCATTTTTTTTATCTCTCTTACTTCAATTTTTGTTCTATCAAAATCTGTGTAAAATAAAGTCAATCCATCAATATTATTTTTTGTTTCTCCTAATTCAGAAGTCCTAGCTAAAAGTAGAATTTTATTTGCAATTTTTGCTGTTGAGGTCCAAATTTTTTGTCCATTTATTAAATATCCACCTTGGATTTTACTTGCTGTAGTTTTTATTTTCCCAGTATCTAACCCTGCATCAGGTTCTGTAACTCCAAAACATGTTTTATCATTTCCAGAAATTAAGTTAGGTAGCCAATTCTTTTTTTGTGTTTTAGTTCCGTGAACAACAATAGGGTGTGGTCCAAAGATATTAATATGAATTGATGATGCAGCAGACATTCCGCCACCATTTCTAGTAATATTTTGCATAAAAAGAGCCGCTTCTTGAATGCCTAAATTAGCTCCTCCGTATTCTTCAGGCATACACATGCCCAACCAACCACTTTTAGCAACTTCATTATAGAATTCAAAAGGAAACTCTGATTTTAAATCTAAATCTAACCAATAATTATCATCAAATTTTGATGAAATTTTTTTAGCTGCTTCAACAATATTTTTTTGTGTTTCTGTTAGTTCAAATGACATGAAAATTATCTATGAGATGAGTGATAAATGTCATTTGGTTCCATTTCAGTAGCGATAGCTAGTCTGTTTGTCATATTAAAAAAACCAGTAATTAAACTTATGTCCCAAATATCTCTGTCAGAAAAACCATTTTTACTTAATTCATCCCTTGATTTTTTATTTACGTCAGAAGGATTTTTTGTAAGCTCTTTGACATATCTGAGCATTACTTGGTGTTTTTTTGCTAAATTTGTTGCTTCTAAATTTGAAATTAATCTTTCTCCTAATTGAGGATCTCCAGATAATTCTCTTACAGCTGACCCATGTGCAACTATACAGTAATAGCAGTGATTTAAAGATGAAACAGTAACTGCTATCATTTCTCTTTCTAACTTTGTTAAACCAGAATCTCCTAACATAATAGAATTGTATAATTTGGTAAAACCTTCAAACTGTTTTGGAAAATTAGAGAATGCAGCCAAAACATTTGGGATAAATCCAATTTTTTCCTTAACAATTTTTAAATAATTTTCAGCATTTAAATCGTCTTTAGTTTTTTTCTTATTTTTAAGATTTAAACTTGTGATTTTATTTTTTGCCAATTGTCTCGGTATTTTAGTCATTCTCACTCCTTAATCCAATTAGGTTTTTTCTTATTAAAAAAAGCGCTTATACCCTCTTTAGCTTCTTTAGTGTCCCATATATCTGCTAGTTTGTTAATTGTAAGATCTACAATATTTTGATTAATAGGATAAGATAAATCTCTCACTAGCTTTTTTGATTCTAAAATTGAATTCGGAGCAGAATCCTTAAAGCTGTCTAAAAACTCTGATATTTTTGAGTTTATTTCATTTTTTTCATATATAAAATCAATCAACCCAAACTTAATTCCATCTTCAGGTCTAAAAATTTTCGCAGATGTAAATAAATGGATTGCGTTTTTTTCACCAATTTTCTTAACTACATATGGACTTATTGTTGCTGGTATAAGGCCAAGTTTTGCTTCTGTTAATGCCATCTTAATTTCTTTTACTGAAAAAACAAAATCACATATTGACATAATTCCAATACCACCACCAAAGGCATTACCTTCTATATTACCAATAATAGTTTTAGGACAATTGTAGAGTTTTAGAAGTAAGTCAGCAAGTTTAGATGCTTCTATAATTCTACTTTCTCTTGGTGCAGATAGTTGTTTTTTCATCCATGATAAATCACCTCCAGCACAAAAACTTTTTCCGTTTGCTGAAATTAAAATAATAGATGATGTATCTCTTGATAACTCATCAATGCAAAGGCTTAATTCATTTATGATATCGAGCGTAAGTGCATTATGAACATCTGGATCGTTTAACCTAATTTCAGTAGCAATATTATTAATTTTTGTAACTATAAGCTTCTTGAAATTCATAAAAATTCTACATTCTAAAAAGACCAAATTTTGTTTTTTTAATTTTTGAGTTCAAACTTATTTGCAGACACTCTGAAAGGATATTTCTTGTATCTCTTGGGTCTATTATCCCATCATCCCACAATCTTGAAGATGAATAAAGTGGATTTGATTGATAATCAAATTGTTTAACCAATTTTGAAAAAAACCCTTTTTCTATCTTTTCATTCCAGTCTTCGTTTTTCTTTTTAACATTTATTTTTTTAAGTTGCAGTAAAACATTAGCTGCTTGTTCTCCGCCCATTACTGATGTTTTTGAACTTGGCCAAATCCATAAAAAATTAGGCTGAAACGCTCTTCCACACATACCATAATTACCAGCTCCAAAACTACCACCTACGATTACAGTTATTTTAGGAGATTTTGAATTTGAAACAGCATTAATTAATTTAGCGCCGTTCTTAGCAATTCCAGTATGCTCGGCTTGTTTGCCAACCATAAAACCTGTAATATTTTGAAAAAATATAATGGGTATTTTTCTCTTAGTGCAAAGTTGAATAAAATGAGTTCCTTTTTGTGCACTTTCAGAAAATAAAACGCCATTGTTGGCTATTATTCCGCAACTGATTTGGTTTATTTTTGCAAAACCTGTTAGAAGAGTTTTTCCATAATTTGGTTTAAATTCATCTAAATCAGAATCATCAATTATCCTCATTATAATTTCACTTATATCAAATGGTTTTTTTAGATCACTTGGGACAATTCCAATCAATTCTTCATTGTCATATAGTGGTGGCTTTATTTTTTGATCAAATTTTTTTTGAGTAATATTTGCATTTTTAATGCATTGTCGAGTTAATTCTAAAGCATCATAATCATCATCTGCAAGATAGTCAGCAACACCTGAAATTTCTGTATGAACTTTACCGCCTCCTAAATCCTCAGCAGAGATTTTTTCTCCAATTGCTGCCTTTACTAGAGGTGGTCCTGCTAAAAAAATAGTCCCCTGGTTTTTTACAATAATAGTTTCATCAGACATTGCTGGGACATAAGCTCCACCAGCAGTGCAACTTCCCATAACAACTGCCACTTGCATTATGTTTTTAGAAGACATCTTTGATTGATTATAAAAAATTCTACCAAAATGATCTCTATCAGGAAAGACTTCGTCTTGATTTGGAAGATTTGCTCCTCCTGAATCAACCAGATATATGCAAGGTAAGTTATTTTGCATTGCAATTTCTTGAGCTCTTAAATGCTTTTTTACAGTAATAGGGTAATATGTACCCCCTTTTACTGTATAATCATTACAAATTATCATTACACTCAAATCATGAACTTTTCCAATGCCTGTAATTATGCCGCCTCCAGGACACTCGTTGTCGTAAAGGTCATGTCCTGCTAATGCACCTATTTCTAAAAAAGTAGAGTCTTTGTCAAGTAACTGAGTAATTCTCATTCTAGGTAGTAATTTTTTTTCTCTAGAAGTTTTTTTATTAAATTTTTTAACACCACCTTTAAAGGCAAAATCTTTTACCTTTTTGATTTTATCAATCTTCGATAGCATTTCATTTTTATTTTTTAGAAAAATATCATTAGTTACTGATAAATTCGATTTTAAGATGCTCATATTAGTTTCCTTCTGATATTTCTCTTCCAATTAGCATTCTTCTTATCTCAGAAGTTCCTGCACCAATTTCATATAATTTTGAATCTCTTAATAATCTTTCAACTGGATAATCTTTCGTATAGCCATTACCACCTAAAATTTGAATAGCATCTAAAGTAATACTTGTTGCTTTTTCCGCAGCATACAATATACAACCTGCAGCATCCTTCCTAGTTGTTTCACCTCTATCACAGGCAGATGCGACTGCATAAACATATGATCTACAAGCATTTAGTGTAGTATACATATCTGCAATCTTACCTTGGATTAATTGAAATTGACCAATTGATTTTCCAAACTGTTTTCTTTCTTGTGTATAAGGGATAACAATATCCAATGCTGATGCCATGATCCCCAAAGGGCCTGCAGCCAATACAACTCTTTCAAAGTCTAAACCACTCATTAATATTGATGCACCATCTCCAGGATTTCCTAAAATATTGTCTTCAGGTACTTCGCAATTATCAAATATTAATTCAGATGTGTTTGAACCACGCATTCCAAGTTTATCAATTTTTTTTCCTACAGAAAATCCTACCATGTTCTTTTCAACTATAAATGCAGTTATTCCTTTTGAACCGGCAGAAGGATCTGTTTTAGCGTATATTATTAGAACATCAGCATCTGGACCATTTGTTATCCACATTTTTGTACCATTCAATAGATATGTTTTATTACCTTGTTTTTCAGCATGTAATGACATAGAAACAACGTCAGATCCAGAGTTTGGCTCACTCATTGCTAAAGCACCTATTTTTTTTCCAGAACATAACTCTGGTAAATATTTATTTTTTTGCTCATGGTTTCCGTTTCTATTAATTTGATTCACACATAAATTTGAAAATGCTCCATAAGACAATCCTACTGAAGCGCTAGCTCGACTAATTTCCTCCATAACAATGCAATGTGACAAATAGTTCAACCCTGTACCTCCATAATCTTCATCAGCTGTGATACCTAGCAGTCCTAATTCTCCAAATTTTTCCCACAAAAAATTTGGAAATTCATTGTTTTCATCAACCTTTTTTGCTAATGGAGCAATTTCATTTTGAGCGAATTTATATACAGTATCTTTTAATTGATTTAGATCTTGGTTAAATCCAAAGTTAAGCGTTTTATCATACATAATTTTAGTTCATAGCACGTTTTTTAGCTTCAGCTGTTTCAAAGTTTGAAACATGAAGTAAGCTTGATATTTTTCTCATAAGATTTGATTCATAATCATCTATATTTCCATCAGCTAATACTACTCTCCATAGCATTTCAACGACTTTTATTCTTTCTTCATGATCCATTGTATCGAGAATGACTTTTATATCTGAAAAGATTTCAACTTTTTCATTTGCTTTTTCTAAAACAAAATTAACAGCATTTTTTGCTTTGCTTGGTTCTAGATGAAACTTATTAATTAGCAAGCTTGTAATTTTTTCTATTTCGTTATCAGAGACTATTCCATCAACTTTGCATGCTTCGATTAAAAGAGATAAAACAGCATGGATTTCTTCTTCAATAATCTCCACCTCTGAATTATTTTCCTGTTTAACTTTTTCAAAGATATTTTTTAAATTTTGAAACATATATTTTCCTTTTTACATATTAAAGACTTAATTTTAAGAAAAATCAATTTACAGATTTAAATAAATACAATTATAGTATTCTATCATTGATTGGGAGGAATTAAATGGCAGGTCAAGAGTTTTTAAAATCAATAGAAGAAAATTACAAAAAAGCGGTAACGTGTCTTCAAAAAAGTGAAGGTAAAGAAGTTTATACAGATGAATTAGCTAAACAAGTGATGACTGTTAATTCAACTTACGTCGTTAGATTTGGTGTTAGATTAAGAGGTACTATTCATACATTTACTGGTTATAGATCTGTACATTCTGATCATATTGAGCCTGTCAAAGGTGGTATAAGATATGATTTGGCTGTTAATCAAGATGAAGTTGATGCTTTAGCTGCATTGATGACTTACAAGTGTTCTCTAGTTGAAATTCCTTTTGGGGGGTCAAAAGGAGGACTTATTATTAACATTAGAGATTGGACTGAAGAGGAATTAGAAAAAATTACAAGACGTTTCACTGATGAATTATCAAAAAGAGATTTAATTCATCCTTCCCAAAATGTTCCTGCGCCTGATGTGGGTACTGGTGAAAGAGAAATGGCTTGGATGGCTGATGAGTTTAGAAAGTTACACCCAACTGAGTTAAATGCCTGGGCATGTGTAACAGGAAAGCCAGTTAACAAAGGTGGAATAGGAGGAAGAACAGAGGCTACAGGAAGAGGGGTTCAATATGCTTTACAGGCTTTTTTTGATAATCCAATTGATGTAAAGAAAACAGGTTTAACTCCAGGGTTGAAAGGGAAAAGAGTAATAGTTCAAGGCTTAGGTAATGTTGGCTATCATGCAGCATTATTTTTGTCGAACGAAGATAATTGTTTAGTAACGCATGTTATTGAAAGAGACGGGTCCATTGTGGACCGAAAAGGAATAAATATAGAAAAATTAAAGGAATACATTTTTGAATATGGTGGGGTTAAAGATTTCAAAGGATATGTTGATAAAGGCTCTGAAATATTAGAACAAGATGCTGATATTTTAATTCCTGCCGCAATGGAACTTGTAATTAATAAAGAAAATGCTGATAAAATCAAAACACCATTAATAATTGAGGCAGCAAATGGTCCTGTATCAAGTGAAGCTGATGAAATTTTGAGTAAAAAAGGAGTTGTTATAATCCCTGATCTTTATGCTAATGCAGGAGGAGTTACAGTAAGTTATTTCGAATGGATTAAAAACTTAAGCAGAATTCGATTAGGAAGACTTCAACGACGTGCCCAGGAAAACCAAACTACATTAATGATTGAAGCACTAGAAAAAATGACTGGCTCCAAATTTCCAGATGAATACAAAGATTTAGTAATGCAGGGTTCAGCAGAAATAGATCTAGTAAGATCAGGGTTAGAAGATACAATGAGAAACACTTATGAGGTTATAAGTGAAGTTTGGAATAAAAATCCTAATGCTAATGATTTAAGAACATCAGCTATGATGGTGTCCGTCAAAAGAGTAATGGATAGCTATCATTCACTTGGATTATAAATGTTAAGAAAATAAAAAAAGGCAGTCCATTAAGACTGCCTTTTTATGGGGAGGTAATTTGATTATTATTTTTTAAAATCAGGGTATGCTTCCATACCAACTTCACTTAAATCAACACCTTCAAGCTCTTGTTCTTCCGATACTCTGATACCAATAATAAGTTTTATTGCATACCATACAATTGAAGATGCGATTACTGTAAATGCTCCTATAGCTAGTATACCATAGAGTTGAGCGCCAATATTTGCATCTGAATTTGAGAAAACAACAGCTATTGTTCCCCAAATACCTGCAAACAAGTGTACAGGAATTGCGCCGACAACATCATCTACTTTAAATTTGTCTAACATTGGTATTGATAATACAACTATCAATCCACCAACAGCTCCAATAAATATTGCAAGCATTGGTGAAGGAGCTAAAGGCTCAGCCGTGATAGCAACTAGTCCACCAAGAGCACCATTCAATGCCATTGTAAGATCAGTTTTCTTGTAAAATAACATGGTTAAAATTATTGCGACTACCACTCCACCTGCTGCTGCAAGATTTGTATTAATGTATATGTTTGAAATAGCAGATACATCAGCAGCAGAACCCATTGCAAGTTGGGAACCGCCATTAAATCCAAACCAACCAAACCATAATATGAAAGTACCTAAAGTTGCTAATGGTAAGTTTGAACCTGGCATTGGATTAACACTACCGTCTGAAGCATATTTACCTTTTCTAGCGCCCAGAATAATCGCACCGGTTAATGCAGCCCAACCGCCAACACCATGAACTATGGATGAACCAGCAAAATCTAAAAATCCAGCCTCGCTTAAATATCCGCCACCCCAAGACCATGAACCTTGAATTGGGTATATAAAACCACACAAAAGCACAACAAATATTAAAAAGCTAGATAATTTAACTCTTTCCGCAACGGCTCCACTCACGATTGATGCTGCAGTAGCACAAAAAACCATTTGAAACCACCAATCAGATCCTGAAGAGTAATCCCCTTCAAGTGGATCAAGCTTATCTGCAGGACCCCATATTGCGAATGTACCTATCCAACCAGAAACGTCCATATACATTACGTTATAACCGATAAGTGCAAACATTATTCCTGCAATTGAATATAAACCAATATTTTTAGCACATTGGACAACTGCATTTTTAGCTCTGACTAAACCAGTTTCCAGCATACAGAAACCGGCCGCCATAAGCATAACTAAAAACCCATGTACCAAAAAGGAAAATGAGTTAAATATATATGCGACTTCAGAATCAACAGCTGCATTTGCAAATGATGCAAATAGACAGGATGAAAGGAAGCCTAAGATAAAAATTTTC